>JAZNOJ010000016.1:0-1829 GCA_045580735.1 Candidatus Egerieisoma sp. | reverse complement strand
GGAGTCATTTGTTTTTAGTAAAATATAGTAAGTTATATATTACTTGCTATATTTTACAAAAGTATTATGCGGAGGATAATTATGAAATTGCTATTTAAACAACGTCTTTTTTCTTGGTTTGACAGCTATGATGTATACGATTGATATTCACAATCCGAATGACGCATTGTATATCTTGATGCTTGTGCTTGCAATAGCTGCAGGTAATACGGTCATAGTTAAACCAAGCGCTTACTCTCCGCATACAAGTCAGCTTGTAGAGAAGATGTTATCAGAATGCTTTGCACCTGAATACGTAAAAGTAATTACAGGCGGCAGGGCCGAAAATGCAACACTTTTAGAACAAAAATTTGATTTTATATTCTTTACTGGCAGTCAGAACATAGGAAAAGAAGTCCTACGCCACGCGGCATAATTTTTAACACCGGTTGTATTGGAACTTGGAGGAAAAAGTCCTTGCATAGTAGATGAAAGTGCTGATATAAAGCTTGCCGCAAAGAGGATAGTATTTGGAAAGTTTCTAAATTGTGGCCAGACCTGCGTTGCGCCAGATTATATTCTGTGCCATAAAAGCGTTAAAGATGATTTTATAAGGGAAGTCTCAAATGAAATTGTAAACCAATACGGAAATAACCCTCTTGAAAATACAAATTATGGCAAGATAATAAACGAAAAACATTTTAATCGCCTCTGTGGACTTATTGATAAAAATAAGGTTGTGCTTGGGGGTATTTTAAATCCTGACACTTTGCAGATTTCACCAACTGTTATGGATAATGTGACAAATGAAGATGACGTAATGGGAGAGGAAATTTTTGGCCCGATAATGCCAATTTTAACGTATGATAATTTTGATGAATTGGTACAAGATATTAAAAAAAGCAAAAGCCGCTGGCGTTGTACCTTTTTACGAGTGATAAAAGGCAGATTGAAAGAGTGGATACTGAGCTTTGTTACGGAGGCGGCTGTGTAAATGACGTCATAATACACCTTGCTACGACTGAAATGGGTTTTGGTGGAGTCGGTGAAAGCGGTATGGGCGCATATCATGGCAAGATGGGCTTTGATACTTTTTCCCACTCAAAATCAATTGTTAACAAAAAGACGTGGCTCGATTTACCTATGAGATATCAGCCGTATAAAAGCAAATTAAATGAGAAATTGCTCAGGAAATTTCTGAAGTAAAATGGTGAAAATTTGCACGTAAAGAATAACAAAAACCCCACTTTTTCTTATCCAAGAAGTCCGAGTCCGGGAAGAAGCATAGAATATACTGAATATGTTCTACTGTAATTTTCTTATTCACATCCTATTTTCACGGTTTTAGGAAAAGAACCTTCATTTTCACAGTTATTTACATTGTTCGTGAAATATGTTCTAATTACTATAAATAACAATCTAGGAGTTGCATATGTCTAAAGATTTAACATCCTCAAGAATTGATCGACAAAATATTTTGAATAACGAAATGGCGGTTGACGAGGTGCGTACAACCGTTGATATTGCATGTGTTTTTTGGAACGAAAAGTATTATTTTACCAAAGAGATGATCGCTACATATTTTGACGTGGATATTCGTACTATAGAAAGATACATTAGCAATTTTTCTGAGGAATTATCCTCGAACGGTTTAGAAATCTTAAAAGGGAAAAATTTACAGGATTTTATCTTAGCATATGATAAGACATGGGGCTGTAAAAAAACAGCCTAAAAAATCACCAAGATTCTGTAAAATGCGAATCTTGGTGATTTTTGATAATAATAAACAAAAATTAATATTATTTATATATATAAAATAAAATAATTAGCATTTATGAGCATAGTGATAT
>JAZNOJ010000015.1:0-37118 GCA_045580735.1 Candidatus Egerieisoma sp. | reverse complement strand
TGCCGTAATATAAGCCGAAAATATGCATAATTGCATTTAAATTGATTGGTGATAACTTAGGTGTTTTTGAAAAAATATCAATTCCACATTTTCTTGCTATGTTTATATGACGTGAAATGTTTGGCACTTACCTAAATTCCTTGGTGTGGGTTAAAATACCATCATCTGTACCATGGTTTTAAACTCCTTTATCAATATGTAAGGGAGTCTTTTTTTGTAGTATTGAGTAATTTGTTGTGCTATAATCATTTTCTTAAAATATGAATTTACAGGGAGATAGACCAATGAAAAATAAAATCAAGTTACTTTTAAGATGGGCTGGAACATTTATTCTTTGCCTTATTTCAATATATTTATTTGTTTTTTTCGGTGGCTGGAAGCTTTTTGAAAGTGGAGACCCTTTTTTGATTGAGATAGGTATAGCATTTGTTTTATCTTTTTTTGTGTTTGGAATCAATGAGGTCATAATAGGTCTTGAAAAGAGAGTTAAAAGTTTAGAAGAACGCATAAACGAACTTGAGAAAAAAGAGTAAGACAACTTTCAATATGTCTAACTAATACTTAGAAACGAGGAAAAATAATGAGACAGTTAAAGCAAAATCGCATAGCAAGTTTTATAGTTGTTACACTTGTTTACATAATAGCTACTCTAATTGGTATTATCCTTTATAATGCTCTTAATTATTCTTGGTGGATATCGTTGCTTGTTGCTGATGTGGTTGCAACCATGGTGACATTTATTTTTAGTATTGTATTTGGCAACGCATCGGTCTATGATCCATATTGGAGTGTACAGCCGCCCGTAATTCTTATTAGCTTTGCTACTCAATGCAAGCTAAATGCTTTTGGTGTGTTGCTTATAATCGTTATATCTTTTTGGGCTGTTCGTCTAACAGCTAACTGGGCATATACCTTTAAGAATCTTGAGCATCAGGATTGGCGGTATACAATGCTGAAAGAAAAGACGGGTATCTTTTATCCGATAATCAATTTTGTTGGCATTCATATGGTGCCAACGCTTGTAGTGTACGGATGTGTTGTGCCTGCCGTTTATGCATTGATACATAACATTTCGGCAAATATAGGCAGCATTATTTTTCTTTGTGTATCACTTGGTGCAGCTACTATTCAGGGTATTGCTGATATTCAAATGCACAAATTTCGTAAAAATAAAAATGGCACGTTTATACGCGTTGGTCTTTGGAAATATTCAAGACATCCGAATTACCTTGGAGAAATACTCATGTGGTGGGGTGTAGGATTGTCTGTTATAATTAGTGCACCGAATGCTTGGTATCTTGCTATAGGTGCTATGTGCAACACTATTCTGTTTTTGACCGTAAGTATCCCCATGGCAGACGGCAGACAATCTAAAAAAGATGGCTTTGCAGAGTATAAGGCACAGACAAGAAAGCTGTTGCCTATTCCTGTAAGATAATTTATGTGTTTATAAATAACTTGTGTTTAAAAATAAAAAGTTGCTAATTTGAAATAAAAACTCTCTTATCAATGGATGAGAGAGTTTTTGCATTAAATTTTAGTATTATGTGACATGGTTTTTATATTATAAAAATGAAAGAATTTTCTTAGAATTAAAATGAATGAGTCCAGCACAATACTGAACTCATTCACCGATAATTTGTTCTTTAATTCTGCCTAAACCTTGTGGTTCATTTCAAAATTGCAGTTCTTTTTACTGAAAGCTAATATGCAGGTGTTTTTATATTTATCCTATCTGCGTAATTACAAGATGAGCAGAAACAGGGCGTGTGCCACCTGCAAGCGGTGTAATAGTAAGTGCTGCCGCATTGCTGGCAGGATTTCGAACAGTAAGGATTGAGTCTGTAACAGCGGTTGTGACAATTGCCATTCCTACAATTTGTGAAGCGCCAACAGCTCTGCCCACTACTGTATACTCCAAATCTTCTCCGTTTAAGGTTAGAATTAATTGACCAGCTTCATCAACGCTAACTTCAAATATAACCTGATACGTTCCAATTTGAGATAGGTTAAATGAACTTGGTCCAGTTCGGGAAATATATGAACTACTATTATTTTTTTGATAACAAAAATCTAAAATTTTCGGTAAAATATATCTAATTTACTGTTTTATTTTCAAAAAGCTATTGAAAAAGGCATAATCGTGATATAATAAAGATATAAAAATTGTGTAATGCTCAAAATTGACATAAATAGTGACATAATATAGATAATGGAGTGAAAAGATATGAGCAAAAAGTTAGTAGCGTTTTTTTCTGCAAGTGGTGTGACAGCAAAGGTGGCAAAGACACTTTCTGAAGCAATCGGAGCGGATATTTATGAAATTAAGCCTAAGATTCCTTATACAAAAGCTGATTTGAACTGGTTGAACAGAAAATCACGCAGTTCCATCGAAATGAAAGATCCTGATTCTCGCCCTGAAATAGAAAGTCTTTGTGACAATATGGATGAGTATGATGTTATTTTTGTCGGCTTTCCTATTTGGTGGTATGTAGCGCCTACAATCATAAATACTTTTTTGGAAAGTTATGACTTGACTGGTAAGAATATAGTTACATTTGCAACATCTGGCGGCAGCAAAATGGGGAAAACAAACGAGAAGTTACAGCCGAGCTGTCCAAACTCTAATTTGATAGAAGGAAAAGTGTTTAAGCCGAAGGTTACTAAAGAAGAACTCGCCGCTTGGGAAGATGGACTTTGGAAATAATAACAGTGTATCTTTTGCAATATTGATTATATCACTATATCGTGATATAATATTATAAAAGGAGTTGATTAAATGCCTGTAATATCAAGGTTTTATGGAATCGTTATTCGTATGTATTTTTTACAAAAAGAGCATAATCCGCCCCATATTCACGCAATCTATGGGGATGATATGGCGGCAATCACAATTGCTGACGGAGATATATTGGAGGGTGCACTTCCTAACAAAGCACTTGAGCTGGTAAGAGAGTGGATTTCTATTAACAAGAGAGATCTTCTTTTGATTTGGGAAACACAGGATTTTAAGCATCTTCCTCCATTAGAATAGGGAGGTAACCATGTTTCATAAAGTTAAAAATGTTTATCCTTTGTCTGGATATCGCTTGAGTGTCCAGTTTGCGGAGGGGTGTACAAAGATATATGATGTGAGTCCTTTGTTTGAAAGCATTCCATTATTTGCTGAGTTAAAAGACACGGGTCTGTTTTCTGATGTAACTGTAGATGTAGGAGGCCATGGTATTGTGTGGAATGACGACATAGATCTTTCTTGTGAAGAGCTTTGGGATAATGGTGTTTTAGTAGAGACGCCGTTTGACGGTCTTATGGCACTTAGCGATGCTACTCATCTTTGGTTGTTGAATGAAAGTACGTTGCGCAAAGCTATTGCTTATGGTAAGTTGGTGGAAGGTATTGATGTGTGTAAATTTGGAAAACAGTGGATTGTTTCCACGAAAGCCATGTTCAGAGAATACGGAGAACCGAGGGCTTAAGATATGATTATAATAATTACAGGTGCATCGCATACAGGCAAAACAGCTCTTGCCCAAAAGTTAATGGAAAAATATAAATATCCATATTTATCCATAGACCATTTAAAAATGGGTTTGATTCGAAGCAAGCAAACAGAACTTACCCCGATGGACGATAAAGAGCTTACAGAATATTTGTGGCCAATTGTTCGTGAAATGATTAAAACTGCCGTTGAAAACAAACAAAATTTGATTGTCGAAGGCTGCTATATTCCGTTTGATTGGCAAGAGGATTTCGAAATAGAATATATAAAAAATATCAAATATTACTGCCTTGTGATGAGCGAAAAATACATAAGAAATAATTTTGAAACCATAAAGAAATACGCAAATGTTATAGAAAATCGCTTGGATGACGAAGACTGCACCATGGAAAGTGTGCTGATAGATAATGCAGAAATGTTAGAAAATGTACACAGGTACAATTTGAATTATATACTCATTGATGAAAAGTATGAAATAAATATTGATTTATAAAAATAGCCGAGAATACTTGCGACTTTAATTAAGAGATAAATCGGCTATCGTTTAAAGAGGTAATTATGAAGAAAACAATGTTTTTTGAAAATGCCAAATTGCTATACGATAAATTTAGCATTATTCCTTTAATGTACGGCTCTTTAGGGCTTGAATATTTAACTGACGAAAATTTAAGTTCAGATGATATTGATATTTTAATACCGTCTATTTTTATCAACGAAAAATGGAATGAATTTAAAAAAGCTCTAACTGATGAAGGTTATATTTTAATTGATGAACATGAACATACCTTTCAAAAAGACAAAATTTGCTATTCATATGCCTCCTTTGAGGAGCTGGAATCCTTTGCGAAAATTAATTTGTCTGATATAGAACATAAAAGCGAATCAGGTACTCAATTTAAAGTTCTTTCATTGGAACAATATCTAAAGGTTTATACAGCATCTTCAAAAGATGGATACAGAATAAACGTTCGCAAAAAGAAAGATGCAGAGAAGATAATAATGATTCGAAAACATCTAAATCGGCAGTTGAATTAATTGAGCTTATGCTTAAGTTCAAGTGGTGGGAAAAATCTATAGATGAAATAAGTAGTTTGACTCCTGTCCTAACTTGTAATTACTTGGATAAGGTTAAGAATGAAATTAAAAGAATTATATGAAGAAGTGCATTGAAGCGATTGTAAAGAAAGCAAAAATTAGCATTTAAAACGAAAAATTTAGTAATTTATCAAAGGTATTAAGAGGTAAAAAATGGTTAGTAAAAATAAAAAGAAAAAAATAGTTTGGCAGCAATACATAGCAATAGCATTTATGATGCTAATTGGTGCGATTTGTGGTGTTGTGATGGTTTCATATTTTGATATGTTTACCCTAGAGACAACTTTACTTGAAGTAATTCTTTCAATTACGGGTTTGTTTTTTGGTATGTACGCTGCATTATTTTTCCATATGATTGTGCACGAAGCAGGTCATCTTTTGTTTGGCTTGATGACGGGATATAAATTTAGCTCTTTTCGCATTGCTTCTTTTATGTGGTTAAATGAAAATGGTAAAATTAAGTTTAAAAGACTTAGCTTATCTGGAACGGGTGGTCAATGTCTTATGATTCCTCCAGACATGAAGAACGGTAAATTTCCATTCGTGTTATATAATCTCGGCGGATCATTTATTAATGTAATTCTTGGCATTTTATTATTAATAGGATATTTTCAATTTAAAAATGTTCCATTTGTTTCATATCTTTTTCTTATATTTGCAATAGTAGGAATTATGGTTGCAATGATGAATGGCATACCAATGCGCATGGGAGCAGTTGATAACGACGGATACAATGCATTTGCTCTGTTAAAAAACAAAGAAGCAGCAGAAGCCTTTTGGGTTCAACTCAAAATAAATGAGCAGTGTACAAAAGGAGTTCGTAGTAAAGATATGCCTTCTGAGTGGTTTGCTATACCGACAGATGAAGCCATGAAAAACAGTATGGTGGCAGCACGAGCAGTATTTGCGTGTAACAGACTTATGGACGAGGAAAAATTTAAAGAGGCAGATACACTTATAGAACATATACTTGAAATCGAAAGTGGAATTGTGGGATTACATCATGACCTTTTGATGTGCGATAGAATTTATATGGAGCTAATTGAGGAAAATCGTAGTGAAGTCATAGAATGTATGCTAAATAAAGAGCAAAAGAAATTTATGAAAACAATGAAACATTATCCATCGGTACTTCGCACTCAATATGCCATTGCTTTGATTTTTGAACAGAATACAGAAAAAGCAGAAACAATAAGGCAGAAGTTTGAAAACATTGCAAAAACATATCCTTATTCGCAGGATATTGAAGCAGAAAGAAATTTGATGAAAATTGTGGATGACAAAATAGTTATGCAAGGATGATTAATTGCAAAAAAACAGACTTGGTGAGATGCAATTATTCTTTTAATAGGTAAATCACCTCGGGATGGTGGAATAAGTAAAATATGGTTATCAAAAAAAGATGCAAATGGTGCAATTTAAAAAATGAGATATATGTCAAATACCACGACAGCGAATGGTGTGTGCCAAATTTTAATGATAATTATTTGTTTGAAATGCTGATATTGGAATCATTTCAAGCAGGTTTATCGTGGGAATGTGTTCTAAATAAAAGGGAAAGCTTTAGAAAAGCGTATGATGATTTTGATATAAATAAAGTGACTACATATGATGAAGTAAAAATAAATGAATTAATAAATAATAAAGACATCATACGAAATAAGCGCAAAATAATTGCAAGCATTAAAAATAGTATTGTTTTTAAGAACATAATTGAAGAATACGGTTCTTTTTATAATTATTTGAAAATTTTTACAGGTGGTATTATTATTTACGAAGCAGATAAAACTACAAATGAATTATCAGATGCTATTTCAAAGGATTTACAAAAAAGAGGAATGAGCTTTGTGGGTTCTGTTATTATTTATTCCTATCTGCAAGCAATAGGTGTAATATATTCACATGAGAAGGATTGCTATTTATATAAAAAAGGTGAAGGTTGAGGTAAAATATGATTATAAAAATAATGACGCTGGCGCTTATGGCAATTTTTTACGTTTGCTATTTTGCAAAGGTAATCAGCCAAAAAAAGCAAGGAATTAAAACAGACCAATTAGGAAGAGGAAAAGAGGGCTTTGTAAAATTTATCGAAATAGCTCTAAAGATAACGACTTGTATATTACCTCTAATCCAAATTATTAGCATTGCGTTATCTTCTATGAATTCATATAAAGCAATGAAAATAGCTGGTGTTGCAATAACTGCTCTTGGAGTTTTTGTTTTTGTTATAGCTGTATTACAGATGAAGGATAATTGGAGAGCAGGTGTGCAAAGAAACGAGAAAACTAATTTGGTGACAACGGGGATCTATTCTATAAGTAGAAATCCAGCCTTTTTAGGCTTTGATCTTATGTATATAGGTATCTTGCTTTCGTTTTTCACTTGGTATCTTTTTGCTGTAACAGCCTTGGCTGTGTTTCTTTTTCATTTGCAGATAGTAAATGTAGAAGAAGATTTTTTGATAGAAGCTTTTGGACAGGAGTATATTGAATATAAAAAGCAAGTTTTTAGATATTTTGGAAGGTCGTGGTCTTATTAAAAGGGTGATTTCAACTATAATATTTGTTGTTTCATGTGTGCTTTTAATTGGTTCATTAGCTTTTTGTGTTTATAGTATAGTTGACGTCAATTGTACTCTAAATGAATTGGACAACACTCACGGAGTAAGTGCTGCAGATTATTTTGGTATTGGTTGGGCATACGGTATTTGCTTATTCGGGGCGTCTACTTTTGGTTTAATACTATCAATGATTTGTAAAAAAATATTAAAACAGAAAGTTTTACAATATATTTTAATAGTTTCGATTTGTATTTTCGTTTTGCTTTTAGTAATATCAATTGTTTTATTTTATATATAAATAGAGTATAAATGGTGAAAATAAATATTTACAATAATTTTTAACATAATATATTTTGTTAATACAATAAAGGAGTGTTAATAATGCGTTATAAATATAAAACAGAAAATGTCTGTTCGCAGATTATTAGTTTTGACATTAATGATAATGTAATAAGCAACATCGAATTTTATGGTGGCTGCAATGGCAACTTAAAAGCTATATCGAAGCTACTTGAGGGTGCGACCGTTGAAGAAATAGAAGAAAAACTGCTTGGGAATACCTGTGGCAGAAGACCAACCTCCTGTGCAGACCAGCTTGCAAAAGCTGTACGAAAGGCATATGAGGAAAATAATAGGTAAGCTTTGGATATTATCACATATGATAATATAAGAGGCGGATATCAATGTTTCCGCCTGCTTTTTTAGCTTTTTATAGTTAAAGCTCTAGCTTCAACTATAAAAAATAATGACATTATTAATTTTTAGCCAAACATAATATCTAAAATCATCATAATAGTGAAACCCAAAATTATTCCCATAGTTGCACTATAAGAATCAATTTTTCGATCTTTTTGACATTCGGGTATTAATTCATGAGTTGCAACAAGAATCATTGTTCCGGCGGCAAATGACAAAGCATATGGTAAAATACTTTCTATATGAACTACTAAAATAGCACCAATTACTCCGGCAATAGGTTCTACAATTCCGGTAGCCTGACCTAAAAGAAAGCTCTTTTTACGAGAAAAGCCTTCTCTTCGTAAAGGGAGTGATACAGCAGCACCTTCTGGAAAATTTTGTATTCCGATGCCTATAGCCACGGAAACGGCGCACATTATGCTTTGTCCTATACTATCGACATTAGTAATATTTTGAAGTGCACCAAAGGCAACGCCGACGGCCAATCCTTCAGGAATATTATGGAGAGTGATAGAAAGGATTAACATAAATATTCTTTGTGTTTTACTATTGTGATTTGAATCTTCTTTTTGGGGAGTAAAGATTTTTTTTCGGATTGTTAATATTGATTTGTCTGCAATCCAAATGAAAACAGCACCTAATAAAAAGCCTATGGCCGCAACAAAATATGCAGGTAACTCAGAAAAGCTCTCGGCCCGTTCAATAGCTGGTGCGAGTAAGGACCAAAAGCTTGCAGCAATCATTACGCCAGATGCAAAACCAAGCATTATATTTAATATTTTTTGCTTTGGAGATTTAAAAAAAATAACAGTTGCAGAGCCCAACGCAGTTAATAGCCATGTTCCTAATGTGGCTAAAAAAGCTAATATAACATAAAAATTCATTTTGCATAATTCACCTCATATTAATATTGTATTTTTACTGCTCAAAAGCTGTGAATAAAAATTGTATATATAAGGATTAAAATTTCGTAATTTGATAACAAATCAAAATATTAGAAGTCTGTGTTAAGTTTTTTGCTAATATAGTTATTTGTACTAGAGTATATTTGTCTTGAATAGTTATTTTGATAAATTTAAGCGGAAAATCAAAGCTTTTTCTGCCAAATACTTGTATGCACAAAATTATATTAAAATTTCTATATGTGACTCAAATTTTTTATGGCATTTCACAGGGAATCGATATATATTTCACATTGACAAAAAAATAAACCCTCATATAATATTTATGGAATTGAGAAATAAAATCTCATATTTAATTGGAGGGGAATAAAATGAAAATAAATAAACTTACGAAGGCGTCATTATTATTATTAATAGCTTTAATGCTTGCTGGTTGTAGCGAGAATAGCAATTCTAATGTAGCATACAATGAAGCAAATAAATCAACAGCAAATATCAATATGTCAACTCCGAAGCCAACACCAGTACCCAGACCTACACCACAGCCTGTTCCGGATTTTGAAGCACCAAAGCTTTATGGAGTAGTTAAAAAGCAATTCTATGTAGGAGAGGGTATTTCTTATTTAAGCGGTGTATACGCAGTAGATGACATAGATACAGATGTAGAAATTACTGTAAATAGAGATGCTGTAAATACAAAAGCTCCAGGTGAATATGAGGTTATTTATACTGCGACAGATGACGCTGGTAATTCTACTTCAGAAACAACGCTAATAACGCTTGTTGAAAGTACAGTAACAGAGGATGAAGTTAATGCCTTAGCTCAGGACGTCTTAGACAGAATAATCACAGAGGATATGACTCAAGTCGAAAAAATGTGGGAAATTTATAAATATGTCAATGGAAGCATGACATATGACGGTCATTCTAACAAAGATGATTGGCGTGCAGAGGCAAAACGAGGATTCACAAACGGAGCCGGAGATTGCTTTACTTATTTTTCAATGAGTGATATTTTGCTAGAGAAAATAGGTGTAGAAAAATTAAAAGTAAATAGAATAAATAATCCTAATGCAAATCACTATTGGCATTTGGTTAATGTAGATGGTAATTGGTATCATTTTGATCCCTGTTACCGCAAAAGAACTTGGAATGCATTTTTAAGAACAGATGCAGAGGTTGCAGAGTATGCATCAAGAATATCAATACCGAATTATGAGTTCTATACTTATGATAAATCAAAATATCCAACAGTAGCCACAACAGAATTTGAATGGGATAGAGATTCATACACAGAGAAAAAGTAAAACAAACGGTTTGATTATCAAAAGTCAGCAACAACAAAAATCTTAAGGGGAAAGCGAAAAATGAACAGAATAAATGTGCTTTCGTATTTATATGAAATACATGATAAATATCCAAACAAAATAGCCTTTGCATCGGAAAATGATTCTGTCACTTTTTCACAAATGGAAGAGGAAGTAGTGGCTATAGGTACATTTTTCGCTAAAAGAGGTCATTATAAAAAGCCAATTGTAGTATTTATGGAAAAATCACCTTCTGCTATATGTGCTTTTTTCGGTTGTGTAGCAGCAGGATGCTATTATGTTCCGGTTGATAATGAAATGCCCGAGCATCGTATTAAATTGATTTTTGAAACACTAAAGCCAGAGATAGTTATTTGTGATGATTCAACGAAGGATAAGGCAGAGGAGCTTTCTGAAAATATAGCTATTGGAAAAATGACTCAAATCTTTAATTACGAAGATATTAAAAAGTGCAGTATTGATAGATTTGTTTTGAAGAAAATTGAGGAAAAAGCGATAGATACAGATCCAATTTATATGATTTTTACATCAGGCTCTACCGGAATACCTAAAGGCGTTGTTGCTTGTCACAGAAGTGTAATAGATTACGTTGAAAATTTAACAGATATATTAAAGGTGTCAGAAGACTCGGTGTTCGGAAATCAAGCACCGTTATATGTAGATGCCTGCTTGAAAGAAATTTATTCAACATTAAAATTTGGCGCAACAACATATTTAATTCCCAAAGAGCTTTTTATGTTTCCTGTAAAGCTGGTTGAATATATTAATGAGCACAATATAAATATCATTTGTTGGGTGGTGCCAGCGCTTACATTGATTTCCAGTCTTGGAACGTTTAAAAGTGTGATTCCGCATACATTAAAGACTATAGCATTTGGAAGTGAGATTTTTCCTATAAAACAATTCAATATATGGAAAAGAGCATTACCTGAATGTAGATTTTTAAATTTATATGGGCCAACTGAGGCAACAGGTATGAGCTGTTATTATGAGGCAGATAGAGAATTTGGCGAAACGGAAAAGATTCCGATAGGAAGACCTTTTAAAAATACAGAAATATTATTAATTGGAAATTCAGGAAATCTGATTTTACCAAAAGAAATGAATGTTGCTTCGAATGATATTGAGAGTTTTGATGATAGCGAGTATTCTGAAATAGGTGAAATATATATTCGAGGAACTGCTGTAACACTTGGGTATTACAACGATTTTGATAGAACAAATATGTCATTCGTACAAAATCCATTAAATAATGCATACCCAGAAATAGTATATAAAACGGGTGATTTAGCACAATATGATAAAAATGGAGATTTAATATTTAAATCTCGAAAGGATTACCAAATAAAACATATGGGTCATAGGATAGAGCTGGGCGAAATAGAAATTGTAGCTAACAGAAAGCAAGGTGTTCAATGTGCCTGTTGCATATTTGATGACAAAAAAAATAAAATAATATTGTTTTATACAGGTGACGCAGAGGAAAAATTTCTTTTGTCAGAATTAAAAAGTGAACTGCCACGATATATGGTGCCGTCAAGAATATGTAAAATTGATATTTTACCCTTGACATCTAATGGAAAAACTGACAGAATGAAGCTTAAAGAAATATATTTAGGAGGAAAAACCTGAATGGAAGAGCTTATAAAAATACTGGAATCTATACATCCTGATGTGGATTTTGAAAAAGAGACTGGACTTATAGATGGTAAAATATTAGATTCTTTTGATATCATAACACTTATTTCAGAAATAAATGAAGAATTTGATGTGGCAATCCCAGCAGAAGAAATAATTCCTGAGAATTTTAATTCTGCAGCTAAATTATATGAATTAATACAACGATTAGAGGATTAATTGATGCTGTTTACATCGTTTGCTTTCATAATTTTTTTAATTTGCCTTTTTGTTTTATACTATATTGTTCCATATAAATTTCGTTGGATGCTTCTTTTAGTATTCAGCGTGCTTTTTTATGCCTCGGCAGGATTAGAAGGCTTGGCATTTATGTGCGTAACTATAATAACCACATATTTTTCTGCAACATCCATCGGTAAAATATTTAAAGAACAAAAGGAATATTTAAAGGCTGAAGGTAAAAATTTTTCAAAAAATGAAAAGAAAGCATACAAAGAAAAAAACAAACGCAAGATGCGATTGTTCCTTGTTCCGTGTTTATTTATAAATTTTGGAATTTTAGCATTATTAAAGTACATACTCGTAGGGAAAGGTTTTTTGGGAATAGATTTGGTGCTTCCAATGGGAATATCCTTTTATACCTTCCAAACGATGGGATATTTAATCGATGTTTATAGAGGCAAGGTTACTGCCGAAAAAAACATATTAAAAACAGCATTATTTACGTCATTTTTCCCGTTAGTCGTGCAGGGACCTATTTCAGATTATAGCAGATTAACACAAACACTTTATACACCTGATAGATTTAATGGAAAAAGTTTTTTATTTGGCTTTGAAAGAGTTTTGTGGGGATATTTTAAAAAGCTAGTTATAGCAGACAGATTATTAGCTGCCGTAACAACGATAATTTCTGATTCAAGTGAGTTTTCGGGAGCATACGTTCTTTTAGGAATGGCATTATATGCAATTCAGCTTTATGCAGATTTCACAGGTGGCATAGATATTACAATAGGTATTGCACAAATGCTTGGTATACGTGTTCAGGAAAACTTTAACAGACCATACTTTTCGAAAAACATAACTGAATATTGGAGAAGATGGCATATTTCTTTAAGTGAATGGTTTAAAGAATATCTTTTTTACCCTATTTCTGTAGCAAAGCCTATGCTAAAGCTATCCAAATTTACAAGAGAACATTTTGGAGATGCAATAGGAAAAAGAGTTCCTGTGTATATAAGCACAATCTTTGTTTGGTTCGTAACTGGTGTATGGCATGGTAGAGGATTAAACTTTATAGTGTGGGGCTTGGGAAATTGCTTTATTATACTAATTTCGCAAGAATTAATGCCTTTGTACAGAGGATTTCATAAAAGATTACCAAAAGTTAAAGAGACTATGCCCTATAAGGCTTTTGAAATATTGAGAACAATATTCATATTAAGCTCACTGCGTATGCTTGATTGCTATCGTGATGTGCCATTAACCTTCAAAATGTTCGGAAGTATTTTTACAGGTGGCAAATATGGTGAATTGTTTTCAGGCGGTTTTCTTGATTTAGGCATTTCTATGGCAGATTATATTGTTGTATTTTTAGGTGTTTTAATAATATTCATTGTAAGCATGAAGCAAAGAAGAAAACCAATACGAGAAACACTTTATAAAAAACCGATAGCACTTCAATGCTTAGTTATAGCTATTTTGATAGTTGTAATTTTAGTCTTTGGTGCGTATGGGGTTGGATACGATTCCAGCCAGTTTATATATAATCAATTTTGATTTGGAGGGTTAATATGGAAACTACAAACAAAAGAAATAAAACTGATATAAACCCTCTTGAAACAGATATGCTGGAATATAAAGAAGAAAATGCCAAAGTACAGCATAGGAAGAAATTGAAGATAACATTAGCAATTGCAATTACAGCAATGTCAATTTTAACTATCTTATTTTTATTGCAATGCTTGCTTATGCCCAAATATATGACGGAAATCAAGGAAGGCTCTTTAATAGAAGAATATTATAAAGAGGAAACCAAGCATGATGTTATTTTTGTTGGTGATTGTGAAGTCTACGAAAATATTTCTCCTATAACATTGTGGGAAAAACATGGAATTACTTCATATATAAGAGGAAGTGCACAGCAGCTTATATGGCAGTCTTATTATATTTTAGAGGACACTTTTTTAAATGAAAAGCCAGACATTGTCATATACAATGTTCAGTCCATGATTTATGGTGAACCACAAAGTGAAGCTTACAACCGAATGACAATTGACGGAATGAAATTGTCTTCCGCAAAAATTAATTCAATAAAGGCTTCTATGACGGAAGAGGAAAGCGTAATAAGCTATATTTTTCCATTAATTAGATATCACTCAAGATGGAGTGATTTGAAGCTAGAGGATTTTAAATATATGTTTAATAAAGAAAGTGTTTCGCATAATGGTTATTTGATGCAAACTGCAATAAGACCAATGGAATCACTTCCTGCGGTAAAGCCTTTAGATGATTACACACTGCCAGAAATTTCATTTGAGTATCTAGATAAAATGGCAAAGCTCTGTAAAGATAATGGAAGCAGATTAATTTTAGTAAAATCACCAAGTATTTATCCTCATTGGTATGAGGAATGGGATGAACAAATAAAAGAATATGCTTTAGAAAATGATTTGGAATATTATAATTTTCTCAAAAGCATAGATGAGATAGGTATAGATTGGAAAAAAGATACTTACGATATGGGAATGCATCTTAATGTTTATGGTGCTGAAAAGTATTCAGACTATCTAGGGAATATATTAATAGAAAATTATGGGGCTACAAATATCTTTTCACATGAGGAAGACGAAAAGCTTGTTAATGTATGGAATGAAAAAGTCAAAAGGTATGAAGAAGAAAAAATAAAAAGTGAATCAAAGGATTCGAATGCTGATGAAAGCACAAAAAAACAGTTTACCTTAGAAGAAGATAAGAAAGCACGTTATAATGAGCATCCCCACGAAGGCTTTTATTTAAAGGTAAAGGAAATCGAAATTGGAGTAAACTGTGGTGCGTGGCTTTTAGACGAAATAAAAGCGAAGGGGATTGATTATAAATATTATGAGGCTGCAAGCTGTGCATATCAGGGACTCGATAAGATTTATACATTTGATAGCTTCGAGGTTTTGGTAAATACAATAAATGGCCACGATGTAATTGTATTAATAACATTAATGGATGATTTAATCAAAACATCAGAAAATTTAAAAATAGGTGACTCGGTAAATAAAATTACCGAAATATATGGTAAAGATGGTACCTTATCTGGAGAAACGTACAAATATGAAAAAGATAAAACTTATATTTCAATTATAACAAAAAATGGTAAAATAAGTACCATAAGTTATTCCTAAATGGTAGAATTAAAGAAGGACACTTAAGCTGATATAAATAATATTATTTAAGAATGGTAATGAGGAGTTTTAATTATGGAAGACAAAAATGTAAGAAGGACAAGCCAAAATAGTATAAACAGAAAACCCTTTGAAGATATTCAATTCGAAAATACAAAGTCTAATGTAAGCAGGCAAAGGGGATACAGCAACAATATTCCTAGAAGCACCACAAATAATGCTAACAATTCTAACTATAGACGTGTGGCAAGACCCGGAAATTCAGCTACAAATAGCAGAAGACCTACTAATAATGGTTCTCGAAGCAATGCCCACAGACAGCCACCTAAAAAAGGCGGTAATCAAGGTTTTCCTAAGGGCTTAGCAATTTTATTAATGCTCTTAGTAATAATTCTAATAGTTTTTGTGGCGGTTTTTATTTTAGGAGACGATAACGGAAAAGAAAACAATACAAATTATCCACAACAAAACAATCCCAGCCAGCTTCAAAAGGAGCCGGTATGGTATGAACAGGCAGAAGCTGCAGATGCTCAAGAAATTAATTATACACCACCGTCAGACGCAGAGTTTCCGTACTATATAAAAGTAAATAGAGCAATGTGCTGCGTGACGGTTTATGGAATAGATTCGAATGGAGAATATTCAATTCCTGTAAAAGCTTTTACATGCTCAGTTGGTAAAGATAATCCATCAACAGAAGAAATTGAACAGACAATTACAGGAGAATACCAAATGTCTCAAAATTTAGGTGAATGGTGGTGCCGAATGGTAGATGACACATACGGACAATTTGCCTACAGAATAAAAGACGGATATATGTTCCATTCTGTTCCATGCTATGAAATGAAAAAGGATTCGTTGGAAACAGAAGAATTTAATAAGCTTGGTGAGCCTGCATCTTTGGGATGTGTTCGCCTTAGTGTAATTGATGCTAAATGGATTTGCGATAATTGTCCTGTTGGAACAACGACACTGATTTATGATGATGAAAGTACACCTGGTCCTTTGGGAAAACCAGATACAATAAAGCTACCTATCGGACATGAATGGTCCGGCTGGGATCCAACTGATCCTGACGAGGATAATCCATGGAAAACACAGTCAGCTGTTATAGAGGCAGAAAATATAAATGTAAATGTTGGGGAGCAAATAGATGTATTATCCAAGGTAAAAGCATATGATACCTGCGGAAATGACATAACGAGCAAAATGACTTGGTATGGCAAATACACTTTCGATGTTCCGGGCACGTATAATGTAACCTTTAAGGTGACAGATGCGATAGGAAGTAAAGCAAAGAAAACCATACAAATAACAGTTACAGATCCCCAAAATCCCAATCAGGTAATTGAAAGCAATCATAAAGCAACAGTTCCTGCAAATCTTACTAATGAGCTTACCAGTGAATACGCAATGTTAGTAAATTTGTCGGATGGTGAAACACTTTTAGATAAAAAAGCATCGGAAAAAATGTATCCGGCATCTATTACGAAGGCAGTTGCTCTGTTAATAATGCTGGAAAATATAAAAAATTTAAACGAAGAATACGTAATTAAGCAAGAAACCTATGATGCAGTAAGAGAATTAGATGCTTCTGTTGCAAATTTTCCTTTAGAGGTTCCAATTAAAGCAATAGACCTCATACATGGTTCATTTATGCTTTCAGGTGCAGAGGCGACGGTGACATTAGCAGAAAATATTGCAGGAAGTGAAACCGCTTTTGTTGGTCTTATGAATAAAAAAGCAAAGGAATTAGGTATGAATTCCACAAACTTTGTAAATGCTACAGGCTTACATGAAGAAGAACAATATTCAACATGTGCTGACTTGGCAATTTTTTTAAAAGAAGCACTAAAGAATGAAGACTTTAAGAAGATTTTTACAACAAAAGAATATACAACACAAAGCTTTGAGGAATACCCAAACGGTATGACATTTTCAAGCACAATGTTTAGCTTCCTTGGAGGAAGAAATCCATCAAATGATTTGGAAATTACAGGAGGCAAAACAGGCTTCACTACACCGGCAGGATTATGTTTAGCTAGCATTGCTTTGTCGGGAAAAACCGGAAATGAATATACTTTAATAACAGGGAAAGCACCGGGAAATTATTGGGAAACTAATACACCAAATCATACAGAAGATGCGCTAAAGGCTTATAGTGCAATAATTGAACAGTAGGATATATATTCTTGCAAATGAAATATTAATGTGTTAAAATCACGAAGATATTTTTACACAAGAAACGGATTTTTAAATGACAAAGGACGATATAAAATGAAAGAAAATGCAATAGTGTCTATATTGCTCGTAGTTGTTGTCGTGGCAATAATAGGCTTTTTGGGCGTAGGTGTCATAATGGTTTTAGACGAGGATTTTTCTCTCGTAGAATCAAAGGCTACAGCTGTTGCGACATCTCCTCCATTCATAATTAGAACACCCGCGAATGGTCTTGACCAGGATTTAGATTCTAATAACCAATTTAACCCAAATGAAGGTATCTCTAGTGGTGCCACATTAGGTGTTGGTGAAATAGGAGACACCTTGGAGGAATTGTTTGGTGCTATAAATGATCATAATGGTAATTTATCAAGTACTAATCAATCGAATTTCGAGTTGCCTATAAATGGCGCAATGGGATTTGTTTCCAAGGAAGTAAAGCTTTATGAGACTAAGGATTTAAAGGGCAATGCTAAGGATTCACTATTTGCAGGGCAGCCTTTCATTATAAAAAGTGAAATTGATAATGTATGGGAGATTGAGACGGGAAGAGGAATAAAAGGTTATATATCAAATAAGAATTGCTTTATAAATTTGCCTGATATTATACCATCAATTATATATAATATTTCTAATAGTGATTCTTCGTTGTTTGTATCTGTAGGAAAAACGATTCCGGATGTTACAGGAGAAAAGCTTTTTGACTATTACATGTATAGTGAGAGGTATGGAACAGAAGAATATATAGTTCCTGTTTTATATAAAATGGCAAAGAAAATCTATGCCGCACAAAAGCTTGCATTATCAGAGGGAAATACGCTTGTTATTTACGAGGCATATCGTCCTTATGATACACAGCAGTTGGTTGCAAAGCAGCTCAAAGCACTTTGTGAGGTGGATAAAGAGGTAAAAACAGCAGTTTCTACACCTCCATGGGAGCTTACTTGGTTTATTTCGACAGGAATATCAAATCATCAAAGAGGCTGTGCGATAGACGTAAGTCTTGCGAGAGTTGATGAAGCAAAGATAAAGCCATGTGGAAATGCAAATTATGTAAAGGTGACCAAATATACAGAATATGAAATGCAAAGTCGTATGCATGAGCTTAGTATCATATCTGTTTCTATGGTAAAGCCTGTTTCTAGTAACTCAAAGGAAGCATGGAAAAATGTTCAGATGAGCGACTTTATGACGGCGGCATCAATCAGACTCAGAGAATATTGTACAAGTGTGGGCATGAGTCCATTGGCATCCGAGTGGTGGCATTTTAACGATTTAGATGCCAAAAATGAATTAGGTATGAATTATAGACTAGATTATAACTTTGCAGTCAATTTAATGAAGCCTGTAGAATAAATTGTTGGAATTTTACGAAATAAGATTGAAGTTTTGTTGAGGAGATAGAGAAATGTCAGAGAAAAAAAGTAACAAGAAAAAAATAATTATAATAGCGTCAGCTTCTGCGGCTGCTGTAGCGATAGTTAGTGCGTTGACAGCAGGATATATTTACGTTGAAAATAATAAAGAGGGATGGCATTATAAAGATGAAGGAACGTACTATGTATTAGAAGGTGGCGAAAGAGCTACAGAAATATGCAAAATCGACGGAAAGAGCTATTATTTTGATGACAATGCAAATTTGGTTAAGGGTTGGTTTGAGCTTGACGGTAAAAAGTATTATTCAGACAAAAAAACTGGAGAAATACAGCTTGGAATAGTAGAAATAGATAATAATAAGTATTGTCTTGGCACAGATGGTGTACTTTTAATAGGTGAAATAGAATTTGAAGATAAGCAGTATTATTCTGACGCTAAAGGAGTTTTGAAAAAAGGCATAATCAAAATAGGAGACAATAGTTATTATTATGGTGATGATTTTGTCAAAAGCTTTGGTTGGATAAAAAATGAAAATGGAAAGCTATATGCAGATGAAACAGGCATACTATTGACAGGTATTAATAAGATTGAAGATAAAGAATATGCCTTTGGTGATGATTTTTATCTTTTGACAGGCTGGCAGACAATGAACGACAAACAATATTATTTTGATGAAAATGGTGTGCCGGCACAAGGAATAATAAAAATAGATGATTCGGTTTATTTATTTAAAGACGGAAATTATTCTGTAGGCTGGGCAGAAAATGAAGGTAATAAATATTATTTTGATAAAGAAGGAAAAGCTGTAACAGGCTGGCAGGAAATAGATGAGCAGAAATACTATTTTGACAACAATTTCCAAACAGTGAGTGGTTGGCAGGAAATAGATGGAGTAAAATACTATTTTTCACAGGAGGGCTCATTAGATAATGGATTGTCTGTAGTTGGTGAAGATACATATTATTTTGTAGATGGAATCTTGCAAACAGGTTGGAAAAATATTGATGGAAAGAAATTTTATTTCGATAAAAACGGAAAGGCAGTAACGGGCTGGCAGAATGTTGATGGCACGAAGTATTATTTTAATTCGTCTCATGCATTAGGAACAGGTGTAGTTAAATTAGAAAACAACTACTATTATGTTCAAGATGGTCAAATTAAAACTGGTTGGAGAACTCACAACGGAGAAAAATACTATTTTACTGAAAATGGTAAGGCCGTTTCAGGATGGGAAACAATTGACGGAAAAGAATATTATTTTGATGCAGATGGTTCTCTGGCACAGGGCAAGAAAAAGGTTTCAGGCAAAATATGTTATTTTGAAGACGGAAAATTATCATCTGGATGGAAAAAAATTGACGGAAATCGCTATTATTTTGATAGTAATGGTGAAATGGTTACAAATAAAGACATCGGATTGTACCATTTAGGTAGCGATGGTATTGCAAAGAAGGCAAAGTGTACAGAAGCAAACCTTGATTTATTCCTTCAGGAAAGATTAGATGAGTATGGTACAAGTCCTAAGGGAGTTTTCCGTGCGGTTCAAAATAATATGTCTTATAAATATACTGACGAGGGTGCAAGCACAGAGGCGATGGCCTGTTACGCAATAAACAATCGTAGAGGTGCTTGTTGGCATTATGCATCTTTAGGTTATATGCTCTACAAAAAGGCAGGATATGATGTTCATATTGTTGCTGGTATAGGACGTCGCGGAAACCCACATAGATGGTTATATGTAAAATTCCCTGATGGTTGGTATTATGTTGATGCCGTTTATTCAGATGGATATAAGATGACAGCGTCATATATTAAAGGATATGGTTGTACATGGGATGAAGCATCGCTTCCTAAATAAAGGAGATAAATATGATATTTAGTTCGGCTACGTTTTTATTTATTTTTCTGCCAGTCGTATTTATTTTACATTTGCTAATTCCAAATATTAAGATTAAAAATTTTCTCCTTATAGCAGCAAGCCTTTTTTTCTATGCATGGGGAGAGGGCATTTATGTACTTATAATGATTATATCAGTCTTTTTAGGCTGGCTTGCAGGAATATTGATATCTAAATATGATAAATATGCCAAAATTATAACTTGTATATCTGTGTTAGTTAATATTGGAATGTTAATTGTATATAAATATGCAGGCTTTTTTGTGGAAATAATTAATTTTATACCAGGCGTTGAACTACCGGCTGTTTCTGTGAGATTACCGATGGGAATATCATTTTTTACTTTCCAAATTTTATCATATGTAATTGATGTATATAGAGACAGGAGTATGGTAAATAAAAGCTATTTCTCAACGCTTTTGTATATTTCATTTTTCCCACAGCTTATAGCAGGTCCGATTGTAAAATATCATGATATTAATTTACAGATTGAAAATCGTAAGCAGACAATAGATGGTGTATCTTCTGGCATTCGTAGATTTGTAATTGGGTTATCCAAAAAGTTACTTATTGCAGATGTAACAGCACTTGTAGTAGATTCGATTTTTGCTTTAGGAACAAATGAAATGTCAGGCCTTTGTGCATGGCTCGGTGCAATAATGTATGTTTTACAGATCTATTTTGATTTCAGTGGTTATAGTGATATGGCTATTGGTATTGGAAAAATGTTTGGATTTGATTTTAAAGAAAACTTTAATTATCCATATATTTCATTAGGAATCAAGGATTTCTGGCGTAGATGGCATATTTCACTTTCGACATGGTTTAAGGAATATTTATATATTCCATTAGGCGGAAATAGAAAGGGCAAGGTAAGAACATATATAAATTTATTTATAGTATTTCTAGCTACTGGTTTATGGCATGGTGCTAATTTTACATTCGTGGTTTGGGGTATTTATAATGGGATTTTGATTGTTTTAGAACGTGCAGAGATTATAAAAATAAAAAACAAGGCACTTTGTCATATTTATACTATTTTTGCATTTATTATAGGCTTTGTAATTTTTAGAGCAGATACATTAGAATATGCTTTTTCATATATAGGAAGAATGTTTAATCCTGCGGCATATATGACAGGCTTTTCAGACGCTTTAGCATATTGCACTCCATATTTAATTTGCACAGCAGTAATTGGAATAACAATTTCAATGCCTATTTTGCCTTATATCAAAGGAAAAATAGAGCGTCTTCCTCAAAAAACATGTACGCTAGCGCATGCTTTTACATATCCCGCAATATTAGTACTCTTATTAGTTTGTATGATGGTGCTTGCTGCAAACACCTATAGTCCATTTATTTATTTTAGATTTTAAGGGGGGGTAATCGAATGCGTAAGATATTAAAAGCTGTTTTTTGTGTTATATTTATGATAATGATTACACTCCCTGCGGTGATGATGGTATTTTCAAACGATAACTCAGAAAATAATGCAGAAAAGAGAGAGCTTGCTGCAAAGCCGGTCCTTAAAACTGAAGATGGAAAAATAAACAGCGACTTTGCAAGGGATGCTGATTCGTACATTTCTGACAATTTTGGATTTAGAGCTGTATTGGTTAATTCTCTTAGCACCATAAAAGACGTTGTTTTCAAAACTTCAGCAGAGGACGATGTTATTATTGGTAAAGATGGCTGGCTTTTTTACTCGAGAACCTTAGATGATTTTACAAGAAAAAATGCATTAAATAAAAATGACATTATTCGTATAGAAAAGATAATGGATTTAGTTAATGAGCATGTAAGTGAAAATGGTGCTAAAATGGTTTTCTTTATCGCTCCTAACAAAAATACCATTTATGAGGAAAATATGCCTTATTATCATATACCGCTTGACAAAGCATCAAACTATGAAATGTTAAATGAGGTAATGGCTGATAAGGATTACTATATCAATTTATTACCTGTTTTGCTTGATGCAAAGGACGGTGCACAGATTTATCATGAGTTAGATTCTCATTGGAATAATCTAGGTGCGGCAATAGCATTTAACCATATCATGGACAAGCTTGAAATAGAAAGTATTGACTATACAAAGCTTGAATATACAATCGAAAATATACATAAGGGTGACCTAGAAGGAATGCTTTATCCGACATCTAAAAAGCTTGATGAACAGGTTGTATTCAAATATGATGCTAAATTTGAATATGCATACAGATTTAAAAGCGAAGAAGATACTATAATGAAAACTATTTGTAGTGGAAATGACCAAAATGCAATGGTTTATAGAGATTCGTTTTGTAATGCACTTCTTCCAATGATTGCAGATGAATTTAACAGAGTGGAGTTTTCAAGAGTTTTTCCATATAGATTAAATACTATAAGTAATAAAAGTAAATTTGTTATTATAGAGCTGGTTGAAAGAAATATCAAAAACTTGTTGCTGTCAGCACCTGTAATGAAGGCGCCTATCAGAGATAATATTAATATGGACAGCTTGGAAAATGTAACAGCGGAAATTATCGGAAAGGAAAAATCAGGCGGATTGCTTCATATATATGGAACAATGGAAAATGCTTCTGATGTTTCTGATGTATATGTATCAATAAACGATGGAAATGAAACAAAAATATTTGAGGCATTTCCAATATACGAAACACAGTTAATAGACCAAACAGATGAAATTAAGGCTGGAGGCTTTTCGGCATATTTACCATACGAAAAAGCAGACGGACTTGATATAAAAATTTACAAATTGAAATAAAAGGAGAAATTTTCATGTTGAAAAAATTTGTTTTATTATTATTAAGTGTAGTTATGGTATTAAGCCTTGTGGCTTGTGCTACAGAAAAAGAAACTAAACAAGAAGCTAACGCAACACTTGAACAATCACAAAGCACGACTGACAAGGAAAATACTTCAACAAATGGAGAAGACAGCACACAAAACAGTGCTGGCACAGAGGCTATTCCTGATGATGCATTCGTTTTTTGTGGTAATGTTTTAGAAATAGGAATGACAGTTACTAAAGAATTAATAGCTAATATAGGAGATACAATCGATGTGCAAACAGCACCAAGCTGTCACTATGATGGAGAAGATACAATTTATGTGTATGAAAACTTTTCACTTTATACATATTTAGATGGCGAAAAGGAAGTTTTGTATCTTATAGAAATCACAAGTGATGGCGTTGCTACACCTAAAGGAATAAAAATAGGCTCTACATATGAAGAAATGAAAAATTCATATGGAACACCTATTGATGAAACTGCTGTATTTTCTTCATATGAAACTTCTACTGCGTTATTAACTTTTTATATAACAGATGGTATTGTTGAATCGATAGAATATTCAGAAAAATTAAATTAATCACTTGACAAATTGATATAGTGGGGATAATCTATCGTTTGAACATTATAAGGAGGGGCCAAAATTGCGTAAATTAAATTTGTTAGGTAAAATGCTTTTTTCAGCTCATTTCGGCATGTCAGCGTTGCTGATTTATTATATTTTAAAGCTGGATGTTTTGCCAAACTCAATGGTGATGATTGCATTAGCTATTTGCGTATTATTGATGATAATAGAAGCATTGTTACTTATAGGCAAAAAAAAAGCTACTAAAATAATTGCTGCAGTTTTGGCAACTATATTTTGTGTATTGTCTGTTGTGCCTGTAAACATTATGAGACACACTAATAATACACTAAAGAACCTTCAAGGTGAAACGTCAGAATATAACTCCTCGTATGAGGTTGTTGTAAGATATGATGACAATGCAGAATATTTAAATGATATTGCAAAATACAAAATTGGCGCAGATATTACTCACGACAGAGCTAGTATTTCAAAGGCGATTTACGACATAGAAGCAAAAGTAGGAAGCCAGTTGAAAATAACGGAATACGAAAGTCATACGGAGCTGTGGGATGCACTTGTTAATACTAAAGAAGTTGAAGCAATAGTGATTGATAGATCCTTCTACGAGATGTATGAAGAGTTATATACAACGATGGGTGACAGTATTGATAACTATGTCAAGTGTATAGAAAATGTCACAGTTACGATAATTGTTGATAAACCGCCTGTAAATGAAGAAAATATCGATGATAAAGATAATAATGCTTCAAATCAGGCATTATCAGAACGTCCATTTGTGATTTATGTAAGTGGTATTGATGTCGCTGGAAAAATAACGATGCGTAGTCGAAGTGATGTAAATATACTAATAGTAATTAATCCATTGACCAAAAAAATGGTGCTTGCGACTGTGCCAAGAGATACGTATGTACCATTCCCAGGTGTTACGCATGGTTCTAATGATAAGCTGACGCATGCAGGCATTTATGGAGATAATTGCTCTGTATCAATTGCAACATTAGAAGAGCATATTTATACTGGTGTCAGCATAGATAGATGGATAAGAGTTAATTTTACTTCATTAGAAAGAATTGTAGACGCACTTGGTGGAATTGAGGTAGAATCTAAATATTCATTCAACCAGAATGGATATCATTTTGAGAAAGGAACAAATTATCTCAATGGAAAAATGGCACTTGCTTTTTCCAGAAATAGAAAAAGCTTTGCAGAGGGTGATCAGCAAAGAGGCAAAAATCAACTCGAGGTAATTAAGGGGATCTTTAATAAAGCAATATCACCGTCTATTTTAGGTGCGTACACTGAAATTTTTGAAGAAATAATAGATTCGGTACAAACCAATTTGACGAGTGAGGATATAACGGGACTTGTGAAAATGCAATTGACCGACGGTGCATCATGGGATATACAAACTACTGCGATTAGTGTTGATTACACATATGATTATTGTTATTCAATGCCGGGAATGAAACTTTGTGTTGGGTTGATACGAGAGGAATCGAGACTCGAGGTTTTAAATTTAATAAACAGTGTTATTAATGGATAGCGTATAATTTGAGAGGAGCATTTTACTAATGAAAAATTTAAAAATAACTGGAATAATGGGATTTTTATTACAATTCATACTTTCTATTGTTTCTGTAGTATTTATAATTAATTTAAATATTTTGCCAATATTTTATGTGATACTTATTATAGCAGTATTAATAATGCTTTTATTGATAACGGGTGTGTTTGTAATTGCGAGATCAAAGCCTCGTGTGGTTTTGGGAATGATATTCTCTTTTTTAACAACAATTGCACTTGCTGTTCTATGTTTTTCAATTATATCGCCAGCCGTAAATTTGCTTGAAAAAATAACCTCAGGTGGTAAGACATACGTTTCGACATATTATATAGTTGTAAAGGCTGATGATCATGCAGAAAAGCCGGTAGATATAATAAATTATAAAATAGGTGTAGATAAGAGCCACGACTTCGAAGCGATGGAGGCTGCACTAGATAAATTTGCTAAAAAATATAATCACACCTTAAATGTAATCGCATACGATGATTATATTTCTATGTGGGAGTCATTTTTAAATCAAGGCGAAACAAGCGCTATTTTAATGGAAACAAACTATTATAGTATTTATAAGGATTCTTACGAAGAAAACAATGATGATATCAAAAATTATGTAAAAATAATAGGCGAAATCGACGTTGAAATAAAAAACGAAAATAATAATAATGCAACAATAGATGATGTAACGATTCAGCCGTTTATTGTATATATTAGCGGAATTGACGTTGAAGGAAGCATTAATCAAAGAAGTCGTAGCGATGTTAATATTGTAATGGCCATAAATCCATTAACGAAAAAAATTTCTCTTGTAACCGTACCAAGAGATACCTATGTGCAATTCCCTGGAATTACAGGTGATTCATATGATAAGCTGACTCATGCAGGTATTTACGGAAAGAACGACTGTAGTGTTTCAATCGATACACTAGAGCAAAATATATATAAAGGCATAAATATTAATTTCTGGGCTCGTGTTAATTTTACTTCTCTTGAAAAGATTGTTGATGCGGTAGGTGGTATAGAGGCATATTCTGAGTACACATATACATCAACATTTACAGGTGAAAAATATTACTTTGAAAAGGGTATGAATTATATGGATGGTGAAAAGGCTCTCGTATTTTGTCGAGAAAGAAAAACCATACCTGGTGGAGAGGAGCAACGTGGTCGTAACCAATTAGAGGTTATTAAAGGAATCTTTAATAAATTAACATCACCAGCAATTTTGGCAAATTATAATGACATTCTTGATGAAGTAAGCGATGCAGTGCTTACTAATATGACGACAGACGATATAACTAAGCTTGTAAAAATGCAGCTTAATGATGGTGCAGCGTGGTCGTTCGAAACAGCCTCAGTAGCAGTAGAATATGATTATGACTATTGTTATTCGATGCCCGGAACCAAGCTTTGTGTTGGTATTATGGATGAAAAATCGAGACAGGAAGCAACAGATTTGATAAAAAATACAGTAAAATAATAAATCATATGTAATGCGCAATTAAATGCGCAAGGAGCGGTTATCGTTTTCGTCAATTATTACGATATCACGCTCCATTCCTGTTTTAGCATCAATATAAATTAATACCGGGCGACCCTCTACGCGACCGGAAAATTCATATGCATGGTAAACAGAACCATATTCGCTGCGAGCTAAAGCTTCTTGAGAACCTTCTAATACAAAATTGGGACTCAAAGCTTTTTTTGCTTCATCAAGTGAAACAAGTGCTTTGTCTATTTTTATATCGTTTGAGTGTGATTCGCAAAAATTGTGCCCTTCGAAGGCTAAAGCTGCGCCGTTGTCTAAAGAGATTTTTACCTTGACCATGTCAGGATAGCATATAATACCATCTTTTTCATATACATAGCTTGCAGTAATTGTGTTTTTATCTTCAAAGTATTCAATGCTTTTCATGTTATCAATACCGATAGATTGTAAAAATGCCTTTCCTGCTTTTAATCCCTGCTCTGCAGAAAGATTAACCTCTGATATATCTCTGTTTATAATCATAGAGTAAATTTTTCCACTGCTTTTATCTATATCTATAGAAGCTGTTGCGCCGTTTTCGCTTTCTAATGAGAAACAGTAAGTTTGAATATTATTTTTTACATTTTCACTCGTTGCTTTTGTAGTAATTTTTGCAGAAGAGTTTAGACAATCTGAGAATGTTCTAACAGCTATATTTTCACATTCTTTTTTTGTTAATTGATTTGCTTGCAAATTTGTTGAACGCGAATTAGCCAAGCTACTAGAATATTTTCCTTCATACATCATTGGAGAAAAATCTGTAAAGGGCTTTTCTAAACGATTAGTGGTTTTTTTACTTAATTTTTCCCAGTTATATGAGTTTTGCTCTAAATTTTCGTTCAATGTCATCATAATACCGGACAAATCTTGTGCATATCCTGAAAGGTGAGCCAGCATTTCGTATTCGTTTTTACTTAATTTACCTGCGTTTTGTGCACGATGGCTCCAAACTCCAGAAATATCGCCTAATTGAACTAGGTATTCTGATATTGTTTCTATAGAGTGCTGATCTAAAGGCAGTGCCGAAAGACATGATTCAGCTTCGTGTGCACATACTGTAACGCCATCGAGCATATTTGAAAGCATTTCTGGTGTTCCTGCGGCCATCGCCTTAAATAAATAGTTTTCAGCATGGCTTACATAATCTGTCATATCCGTAAGGGTTCTTTTATATTGATTTTGTAGTATTTGAGCATTGTTGTTTGCCTTTATATTAAAAAAAATTCCATATATAGCTAATCCTAAAACCGTAAAACATAAAAGAATTTTTTTTATTGATGTTTGCCGGTGGGGCTTTTGCTCAATTTGTGGTACGTCATAAAATTTGTCTTTATTATAATCGATAAAATAATCCAATTGCATAGGAATTGCTCCTTTTTTTATATTTCTTAAGGTATTTTCCCAAAAATAAAAAAATATATTCAACACAATTTCAACACATTTTACGTGTATCATGCTATTGCGAACATATATAGTACATAATAAAAGTATTTTATTTGTTTTTTTTATTTTTCGTGCTATAATATATGCGGTGAAATAGTAATTATAATTAATCTTCTAAGGAGGAATACTTATATGTCGCAGTTCGTAAAAACAAAAATATTAATAGCTGATGATGATGAACATATTTGTGAGCTTGTACGCTTGTATTTTGAAAAAGAAGGCTTTTCTGTAGTTATTGCAAACGACGGAAATAAAGCTTTAGAGAGCTTTGTGAGTACATCACCTGATGTTGTAATATTAGACATAATGATGCCGTATTCAGATGGGCTTCAGGTTTGTCGTGAAATAAGAAAGACGAGCCAGGTTCCGATTATTATGCTTTCAGCAAAGGGTGAAACCTTTGATAAGGTTTTAGGTCTTGAGCTTGGAGCTGATGATTATATGGTAAAGCCATTTGAACCAAAAGAGCTTATAGCAAGAGTCAAAGCGGTGTTGCGTAGGACGAGGGTAACAGAAACTGACAATCATGAGGAAGTTACATTCCCAAATCTAGTCGTAAACAAGACTACTTATACTGTTACATTAAATGGTCAGGAAGTACAGATGCCTCCTAAGGAGTTGGAATTATTGTTTTTCCTCTCCTCAAATCCTAATAAGGTTTATACTAGAGATCAGCTACTAGAATATATTTGGGGTTATGACTTTTTTGGAGATTCGAGAACAGTAGATGTTCATATAAAGCGTTTGCGCGAAAAAATTGATGATCCTACACAGCCATGGCAGATTAAAACTGTCTGGGGTATTGGATACAAATTTGAAGTGAGATAACTTTTACTTATTTTAATAAGGTATTTATATCGCCTGTAACGAAGGAGAAGAAAATTATGGCATTTTCCATTAAAGGAAAAAGAATATTATCGCAATTTAAAAAAAATTCCATTTTTAAAACATTTTGTCTGTTTTGTGTGATAACAATTGTGCTTTCATCTCTCGTTTCAGGCATTTTAATTTATTATTTTACAACAAAGCATACAATTGATTCAAAATCCGATGATATGAAGGTAGCTGTTGATGACATTCATGCACTTTATTCAAGGATGTATACCGCTAGAATTGATAATATAGACAAAAGCGGCAAATGGATTTCCGATGAAGGTAAACAGGTATATTATGATTATTATTTTGATTTATTAGATAGACTAGGATTATATAATAATCTTATGGGTATGCAGAGCTTTATTACAGATAGTGATGGTTCTATATTTTTATCATATCCACTATTACCTGATATGACAGGCAGAATTGAAGCCTCTGGAAGAGAATTTTTGACACCTGATATTATAGAGGGACTAATTTATGAAGGCGGAGAGTATTACTTTAGTGAAAACAACCAGTATTATACGGACTCGGCAACAGAATATGTTATAGATATAGGAGATTTTTATGGCCTTTATAAAGAAAGTGAGCATAAGTATTTAACTGTGACTCGTTCTATAGCATACACATATCCTGGTACGACAGATGTTGTAAATAAAGGTACTATAACTCTTTCGATTCCAATGCCTGAAATCACAAAAACTCGTTCTAGTATTATTCAATATTATGTATTAATTACACTTGCAGTCGTATTTTTGGAGGTTTTGGTACTAATTTTTATTACTAAGAAAATCACAGATCCTATAAGAGAGCTTGAAAATATGACAAAGCGTGTTTCTGAGGGTAAATTCGATGTAAAGATAGAAAATAAATATGAAAATGAGATTGGAAGTCTAATCGAAAGCTATAACTCGATGCTTGATGCCTTGAATAATCTTGATAATATGCGTAATGATTTTATTGCTAGTATATCACATGAGCTTCGCACACCTATGACCTCTATCGGTGGATTTATAGATGGAATTTTAGATGGCGTTATTCCCCTTGATAAGCAAGAGTATTATTTGAAAATTGTTAGAGAGGAAATCACAAGAATGAATCTTCTTGTGAATGATTTGCTCAATATGGCAAGACTTCAGTCGGGCAAGGTAGAATTGGACATATTCCCATATAATGCAGAAAAGCTTATTGTTAATACAGCTCTTAAACTAGAGCCCATTATTAACGAAAAGTCCTTGGAATTAGAATTTGATTTAAACACGCCCAATTGCGATGTTTTAATTGATAAAGCTTCAATTGAACGTGTTTTCATAAATTTAATACAAAACGCAGTCAAATTTACGCCAAATGGTGGTAAAATAATTATACATTCCATTTTTATTGAGAATGGAGACAAGGTTGAAATCACAGTTGAGGATACCGGCACAGGTATTTCACAAGAGGAGCTTCCTTTTATATTTGAAAAGTTTTATAAGGTTGATAAGTCTAGAGGACTTGATAAAAAAGGAACTGGCTTAGGTCTTGCTTTAGTAAAGGGAATATTATCTTCTCATGGCCAGTCCATAAGAGCTGAAAGTACATTAAATAAAGGCTCACGTTTTATTTTCACTTTAAGTGTTAACAGAAAGAAGGATTGATTAAATGAATTTTGATGAGAACAATGATTTTCAAAACAGCAATGAAAATGAGGTTAACAGCAATTCTAAAAATGCAAATTCAAATTTTGATAATGCAGATAATGTTGCCTCAAGAGGCTGGGAGGAGGTTAACTCCAACGCAAATAGCGATTGTGTCAGTAATGAAACCAATAATGTAAGTTACAACTCAAATGAAGGCAATTTCAATACAAATGGAGACGTCAGAAATAATGTGACGGGTCACTACTACGAGGGAACTAATACAAATTACATGGATAATAATCCTAATTCCAATGCTTACTATGCTAATAATACTCAAAATATGAGTGAGGAAGATTACAAAAATAATATTAAACGCATGAAGCAGGATTATAAGCAATTCCAAAAAGATCAAAGAAATGCTGCAAAAGCAGAGAGTATGAATAATTATACGGGTGCTTCAAAAAAACGCAGAGGCTTGTCAAAAATTGCATCAGTATTTGTAAGCGTTTTATCATCAATAATAGTTTTTTCAATAATGTTTGCAATTGTTGCATTTTTCCCTTCAAAGGATAAGAGTCTATTGTCACACTTTTACAGTTCATCCGTAAATGTACCAACTTCCGGTGAAACAACTAATCCAAATGGAAACGATGTTGAAATTGAGAATAATGTTGTATCTAAAGGAGATAATGTTACAATAAATATCGAAGGTGAATCTGATGTTGCAAGAGCAGTATATGCAAAAGCGGCTAACTCTGTTGTAGGTATTTCTGTTGTGCAATTAGGAGGCAGTAAATGGGATAGAAATGAAACAGTTGTTTCTATGGGCTCAGGAATAATTTATTCAGCAGATGGGGTAATTGTCACTAATCATCACGTTGTCGAAAATGCCATTGATTCTACAACTGGAAAGATTAACAATTCGTTTGATATAAAAGTATATTTCAACACAGATCTTACTGAATGGTCGTATGCCACAGAGCTTATTGGTTATGATGCAGAAAATGATATAGCTGTTTTGCGTGTGAATGCCAGAAACTTACAGCCAATTGAGTTTGCAGATTCTGACGAGCTTGAAACAGGTGAGATTGCCATATCTATCGGAAGCCCCGGCGGTTTATCATATATGAATTCTATTAGCGAAGGTATTTTAAGTGGTATTAATAGAACCGTTAATACAGGTACAACCATTATTTATGATTTAATACAAACGACTGCAGCTATAAACCCTGGTAATAGCGGTGGAGCACTTCTTAATAGTGAAGGAAAGCTAATAGGAATTTGTGTTATAAAAATTGCAGCAGCAGATTATGAGAGCATGGGCTTTGCAATAAATTCTAATACCGTAAAAACAATAGTAGAATCTATAAAGAAATATGGCTATTACAATAAACCTTTACTTGGAATTACAGTAAATACAACGTATTCTGCAGGAATTGCAAAAGAGCAGGGTTGGGAAAATGGTGCATATATAGAAGAGGTTTCACCACGTTCTGCTGCTGATAAGGCAGGGATATTAGCCGGTGATATTATTACTGCTATGAATGGTGAAAAAATTTCCAATTTTGCGGAGCTTCGCAGATTTTTGCTCGATTGTGAACCTGGTGATGTAGTAGAGGTTACTGTTTACAATACTGAAAATGGTGAAACTCGAAAAGTTTCTGTAACGTTAGATGAAAGTAAAAGATAATTATTGAGTAGATTAATAAATTGCTAAAAATCATTATGAGGAATAATTAAATGTCAAAACAAGAGAATTTTGATAAAAACAAAAATAACGAATTTTTAAAAAAAGCGGCTGAAAAAATGCCGCTTATTTTAAATGAATTAGAAAAATTATACCCTGAAGCTATATGCTCTTTGAATTATGAAAATCCTTTTCAGCTTCTTGTCAGCACGCAGCTTTCCGCACAATGTACTGATGCTCGAGTAAATTTAGTTACTCCGGCACTTTTTGAAAGATTTCCTGATGCAAAAGCTTTTTCAGAAGCAGAGATTGATGAAATAGAAAAATTAATTTATTCTACTGGATTTTATAAGAATAAGGCTCGTAATTTAAAAGGCTGTGCTTCTGCTATTCTTGAAAATTTCAATGGAGAGGTTCCGGATACAATGGAGGCTTTGTTGTCACTTCCCGGTGTAGGAAGAAAAACTGCAAACCTGGTCTTGGGAGATGCGTTTCACAAGCCTTCGTATGTGATTGATACACATGCAAAAAGATTGTGCAATAGAATGGGACTTACACAAAATGATGATCCTGTAAAAATCGAAATGGATTTGAGAACAATACTTCCTCCAAATGAGTCTAAACCAAATGAAAGCAGTGACTTGTGTCATAGATTTGTGCTTCACGGAAGGGCTTGTTGTACAGCATCAAGGCCAAAGTGTCATGCCTGTCCAATCGGAGAAAAGGGCCTATGCAATTACTATAACGGATTATTATAGTTTCTGGCTTTTGAGTGAGAATCTACGACCTCAAGGCTTAAGAAATATGTTGGACAGATTACAAAGGCGTTCGGAAAGCCTACTTCTTTAGGGATGGATATCACATATTAATCAAGTCTTGATATTTTGATAAGGAATTGTTAGGCATTAGGTTTGATAGCCTACGTATCTATACTTAGCTCTAATAATTCTATAAATATTTTATCAAATGAATATGTTTTTTCTTTATATGGTACACACAAGCAACAGAAATAAATTTTTCCGTCGTATTCTAAAAAGCCCTGTGAGACAGCAATTGAATTTACAATATAATCCCATTTTTTCCATTTAATACCATTTATTGTTATATCACTTTCGTAAAAACCGTAAACATTTGAACTCATATATTCTTTACTTATACTTAAGTATTGCTCTAAACTTTGCTTGCTTTCCCATATTTGAACATATCCGTATACATTGGAATTCTTGTTTTTTCCTCTGACATCATAATGTTCAAGCTTTTCAGCTGAATCGCTAAAAGAAAAATTTTTTTCAAAATCCTTTACGGTTGTTGGAATAATATTTTCCTTTTCGATACTTCCGGCGGCTAAAATTTCTACAATGTCACTGTCAGTTGTTTGCTTTTTACTTTCTGCCAACGAGAAAATGTTGTCAGTAACGCTCCATAGTAATATTGAAATTGCCAAGATGCTAATATATAACATAATTTTCATGATTCGCTTTCTGTTCATAAAATCCCTCCGTATAAGTAATTATATGAAAAAGAAAAAATGATTATTCATAAAAACAAGTATTTCATTTAAGATTTCTTTATTAAACTTTTATACGTTATTTATTATAGACAACTTTGGTAGTGGTTCAATTGTATTTGACGCTTACTCCAAGAATTTTGTAGAAAAATTATGTTTTTTGCAAAAAAATCTGTGTATACTATTTTATGAAAAAATATATAGATTCTCGCAAGCATTTTTCACAATATAAAAAGAAAAGCTAATATTTTTTTGTGGCTTTCAAAATCTCTTTACTTTTTTGAAAAATCGTGGTGCTTTTCTACAAAAAATTCTAATGTATGATTTTAAAGCAATTATACTGGCCGAAAGTTGTGCATTAACGAATGAATTGACGTAAAACGGTAAATGTTTGAATTATTAGCAAATTGCGTAATCATAAAACTGATGAACATAATTTTTTTGTAGAAAAATAGTTTTTTTCGCAAAAAGTTAAAAAGCTGTATTTGATAAATTCCTTAAAATTTCAGGTAAATTCTCAGACTAAACGCAACACTTAACTTGCACAGTTGCATTTACTTTGAGAATTAACTCTTAAAATTTCACGGTTTTAATGAAAGAACACTTGACGTTTTGCTGTTGAAAGAAAAAAGCCGATGTGATAGAATAGTGCGAAAAGCATTAATATTAAGGAGATATAAATAATTATGAAACTAGGTATTGTTGGACTTCCAAATGTAGGTAAAAGTACACTTTTTAATGCACTTACTAAAGCAGGTGCCGAAAGTGCGAATTATCCTTTTTGCACAATTGAACCGAATGTTGGTGTAGTAGCTGTACCTGATAAAAGACTTGATAAATTAGCTGAAATGTACTCACCTGAAAAGTATACACCTGCGACAATAGAATTCGTAGATATTGCTGGACTTGTTAAAGGTGCAAGCAAGGGTGAAGGCTTAGGAAATAAATTTTTGTCACATATTAGAGAAGTGGATGCTATTGTACATGTTGTTAGATGCTTTGAAAATGATGATATTATAAGAGTTGAAAATTCTGTATCCCCAAAGGGTGACGCTGAAACGATTAATTTAGAATTGATTTTTTCAGATATCGAAATGGTAGACAGAAGAATTGAAAGAACTGGAAAAATGGCAAAGAATGGAGATAAAAAGCTCCTTGCGGAAATACAGCTTTTGCAAAGAATAAAGGCACATTTAGAAGGATTTTTACCAGTTCGTTCGATGGAAATGACTCCTGAAGAGGAAGAATATGTAAATTCTCTATTCTTATTAACTAGTAAGCCAGTTATTTATGCGGCTAATATTTCAGAAGATGATTCTGCAGATCCAATGTCTTCAAGGCTTGTTATGGAGCTTGCACAGGTAGCAGAGCAGGAAAAAGCACAGCTTATTACAGTATGCAGCAAAATGGAAGAAGAAATGTCTGGTCTTAACGAAGAAGAGAAAAAAGCATTTTTGGCGGAATTTGGTATTACAGAGGCAGGTCTGGATCAGCTTATTACAGCAGGATATAAGACATTAGGACTTATAAGCTTCTTGACCGCAGGACCTAAAGAGGTTCGCGCTTGGCCAATTAAAAATGGTACAAAGGCTCCTGGTGCTGCAGGTAAGATTCATTCTGACTTTGAAAGGGGATTTATTAGAGCTGAAATTGTTGCATATGATGACTTGATGGCATCTGGCACATACAATGCTGCAAAAGAAAAGGGCCTTGTACGTTCAGAAGGTAAAGAATATGTTATGAAAGATGGCGACGTAACATTATTTAGATTTAATGTATAAAAATTATTTGCGGCTGTGAAAAATATTTTCCATAATATGGAAAAGTTTGTCACAGCCACTTTATTTGTAAGGAATTTATGTAAATGTATAAGCTTGTTATTTTTGATTTAGATGATACTTTGGCAGAAATAGGAAAAGCTATTTTGCCGGAAAACTTGTCATTATTAAAAGAAATTGAGGAAAATGGATTTACCGTTGCAATTTGCTCTGGTAAGCCCATTTATTATTTATGTGGTTTTATGAGGCAGGTCGGACTCAAAAGTCCTATTCTTATAGGCGAAAATGGAAGTGTCTTACAAATTGGTGTCGATTTACCTCCCAAAAATTTTACAATAATGAAATATAGCAATGAAGCCCGAGCTTCTCTAGTGTTTTTACGCGAAAAAATATTACAATTACTTCCAAATATATGGTTTCAGCCGAATCAGGTTGGATTGACGCCTTTTCCTAAAAACGATGGAGAGTTTGAAATTATAGAGAAGTGCATAAGAGACAACAAAGATAAATTATCTGATATATCAATATATCGTCATATTGATTCTATAGATATTACACCATCTAATTTAAGTAAGAAGACAGGGTTGGAATATTTAGGAAAATTGATTAACATTTCAAGGGAAGAAACGATTGCAATTGGTGATGGAGTGAATGATTATCCAATGTTTGAATATGCAGGTTTGTCACTAGGTATAAATGTAATACAAGAATCAGCAGTAGACAAAAATTTTTCGTGCATTAATGATGCTTTGAGATATGTTTTAGAAAAATTTAAATGATGTAAAAATTTAAAATATAAAAAATGTGAATATTTTTCGTGAATCGGTTAATAATAGTAGCGTATCCAAGTGATATTAAAATATTTTAAGGAGGCGCTTCATTATGGATAAGTGTAATGATTCTAAAAATTGTAAGATCGGTCATCAGTCAATTATGTGCAATGTAAAAAGCTGCAAGTATAATATGGAAACAGAAAATTCTTGTTCTTTATCAGAAATACAGGTAGCACCTAAAAAGGGTAATTGTTCACAAACAGAAGATGAGAGCATGTGCTCAAATTACAGCTGCAAGAATTGTTGATAAATTTTTTGTAGCATAAAGATAAATGCGGCGCCTTGTTGATAAAGGCGT
>JAZNOJ010000014.1:0-22785 GCA_045580735.1 Candidatus Egerieisoma sp. | reverse complement strand
TTTGAGGCTTTGGTGATGTAATAGCAACCTTCTCGCCAACGATTTTATTTATTATTGTTGATTTCGCAACATTAGGTTTACCAATACCCGTTACAAATCCAGATTTAAAAATAGTATTTTCAGACATTTTTTTCCTCTCTTTACACTCATCTTGTATATCCAATTCTATTTAAAATTTCTTCTGTATGCTCCATCATAAGCTTTTCGTCCTTTTCATTCATATGATCATAACCAAAAAGGTGTAACATCGAATGGCATGTTAAAAAAGAACATTCCCTCTCAACACCATGAGCATATTCTTCAGCTTGTCTTTTCATTGTAGGAACAGATATGATTATATCGCCTAACATTAACAAATTCAAATCCTCATCAATATTTTGCATTATAATTTCCCCGTCGCCATATTCAAAATCATTAATTGGAAACGAAAGAACATCTGTTGCTCTATCTACATTCCTATATTCTTTATTAATAGTGTGAATATCTTCATCATCTGTAAAAATTACATTTACAGTAAATCCATCAATTTCTAAATCCATAATAGCATTAGATACAATTTCTGCGGCTTTAGAATTAACTACTCCATTAACAGTTTTAGTTGCAATATTTTTAAAGAGCTTTTTTTCCTCAACAGAGGCTATATTTCTTTTTTCAAAACGAAAAAAACATTTATTTTTCAAAATTATTTCGCTCCCTTTTTCTCATATTTTTCATATGCCTTAATGATTTTTTGAACAAGCTCACATCTTACGACATCTTTTTCATTTAAATCTATAAATGAAATTCCTTGTACTTCATTCAGAATTTTTCTGACCTTCTTTAATCCGGAAGATTTATCAGGAGGAAGGTCAATTTGAGTAATATCACCTGTAACCACAGCCTTTGAACCTTCTCCAAGCCTCGTTAAAAACATTTTCAACTGTTCTTGAGTTGTATTTTGAGCTTCATCGAGTATAATAAAAGAATGGTCTAATGTTCTTCCTCGCATATATGCAAGCGGAGCAATTTCTATTATTCCTCTTTCAAAATTTCTTTGAAAGCTATCAAAGCCCATAATATCATAAAGTGCATCATATAGCGGTCTAACATATGGATCAACCTTACTTTGTAAATCGCCAGGAAGAAAGCCAAGCTTTTCCCCAGCTTCCACCGCAGGTCTGGTTAGAATAATTCTGGATACTTCATTTTTCTTTAGTGCACTTACCGCCATAGCAACAGCAAGATATGTTTTACCGGTTCCTGCTGGACCAATACCAAATACAAGCTGGTTATTCTTAATCGCATCTATATATTTTGCTTGACCATTCGTTTTAGGTCTTACAGGCTTTCCCTTTGCATTTAAACATATTGAATCTGAAATATAGTCAGTCTTTAAAGATTTAATACCTTTTTCAGAAGCCATATCACAGAAATATGCTGTCATTTGTCTTGTTATCAATTCATTTTTTTCAGATAGATGAATTAATTTTTCTATAACACCAACTGCATCATCACAGTTTTTTTCATCTTCTCCTACAACTAGTATACTATCCTCTCCAAGACGAACTCTAACTGCAAAAGCTTCCTCTACAATTGAAATATTCTCATCATTGTTTCCATAGACATTTTGCATATCTATTGAAACATCGAAATTAATTACTTTTTCCAATATTTATTCCTCCGCTTAGTTAAAAAAGAGAATTATTTCTTATTAGCTTTCTTTTTTCTTAAAACTAAAACTACCACAACAATTGAAGCGGCTATGATTACTGCTGCAGCAATAAGAATAATATAAGTTAATGTATCATTATCAGTTTTTGACGTATTCTTATTTTCAACAGCCGCATCATCGTCATAATAATCCTCCGGAATCTCCTCTAACATAATCTTTCTTATGCTTTCAATTTCATCCTCTGTCACACCAATTTCCAAAAGAAATGCTTCGATTTTTTGATTTAAAGTAGCCTTCTCATCACCATAAGCATCTAATTGACTCCATAGTGCATCTAGATTTAATTGAAGTGCTGCCATTTCTGTATCATCATACGAACCCTTTTCAGAGAATAATGACATGTAATATTCCTTAACGATGGTTTCTTCATCAACACCAAGTAAGCCCAAAAGGAAAATTGAAACAGTACCAGTTCTATCACGTCCCAAAGAACAATGGAAACAAATAGGATAGTTCTTTTCATCAGCAAACACTTTAATTGCTCGTGCAAAATCTTTTTTAGTTGCTTCACTTTCGAATATATTATTGTACCACATAATTGATACATTTTTATATTTTACCTTAGAACCAAGTGGTGAAGAGCCAGAATTTGATTCTCTCAAGTCTAAATCTAATTTTATTCCTAATTGATCAATACAAACCTTTTGACCTGTCTTTTTAAGCTTATTTAATTCTGCTGCTCTATATAAAAGACCTTGCTTTATTAGTTTATTATCTTGAGTTACATATCCACCAATATCTCTAAAATTCTTAATTCCTTCTGCATTTATAAAACGTGTAATTCCAACAAGTGTTTTAAAAGTAAAAATTGGTGATTCTTCTTTATCCTCAGCTATTACCTTCCAGTAATACTTCGTTCCGGCTTTTAAATTATATACCTCGGCCTTTGTATCCTCCACAGTCGTTTCAAACGCATCTGACATATCTGAATTTTCTGAAACAAGGAGTGTATATGATTTGCCCTCTTTAGGATTCTTATCTAACCATTCAAATGAAACTGGAATTGGAGTACAATTTTCACCCTTTTTATATCCAAAATCCTCACTTATGAATTCTTCATATTTTGCAAAAGACATTCTGTAAATGTCCTCAGAGGCTATATTTATTCCAGTTTTACCATCATCAGGTGAAACAGGCATAATTGTTTTTTTAGCATCAGCTTCATTATGCCATACTATATAATTATTATTCGTAAATGCCTCTCCTGCACAATTTACAAAATCCTCATCAGAATAAGTAACAGACACTTTAAATTTAGACGTGCTTACATTATGCGAAAGCTCATTTACGACAACTGAAATATTATTATCATCTAAAGCCTCTATTAGCTTATCCTTCAAATTATTTGAGGTGGCATTATCTTTAGATAAATAGATACTTGTAACGTTTAATTTTTCAAATGAATTCTCAATAGAAGCATTTTTGTCTTTAGAATATGGTTTATAATTAAAATCATTTTCTAAATGCAAAATATAGTTATTGTTGTTAGTAACTGCTCTTAGAACAAATTTATATGCCTTTCCTTCTTCAAGCTTATTTCCATAATCTAAAAATGAATTTATGGCAACATCCTTGATTTTCTTATTATCAATATCGCATGTAACATTATACCAGCTTATATCCTCTGATTTGTAATCAGTATCCTTGTCAATTACAGCATATTCCAGCGATTTGATGCCTTCTATGCATGAAATTTTACTTTTATCAATAACTAAAGAGCCGGCTTCTGTAAAATTGTCCTTCCAATTTTTATCAAGCTTCTGCTCAACCGGATAATATTCACTCTGACCGTCTAACCACGCACCCTTTAATGCCGGTACAGTCTTTTTTATATTATTAAAAGTAAATGTTTTGCTTTCTGACATTTTTGCATCGACGCTATATACAATTTCTCCGTCAGCTGCTGAAGTATTTTGCTTATATTCATTACAATACACAGTAATGTCTGAGGCTAAATTTGCACCCTCAAAGGCATTTTTTATTTTGTTAGCAATATCTTCACAGGCACCCTGCTCGCCAATTGCAGTTGTACCTAAATCAACCGTACAAATTTCCTCAGCATTTAGCTTTAAAGTTATGTCTTTTAAATAGAAATCAACATCATCTTTATTATAGATATAAAACTGTAAGCCCTCTACAAAACCCTCATCATTGTCTAATTCATTAAATGAACTAATACCAACATTCGTAGTTTCCCATTCAGACTCTCCACCTGTGATATAAGTTTTATTATTTACAAAATCCTCTCTTTTATCAGCATCATATGATGTAATTCTAATTTCACTTTTTTTAACTATATCTGATGTTTTAAAAGTAATTGTTGCACTTGATATTGAAGATGACTTTAAAGGTGTCTTAAATGTAATACAAAATCCATTATAATGCTTTGGATGATCGCATATTTTATATGCTTTCTCTCCATCTATTTCTGTATATCCACAATTATCACAATTTACGCTGTTATGTGTACCAACAAATTTTAATTTTTCTAAGGAGTAAAGCTCAGATTCCTCAGAAAAATCCATTTTAAGTCCATTATCATAAGTTATGCCCTCGGCCTTTACATTTACAACCGAAGAACCTTCAACTAATACCTGCTCAGGCTCCTTTTGGCAGCCAGTAACTAATAATATGCACATTACTAAAATTGTAATTAATGTTAAAATCTTTCTATTCATCACTTACACCTCATAATTATAATAGATTAGTTTAGATTATCATTGATAGAATCTAAAGTCAACAAAATTTCTTCCATCCTATTTTCATAATTGACTTTCTTTTCGTAAAGGGAATTTAACTTCTCATAATCTCCGGAAATTTCAGGATTTTGAAGCTGCTCTTCAAGCTCCTCAAGGAATAAGCAAATTTCATTAACTTCCTTTTCAAGCTTGTTTTTTTGATTTTCAAGCTTTTTTATTCTTGCTTTTTCCTCTTTATTTTTTTTATACTCTATCGCTCCAGAGGATTCATTCTTAATAGAATAATTTTCCTCAGCATGTACACAATAATCCGGAATATTAATAATTCTGGTTGATATTTTATTAGTAAAATATCTATCATGTGACACTGCTATGATTGTACCTTCAAAATCAGCTAATGCATTTTCTAAAACCTCTCTGGTTTTTATATCTAAATGATTTGTTGGCTCATCTAGTATCAATAAAGCCGACCTATCATATGATATTTTAAGCATTTCAACACGAGATTTTTCGCCACCACTTAACGTGGATATTTTCTTAAATACATCCTCTGCCTTAAATCCAAATGTAGCCAATGCTTTACGAATTTTGCCAGCAGAAATAAGATTAACAGCAGTGCGACCATTATTTGCGTGGTCATAGACTTCATCAAATACAGTATTATTATCATTTAAATTTGATAAATCCTGTGCATAATAAGAAAGCTTAATATTTGCTCCTATTTTGTAGCTACCAGAGCTTTGTGCAAGATTATTAGTTAAAATCTTTAATAATGTAGATTTTCCACAGCCATTAGGACCTTGAATAAAAACCTTTTCTCCTCGCATAACTTGGAATGTTAGTCCTTCAAACAACTTTTTATCTGGAAATTCAAAAGATAATTCATTTACAGTTAAAACCTCTTTTCCACCAAGAACATCAATTTCAAATTTAATATCCGGCGTATTATCGTGCTCATCAGGTTTTTCTATAATTGTCATTTTTTCAAGCTGCTTTAATCTGCTTTCTGCTGCAATTATATTTCTTTCTCTATTCCATTGTCTTTGTTTTTCAATAAATGCCTGAATTTTAGCAATTTGCTTTTGTTGTTGCTTATAACACCTTTCTTGATACGCTATATCATGGCTTCTAAGCTCAGTATATTTTGTATATGGTGCATTATACATATACGCACCTGTGTTTTCTACCAATAATGTCTTATTGGTTACTGCATCAAGAAAGCATCTATCATGTGATATTACGAGTAATGTTCCCTTATATGCAGAAATTTCCTCCTCTAACCATTTTACAGAATCAACATCTAGATGGTTAGTCGGTTCGTCCAATATTAATAATTTAGGTGACCTTAAAATAATCTTACCCAAAGCCAAACGAGTTTTTTGTCCACCACTTAAGCTATCAATCGTAAGCCCCCACATATCACTAGTAAAGCCCAAGCCGGTCAAAATACTTTCGATTCTGCTTTTGTATGTAAGACCATCCTTCTTTACAAACTCATCATATAAATTATTAAATTTATTCGATAATTCAATTGCGTTTTCTGAATTTGAATTTTTTAATTCTTCTTGCAAATATTCAATTCTGTTTTCAAGCTCTACTATATCTGAAAACGTAGATAAAAATTCATCATACAAACTTCTTTTTGAATCTAATCCAGCATTTTGTGGTAAATATCCAAAATCAGATGTAACCTTGGTATATCGGTATACATTACCCTCAGTATTTAGATATTCACCCAATAGTATTTTTATAAGTGTTGTTTTTCCGGCACCATTATCTCCAACAATTCCAATTTTTTCTTTTTCGTTTATCACAATATTAATATTTTCAAGAATTGCCTCGCCAGCAAAACTAATTCCAACATTTTCGCAAGAATAAATTACCATTTTTATATATCCTTTCTACCGGTAGCAAGTACTGCTGCCTTAACGCTATTTGCTCCTTCGTTTAAAAGAATCTCAACACATTCATCTAATGTCGCACCTGTAGTTAATACATCATCTATCAATAAAACATTTTTCTTAAAAATTTTAAAAGGTTCTTCATTATACTTATATTTTTTCTCTTTCAATCTGTCTATACGACTTTTATGCTGAGCTGCATTATCTTTAATTCTATCATCTTTTTTCAAACAAGCAAATATTAAAATATTACTTAATAAGCTTACTTCTTTTGCAACTTCATATGTTTGATCATAACCTCTTTTTGAAAAGGTTTTATCACTTATAGGAACATATACAATATAATCAATGTTTTCGAAGGCATTATAACGCTTTAAATATTCATAAAGAAGACGTCCTAAATATTTTCCTCTCCATATTTCTCCATTAAATTTATAATTTAAAATACATTCTCTTATTTCATTTTTATATTGCAGCATTGGATAAAATTCCTTTACTGCGGATAAACAATTAGGTAATTCTAACTCACTGCCAATCTCATACTTTTTTAAAAGCTCACTACAATTACTGCATAAAGAAAACTCGTTTTCTGAAATTACTATTTTTTTATTGCAAAGCATGCAAACCTTTGGAAACAATAAATCAAAAATATTAAATTTTATCATATTCTATTATCCTTTTAGAAAGACCTGTGTATCTATGAAGCTCTCTATTGTTTTGAATCATATAATTAATTTGTTCACGAGTTCCTACGATTACCACCATTTTTTTTGCTCTTGTAATTGCTGTATATAAAATATTTCTTGTCATTAGCATTGGTGGATTACCACAAATAGGAATAATACAATATTGAAATTCACTTCCCTGACTTTTGTGTACTGTGATAGCATAGCAATGCTCTAATTGTCGCAGCTCATTAAAATTATATGTTGCACATCTATTATCATCAAACATTACCACGAGCTCTCTGGCTTTATTATTAATGTAATATATTTCACCCATTTCTCCATTAAAAATTCCTTCACCATCTATTTCGGGCGAGTCCTTTTTATACCATTTAATATTATAATTATTCTTAATTTGCATTATTCTGTCGCCCTCTCTATAAGTCACATCCTCAAAGGCAACCTCTTTTTTATTATCATCTTGCGGATTTAAAATATTTTGAAGTAAAATATTAGTATTTATACTTCCAACTATTCCTTTTTTTGAAGGAATTAAAACCTGTATATCTTTAATTGGATCTATATTATATGCATTAGGTAATCTTTTTGTACATAAATCTACTACTGCCTGAGCACAGCTTTCGGGTGTATCTCTGTTTATTATAAAAAAGTCACCTTCCTTAGAATTTAATTCAGGCATTTTGCCATTATTAATGCTATGTGCATTTAATGTAATTAAACTTTTATCATTTTGCCTATAAATAACTGATAAAGTAACTACTGTAAACATTTTTGAAGCAATTAAATCTCTAAGTACATTACCGGCTCCAACAGAAGGTAGTTGATCCTTATCACCAACTAATATCAGCTGCACACCATGTGGAACAGCCTTTAAGAAATGGTACATCAAAAGTGTATCTACCATAGAAAGTTCATCTATAATAATTACATCCGCCTCTAATGGATTTGATTCATCTCTCTTGAATCTTAATTTAGAATCATCACTAGCTTCGTCACCTGAAAATTCTAAAAGTCTATGAATAGTTTTGGCTTGCACTCCACAGGCTTCTGTCATTCTTTTAGCAGCACGTCCTGTAGGGGCAGCTAAAAGGCATTTATTATTATTAGACATCATAAAATGAACCAATGCCCTTATAATAGTTGTTTTACCTGTTCCAGGACCACCTGTAATTATAGTAAGACCATTTCCGCATGCAGTTTTCACTGCAGCTTTTTGATTATCGTCTAACTCATAGCCTGTAAAACCGTAAAACTGATTGATGCTATCTTGTAGATTCTTTTCATCAACCTCTCTAATATCCTCTTTCATTTCCAAGAGTCTTTTAGCAATATATTTTTCACAAGCATACATATATGACAAAAAGACTACCTTTTCCTCATTTTCATCGGTTGAAATGACTAGCTTGTTTAATATATCCATTTCATCAATACATTGTGAAATTTTGTCAGAATTAATATTTAGTAATTCAGCACAATCATCAACTAATACAGAAAATGGTAAGTAAACGTGACCAAATTGTATCGCCTGCTTCAATATGTGTGCAATTCCTGCGTAAATTCTCTCTGATGAATCAGCTTCTATTCCCATTGATTTTCCAATCTTATCGGCTGTTTTAAAACCGATTTCAGGAATATCATCAATCATTACATATGGATTTTTTTCAATCAAATCTGTAGCAGCATTACCATATATTTGATATGCTTTTATTGCAAGTCTACTTCCAACACCATACTTATTAAAAAACATAATTACATCACTCATTTGGAAATGCTCACGAAAGGCTGCAGAAATTTTCATAGCCTTGTTATGAGTAATTCCTTTAAGCTCGGAGAGTCTTTCGGGCTGATTTAGTATAATATCATAGGTATCCTGTCCAAAAGCATTTACAATAAGTCTTGCTGTCGCATTGCCAACACCTGTAATGAGACCTGATGCTAAAAAAGCCTCCATATCTTCAGGCTCTTTAGGCAGCTCTTTTTCAAAGGATTCAACAGCAAATTGCGAGCCGTATTTTTCGTGATTAACCCACATTCCTACAACTGATATGTGTTCTGCAATTTGAACGAAAGGGAGTATCCCTTTTATTATAACAATATCATCATCCGTTTCCATTTCACATATTTTAAATCCATTTTGGGAATTTTCATAAATTATATCTACTATTACGCCCTTTAATCTATTTTCAAAAAAAGACTCTGCCATATCTAACATCATAACCTCCTTTCCAAAATTTGTAAAATTTGGTAACAAATACATACTCCGGAGCATATATATTAATATACTCCGGAAGTAGAAGGGTTGCTTAATTCATGGATTTTACATTTATATTTTTAATAATTATACTTGAAGCAATCATGCATTTACTGCTATTTCTTCATTCATAAGCGATTCAAACTCATCACCCTCGATACGCTCCTTTTCAAGAAGCACCTTGGCAATTTCTTCGAGTTTATTCTTATTTTTTGATAATACATTTTTAACATTATTATACGCATCGTCGATAATACTTTTAACTTCTTGATCTATCTTTGCGGCGGTTTCTTCACTATATGATCGGGTGTGTCCATAATCCTTACCTATGAAAACCTCTTCCTCAGTATCAAAAACAAGATTCCCAACATTTTCACTCATACCATATTTAGAAACCATACTATGAGCTACTGAATTTGCTCTCTTTAAATCTGATGATGCACCGGTGCTTACCTCACCAAGCATAATTTCTTCAGCAGCCTTACCTCCAAGACAAATCATAATTTCTTCTACAAGCTGAGAGCGAGTTAAATAGGTCTTATCCTCTTCTGGTCTGTGAGCTGTATATCCACCTGCCATTCCTGCAGGAATTATAGAAACTCTATCAACCTTATCTGTGCTTGATAATAGCTTAACTGCTATTGCATGACCAACCTCATGAAGTGCTGTGAGCCATTTATCCTTTTCAGTCATAACACGACTCTTCTTTTCAGGACCAACTATTACTCTAAATGTAGCCTCTTTTATCTGCTTAAGTCCAATTTTTTCTAATCTGTCTCTTGCAGTTAATAAAGCTGCTTCATTTAGAAGATTTTCTAAATCTGCTGCTGTAAAGCCAGATGTATTTTTAGCAATATCAGATATTACAACACTTTCGTCTATTGGCTTATTTTGTGCATGTACATTTAATATTGCTTCTCTAGCCTTAATATCTGGATATCCAACAACAATTTTTCTATCAAATCTACCAGGTCTTGTTAAAGCAGGATCGAGTATATCAGGTCTATTAGTGGCAGCAATTACAATTACACCCTCATTAATTCCAAAGCCATCCATTTCAACCAAAAGCTGATTAAGTGTTTGCTCTCTTTCATCATGACCGCCTCCGACACCAGCACCTCTGTGACGTCCTACAGCATCAATTTCATCTATAAAAACTATACAGGGGGAATTTTTCTTTGCTTGTTCAAAAAGGTCACGAACTCTTGAAGCACCTACACCGACATACATCTCCACAAAATCAGAACCGCTTATTGAGAAAAATGGAACGCCAGCTTCACCTGCAACTGCTTTAGCTAAATATGTCTTACCAGTTCCCGGAGGTCCAACCATTAATACTCCTTTTGGTATTCTTGCTCCTAAAAGAGAATATTGTTTTGGATTCTTAAGAAAAGAAACAAGCTCCATCATTTCTTCCTTTTCTTCCTCAGCTCCTGCGACATCAGCAAACGTTATTTTACTTGAAGTATATAATCTTGCACGACTTCTGCCAAAATTCATAGCCTTTCCGCCACCTTGACCTTGTCCAAGCATTATATACATAAATATGAAAAAGACAACAGCAAGCAGAATATAAGGAAGTAAAGATACTATAAATGGAACCTCTTTAACCTTTGGAGTATATTCTAAATCACTTCCGGCCTTTATTTCTTCTAAAATCAGCTCATCAAAATTTTCATATGATTTAACAGACATTGTATATTTTCCGTCTTTTAATTTATCATCTGCTTTACTATCTTCTTTTAATTCTATAGTTGCAGTATTATCCTCTAACTCAACTGATTTAATATTATCATTATTTAATTCTGTTACAAACTCTGTATATGTCATTTCCGGAGGATCAATAAAGCTTGTTACTAATACAGCAGCAAGAATTATAATTCCTAAAATAACTAAATATGGTGCAACACTTTTCAGTAGCTTCAAAAAAGCAACCTCCTTCTTATTTATATTTAAGCCCTAGGCTCAAACTTTAAATTCATTAATAATTACGGTTTATAGTAAACACATTTTATTATTATAACACGAGTTGAATATTTATCAATAGTTGCAATATTACTTCTTTTGATTTTCGGTATCCACAATATATCATCCTCAAGAGAAACAACCTTTACAAATTTTCTTTCAAATCTTCCAATTTTTTTATTAATCAAAACATCTCTGATTTTTTTGTTTCCGGTCATTCCAATGGGAGTAATTAAATCATTACCTTTCCATTCTCTTAATTTAAACTTGTTTATAAAGTCATTGCCATATATTGATAATAATTTGTCATAATCAAAATACTCAATATTATCAGCTTTATTTTTAAAATCAAGATCATTTTTATCCTTTAAAACCATTTCTTCAATCTCAAGCTTGTAACAAAGCGCTTCATGATTTGATATACAATCCTTATGGGAAAAATACACTCCTTCTGTGCTTGTTACGCAAACAACACCGGCTGCAATTTCTATTACTTTACCGGCTTCTTTAATTTCAAATGCATTTTCAGCTCGAGAAATCATGTCATAATAAATTCCGGTATTCTCTGGAAACACTGTTACATTTTTAGAATCTGTAATATTACTTAAAATCAATCTTATTAATCGTTTTTTTATTGCCAAATCAAGTTTTTGATAATCTAAATAATTTATACTGATTTTGGAAAACGGTTCATTTTCTATATGACAGTATGAATTAAAGGCTGTTTTTGTAATATTATCTAAACACTCACTATCAATACCTGCGAGATAAGAAAGCTGGCACAAATGCTCACCTATTGACTCACTTAATTCACTTTGTAAAAAAGGTATAATTCTATTTCTTATTTTATTTCTTGTGAAATTGTTATCATTATTTGTACTATCAACTACATACGATTCATTAAAGTATTTACAAATATATTTAATCTCCTCTTTTGAAATATCAAGTAATGGTCTTACAATATTACCTTTTTTATATTCAATTCCTTTCAGACCATCTATCGAGGTTCCCCTTGAAATATTGTGAATAATTGTTTCTATTTTATCTCCCTGATTATGAGCAACAGCTATATATGAGTTATTTTCAAGGGCAATACTTTTTAAAAATTTATATCTCAAAATTCTTGCGGCTTCCTCTAAACCAATACGGTTTTCCTTTGAATAAGCAGGTACATCAGCTTCAGAATATACATATTCTATATTTAGCTTTTTTGCTAAATCGCAAACAAAATGAGCATCTCGTTCAGCTTCTTCACCTCTAATTTTATGATTAAAGTGTGCACAAATAATATTATCCGAGCCATAATATTTATTTAAAAGAATTAACATGCAAACTGAGTCAGAACCACCTGAAACAGCCGCAATAATTTTTTTACCATCGGAAATGTCAATTTTACATTTTTTATTCGCACAGAATTTAAATTTTTCAAAAATAGTTTCAAACATTATTAATTACCATTGCCTGGAGTATCTCTAAATATAACATTACGGAAAGACATTTTTGCAGGATCAAAGGAGAGCTTAACAGTTCCGGTAGAACCGTTTCTATGCTTGCCGATAATTACTTCTGCAATATTTTTTATTTCCGTTTCTTTATTGTAATAATCATCTCTGTATAAAAATAAAACAATATCTGCATCCTGCTCTATGGAACCCGATTCACGAAGATCACTTAACATAGGCCTTTTATCTGTACGGTCTTCAACCTTTCTCGATAATTGTGAACCAACTACTACAGGAACATCCAGCTCTCTTGCCATAACCTTTAAAGCTCTTGAAATATCAGATACCTCATTCTGTCTGCTATCTGAAAAAGAACCACTTTTCATTAACTGTAAATAGTCAACTATTACAAGCTTAATTCCCTTTTCCATTTTAAGTTTTCTACATTTTGCTCTTATAGAATTAACTGTCATATCAGTATTATCGTCAAAATAAATCGGAGCTTCACCTAATGTAGAAAAAATACTTGAAAATGCAAACCAATCCTCATTAGTAAGCTGTCCATTTCTCAGTTTTTCGGATTCGATACCTGTTTCAGTACTAATCATACGCTTTACAAGCTGCTCGTTTGACATTTCAAGATTGAATACTGCCACAGGAATATTTTTCTTAACAGCAGCATATTGTGCTAAATTTAACATAAAAGCAGTTTTACCCATACCAGGTCTTGCAGCTACCATTACTAAATCAGGACTGTGTAGACCATATAAAATTTTATCTAAATCTACAAAGCCGGTTGGTATACCGGTAATATCCTTTCCCGCGGCAATTTCAGAAACCTCCTCAAATACCAAAGGTAACACATCTGAAATTTTAGAATAGGCCTTTGAGCTACGTCCTTGAGAAATATCAAAAATCGACTTTTCAGCCAGCTCAAGCAAGCCATTTACATCACCCTCAGGTGAATAAGCTGCTTTAGCAATATCTCCTCCTGCCTTTATCAGCTTTCTTTGTATAGATTTATCTACTATAATATTTGCATACTGTATTGCATTTGATACAATAGAAACGTCCTCCGTTAGCGAAATTATATATTGCGGACCGCCTACCTTATCTATTTCCATTGATGATGATAATTCTTCTACAAGTGTAATTAAATCAATGGGCTTAGAATGATTAAATAATCTAACCATAGCCTTATAAATAAGTCCATGGTCAGTTCTATAAAAATCATCCGGAGTAAGAATCTCCATAATATCAAACATTACACTTTGATCAGAAAGTATAGCACCTAAAAGTGATTTTTCTGCATCTAAATTTTGTGGCGGAAGCATTTTCATTTTATCTTATAATCCCCTTAAATCGAAGTTGTTTTAATTGTAATCTTAGCAATAACACCTGTATAAATACGAATTTCTGCTGTATGCTCACCTATAGCTTTAATAGGATCCATAACAATTTTCTTTTTATCGATATCAATATTATATTGTGCCTTTATAGCATCAGCAACATCTTTATTAGAAATTGCACCAAAAAGCTTACCACTTTCACCGGACTTAGCTTTGATTACAACAGACTTATCGTTAAGCTTTGAAGCAAATTCCTTTGCTTGCTCCAATTCTCTTTTTTTCTTGTCTGCCTGAGCTTGCTGCTTGTTTTTTGTTTCGTTTAGGTTACCGGTTGTAGCCTCTACAGCAACTCCTCTAGGAATAAGGTAATTTTTAGCATAACCATCACTTGCATTTACTATTTCATCTTTTTTACCTAAACCCTTAACATCCTGCTTTAAAATAACCTTCATATTAATCCTACCTTTCAATTAAGAAAATAAATATGCTTTTATATTGTCAATTAATAATTTTTCTACGTTTTCTATATCCATGTCTTTTACAATAGTCGCGGCAGCGGTTAAGTGACCTCCACCACCCATTTTACCCATAATAACCTGAACATTAATATCGCCCAGGGATCTGGCTGTAATTTTTACCGTTCCATTCTCTTGCTCAAATAATACAAACGATGCTTCTATACCGAGTACATTTAGCATTTGATCTGCTGATACTGATATTACTAAATCCTTGTTCTTTAAATGACGTGTTGCTTTACTTATAGCTACTCTATCAAAATATATTTTAGCATTTGATGATACACTTGAAATTTCTAAAAATGTATCTAAATCTGGTTGTGTATATTTACGAACAGACACAGTATCTACATTTTGACTTCTTAAAAACGATGCTGCTGCAAATGTACGACGACCTGTTTTGAAAACTAAATTTTTAGTATCTACTAAAATACCTGCATATAATGCTTCAGCTTCTATTTTGGGTATCGAAAGTCCCGGATGCATATATTGTAATATTTCCACCATTAATTCACTTGTTGATGACGCAGTAACCTCATTATAATCTAATAGTGTATTTCTGATATAATCATTACCTCGTCTATGATGGTCAATTACAACAACATTTTGGGCAATTTCTAAAAGTCTTGGAGCTTCCGAGCGAGCAGCGTCAGAAACGTCTACCACTACAACCAAAACATCATCAGTATATGTTGCTAAGGCAAAGCTTGTATTAATAAATACTTTATCATAATCATGATTCATGTGAATATTATCAAGCATTACTTTTAACATTTCCTTGGAATTATTCAAAACAATCTCTGCTTTTTTATTTAATAAGGTTGCAGCCCTATATACTGCAAGACAGGCACCAAGTGAATCCATATCTGTATCAGGTATTGCATGACCAAGAACGATAACCTTTGAGGAAGATTTAATTAGCTCTTTTAACTTCTGTGATACAATTCTGGCCTTGACCTGACTGAGTGTTTCCATTTCCACATTGCCAGCACCAAAATACTCATCATTTTTTCCTTTGCATCTTACAACAGCTTGATCTCCACCTTTACTTATAACAGATTCAATGGATTTAGCAATATTCTTTTCATTTTCAACAACAGAATCATACATAGCAGAAATACCTATACTCAATGTTACAGGAACTGAATTACCTACTTCTATTTTTTTAACATCTGCTAGAATTTTAAAACGATCCTTCATAATTTCCAGAAGAGCATCATATTCCATAACAATAAAATATCTATCTCTTACCAGCTTTTTAGATATAGCCTTCTTTCCTGCAAGCCATTTGTCTATAAGCTTAGATATTTCAACATTTATGCTATTAATTACGATTTCTCCATCAGTTTGGTATATTTCCTCATAGCTGTCTATTACAAGCTCTCCTAAGGCAATTCTTTGACTATCATACAAACGCTTTATTTCTTTTTCTGATGTTTTATCAATGAAATATATCATTACAATAAAAAGATGATTTTTATCTTCAAAATTATTTAAAAATGATGTTTTTATAAGAAATTCTTTATTTCCAAATTTCTGTTCAAAGGATAAGTCATCAGATAATAATTCTATTTGTGGTGCAATTTGAAAATCAAAAAGCTGAGCAAGCTCCCTTTTCATTTCAGATCTACTTTCAAAAAGCTCCTCCATATGAGAATTTGAAAAAATAAATTCACCTGAATCATATAAAAAAGCGAGAGGAAGTCCAAAATTTGAAATAACTCCCGGTACAATGGTATTGTTATTTTCACCCATACTTATAGAAACCCTATTTATTCTATCACGTAGAATTTTCTTTTTAATTAATCTAATTGAAACATTAATTAAGATAAATAGAGAATATAATATAATTGTTAAGAAAAATAATGAATATTGTTTTTCTGTCAGAAAATAATATGAAAAAATTACGACTAAAATCGACATAAAAACAACATTGACTATCATCATATTAAGTTTTTCAAAAAGACCTTTTTTCATAAAATCTCCTGTAATTATAACAAAATGGTGCAACCCTATCAGGGCTACACCATTCAAACATGTCTAATTAATCTGCTGAGAAAGGCATTAATGCAACGTGTCTTGCTCTCTTTACAGCAATAGTAAGCTGTCTTTGGTGCTTAGCGCAGCATCCTGAAATTCGTCTAGGGAGAATCTTGCCTCTTTCTGAAACAAACTTTCTCAATTTAGCGATTTCTTTATAATCTATATGCTCAGCTTTGTCTGCACAAAATGGACAAACTTTCTTTCTGCTTCTTCTTGGCTTCATACCAGCTTTTGAATCACCCTTGTCGAAACCATTTTCTTTCTTTGCATAAGGCATAACACAAACCTCCTTACTGTGTATTTACTAATGTGGCATTAAAAAGGAACGTCACCTTCGTCCTCCATAGGGAAATACCCTTCTGTAAAACCACCATCATTCTTAGGTTGCTGCATCGTTTGCTGTGATTGAGGAGGTACAGGTGGTGGCGGTGTCATTCCTTGCTGGAATCCACCATCACTTCTTTTGCTATCGCAAAACTCAACTTCATCTGCTACTACTTCCGTTACATAACGCTTCTTTCCATCTGAATCGTCGTAAGAACGAGTTTGGATTTGTCCTAAAATACCAATTCTGCTGCCCTTTGTAAAATACTTTGATACAAATTCGGCTGTTTGGCGCCAAGCTACAATCGGAATAAAATCAGCCGTAGGCTGCCCTTCTGATTTAAATCTTCTGTCTACTGCAACTGTGAATTGACATACAGCCACATTATTTCCAGAAGTATATCTAAGTTCAGGATCCTTTGTAAGTCTGCCTATAAGAACCACTTTATTCATAACGAAATACCATCCTTTTCTCCGCATAAGCGGTACATAAACCTATGGGTGAAAAACAATTATTCACATCTTGTAACAAGATATCTAAGGATTCCTTCAGTAATCTTGAATATTCTTTCAAGCTCCATTGGGAATGTAGCTGCAGCTTCAAATGTTGCAAGTACATAATATCCTTCTGTGAGATCCTGTATCGGATAAGCTAAACGTCTCTTGCCCCACTCTGCAAAAGTTTCAACATTACCTGCAGCTTCGAGCATGGACTTGAATTTATCTGATACTGCCTTAATACCATCTTCACCCAACTCAGGGTTGATAATAAACATTACCTCGTATTTATTCATTCCAATTCACCTCCTTTTGGACTAACGGTTCTGCAATTTTGCAGAACAAGGATTTACATCTAGTGGATTATATCACTAATCATTTTATAATACAAGCATTTTTTTATCAAAGCTTTTTGTCATGTTAAAAATTGTTTCACCATGAGCCCATACAAGGTCTTCAATCCTAACACCGCCGAGATTTTCTATATATATTCCAGGTTCAACACTAAATACAGTACCAATCTCGATTTTATTATCATTATTCGGACCAATTGTAGCACCCTCGTGTACCTCAATTCCCACTCCATGACCTAAGGAATGTCCGAAATATTTTCCATAACCCTCTTGTGAAATTATTTCCCGGGAAATATTATCAAGCTCTTTTCCTGTCATTCCGGCTCTATAACCCTCTAAAGCAGCTTTTTGGGCCTTATATACAACGTCGTATATTTTCTTCATTTCTTCACATGGATTGCCCACAAAAAATGTTCTTGTCATATCTGAGCAATAATTATTATATTTGCAGCCAAAATCTATTGTGACAGCATCACCTATCTCAATTTTTTTATTAGATGCTGTACCGTGGGGCAATGCACTTCTTGCTCCTGAAGCTACAATCGTATCAAATGCAATATCGTTCGCACCATTCTTTTTCATTTTGTATTCAAGCTCTATTGCAATTTCATTTTCACATACACCGGGTTTTATTAATGTTAAAACTTCTTTTAAGGAGTTACAAGAAATCTCACAGGCTTTTCTAATATATTCCGCTTCAATCGAGTCCTTAACATCTCTTACATCTAAGAAAAAGCTATTAACACCAACAAATTCAACATTTTTATAGCTTGATACAAGCTTATTATAATCAGCATATAATATTAAATCATTTTCAAAGCCTATAACATAAATTTGTTTTTCTTCAATTATTGGTTTTAAAATATTAATACTAGCTGAAGATCCTGAAATCAATTCATAATTAGGACATTCAATGGCAACCTGCAATGTATATCTGGAATCCGTAATAATATATGCATCGTATAAGGTTATAAATAATCTGACATCACCAAATCCTGTAAATCCTGATAAATAGAAAACATTTTCGGGAGAAGTTATATACATCCCGAAAATTCGTCTTTCTTTCATCATTTCTCTAAGTGCATTTATTCTGTTTTCAAAAAACATATCTATCCCCCGTTTATAAAAAAGGCTTCTCAAAAAGTCTTTTAAATCTAACAAAGGCAGGCTCTATTTTAATATTAATCGGATTAACTAATATTGTCATACAACCAGCTCTGTTTCCTCCTAAAATATCTGTAAATAATTGATCTCCAACCATTACGGTTTCTTTTATATCAACACCAAGCATATCAGAAAGCATTTTATATCCTTTTTTTAAAGGCTTACCTGCTTTACCAAGATATAAAATTTTAGGATAATCTTCAATAGGAAAGCCTGCTACAAAAAGCTTAGCTCTTTCTGCTTTAGCATTAGATAATATTCCAATTATAAAGCCATTATCAGAAAGATTTTTTATAAAGCTTATCAGCTTTTCCCCCGGAACACTCGTCGCATATTCTTCAAGAGTATTGTCAATATCAAACAAAAATGCTTTTATTCCCCTTGCTTTAAGATAATCTAAATCAATGTCATAAATAGTATTTGCCTTAATATCAGCCTTCATAAAGCTTCCCATATCATTAGACTCCTATTCTTATTTTATCTGCAAGCAATGTAGCAGCCTCTACATATCCGCTATATCCTTTTCCTGCAACAAAAACACAACAAGCTGGTCTAATAACAGAAATTTTTCTGAATTCTTCTCTATTATCAACATCACTTATATGAATTTCGGCAGTAGGAATAGCTACAGATTTAAGTGCATCTAAAATGGCATAGCTGTAGTGAGTAAAAGCTCCGGCATTGATTACAATACCATCCATTTTATCATAAGCATCATGTATAGCGTCAATTATTGCACCTTCATGATTTGATTGAAAAAACTTTGTTTCAATTTCTAACGGCTTTAACTCATCTTCAATATAATCACAAAGCTTAGGGTATGTCATCGTACCATAAATGGCAGGCTCTCTTATACCAAGTAAATTTAAATTTGGACCATTTATAATTAAAAATTTAAGCTTCTTCATTATTTAAATTTTCCTCCTTAAGCTTCGACATACGCTCTACAGCTTGTATCATTTCTTCTAATGCTGCATCCTTTGTAGTGTCGTTATGAGTTTCTATATCACAATATTTTCTATATAATGGTAATCTAGTCTTATATAAATTAAAAAGCTTTTCAAAGCTTGTCTGCTTCAGCATAGGACGTTTATCCATAATACGCTTTGGTGTGGTTGCAAGCTTAGAAAAGTTTCTATGAATAAATATTATTAGACTAGTGTCTTTTTTAAAATATTGCATATTATTGTGACGTGTTACAACGCCACCTCCAGTAGCAATCAAAACATTTTTCATTTCAGAAAGGCGGATGGCAACCTTCGTTTCTATTTCACGAAAGGCTGCCTCACCCTTTTGCTCAAAAATTTCTTGAATTGACATTCCTGCAGTGTTAACTATTTCCTCATCCATATCAACAAATTCAAGATTATAATGCTGTGCTAAGGCTCTACCAATAGCAGATTTACCCGAGCATGGCATTCCAATAATTATTATTCTTTCAAATTTGTTATTTCTTTCAAGGATCATAGCCTCACCTTTTATTCACATTTATATTCTGCACCTAACTTAATAGCTTTCATCTCATCCGGAATCATATGATGCTTTGATGGCTTTAATATAGCCTTAAGTGCAACCTCAAAGCTTTCTTCAGTTACAACATTTGTAAGAGCCATGAGCTTTCCTAATACAATTACACCTGCAAAGGCAGCATGTCCGAGTTCATATGCCATTTCTGTAGCAGGGATTTCGTATAACTTTATGTCAGAACGTGTAGGCTTTATAGGAACAAGACTCTTGTCAGTTATGATAATTCCACCTGGTTCAACAAGTGATTCGAATTTTTCAAGAGATGGTCCATTCATAGCAATTAATACACTTGCACTACTGATAATAGGAGAACCTACTTCTTCATCGCCAACTATTACGTGACAGTTTGCAGTACCTCCACGCTTTTCAGGTCCATATGATGGAAGCCATGAAACATTTTTTCCATCTAAAAGTCCTGCATGAGCTATAAAGTGTCCCATTGAAAGGATACCTTGACCACCAAAGCCTGCTAATATAATTTGATTCATCATAATAATATTACCATCCTTTCATCAATCTTGTGAGATATCTTTATATACACCCAAAGGATATTTAGGCATCATATTTTCTTCTAACCACTTAAGTGACTTTACAGGATTCATTCCCCAGTTTGTTGGGCAGGTAGAAAGTACTTCTATTAAAGTAAAGCCCTTTCCGGCAAGCTGAAGCTCAAATGCTTTTTTGATTGCTTTCTTTGCCTTTTTAATATTTTGAACATTATTTACAGCAACACGCTCAATATAAACTGCACCTTCAAGTGTAGAAAGAAGTTCACTTACCTTTACTGGATAACCATGAAGCTCAGGCTTTCTTCCAAAAGGAGTTGTTGTACTAACCTGTCCGATAAGCGTTGTAGGAGCCATTTGACCTGATGTCATACCATAAATTGCGTTATTAACAAAAATAGTTGTTATTCTCTCGCCTCTTGTTGCTGCGTGAACAATTTCTGCTGTACCAATTGCCGCTAAGTCACCATCTCCTTGATATGTAAATACTACATTATCTGGAAGTGCACGACGAATACCTGTTGCAACTGCAGGAGCACGACCGTGTGCAGCCTGAACCATATCACAATTAAAATATTCATAGTTATTATAAGTACAACCTACCGGTGAAACACCAACAGTTTTACCTTCTATACCAAGCTCATCTATTACTTCAGCTATAAGTCTGTGAATTATACCATGGGTACATCCAGGACAATAGTGAAGTGGTTTATCTACAAGTGCATGAGGTCTGTCAAATACTATACTCATTTTACATCTACCTCCTTATTTTCTTGACGCAATCTCGCGTACTATATCAAGTATATCCTTTTGTGAAGGAACATTACCACCTGTGCGTCCATGGAAATCTACTGTATTTTTGCCATTTATAGCAAGCTTAACATCTTCAACCATCTGACCTGCACTCATTTCTACACACAAAAAGCCTTTTGGTGTCTCAGCATATTTTTCAAAAGATGCCTTTGGAAATGGCCATAATGTAATTGGTCTTATAAGACCAACCTTTATACCTTCTTTAGCTGCGTCTTTGATAACATTTTTAACAATACGAGCAACAGTACCATATGCTGTAACGATAACATCAGCATTTTCACAATTAAATTCCTCAACCATTGTTTCGTTTGCTTCAATTGCACGGTACTTAGCTTGAAGCTTATTATTATGAGCCTCTAAAACATCTGCTTCAATGTATATAGATGTAATTACGTTATGCTCACGCTCCATATTTGTACCTACTGTAGCCCATGGTTTATCTACCTTTTCAATAACTTCAACATCTTTAAATTCAACTGCTTCCATCATTTGTCCTAAGTATCCGTCACCTAAAATAACTACAGGATTTCTATATTTATCAGATACATTAAATGCATGAACAACAAGCTCATACAGCTCTTGAACGCTTGATGGTGCAAAAACTACGAGATTATAATCTCCATGTCCTCCGCCCTTTACAATTTGAAAATAGTCACATTGAGCCGGAAGAATACCACCCAGTCCAGGACCACATCTTACAACATCAACAATAACCATAGGAAGCTCTGCACATGCAGAATAAGAAATTCCCTCCTGCTTTAAGCTTACTCCAGGGCTTGAAGATGATGTCATTACTCTCTTGCCTGTGCTTGCTGCACCGTAAACCATATTTATAGCGGCAACTTCACTCTCAGCTTGTAAAAATACGCCGCCTATTTGTTCCATTTTCTTTGCCATGTAATGCGCAACTTCTGTCTGCGGTGTAATCGGGTAACCGAAATAATGACGGCATCCGGCACGCAGCGCAGCTTCAGCTATTACTTCATTTCCTTTCATTAACAGCTTTTCACCCATTTGTCCGTTCCACCTTTCTTCAAT
>JAZNOJ010000013.1:0-40525 GCA_045580735.1 Candidatus Egerieisoma sp. | reverse complement strand
TATTTCTTCAATTTCAAAGCCTTGATGTGTAGCTACATTCAATCCGGATGCAACAACATCTGAAATCCTTTCAATAGCAATATCAATATTTTTAGGAGTTACTACCATATTAATTATCGATGACAATTTTTCTCTAACATTCGATTCATTCATATCATTCCATTTTTCGTTAATTGTGCCATCTTCACAATTAAGCTGTTGTAAAACATCTCCAATTAATGTTTGAGCATCTACAACTGTAGGAACACCGATTGCTATTACGGGAACACCAAGCTTTTCCTTTGAAAGCTCCATTCTATGATTTCCGACACCGGAGCCTGGAACAATCCCGGTGTCTGAAATTTGTATCGTTGCATTAATTCTTGACATGCTTCTTGCAGCCAACGCATCTACTACAAATAAAATATCCGGCTTTACACATTCAACCAATCCTTTTACTATTTCACCAGTTTCAATACCTGTCAGACCCATTACTCCAGGTGAAATCGCACAAACACTTCCTAATCTTTTATCTATTTCAATATTTTGAATATTTTTCACGTGTCTTGTTACTACTATTTTGTCAACCACTCTAGGTCCAAGCGAATCAGCAGTAATATGTCTGTTTCCCAGACCAATCACCATTATTTCAGGTATTTTTTTACCCAACACATTAATAAATTTGCGTAATTCATCAGAAAGTGTGCGTGCTACAGCCTCTTGTATTTCTATTGTATCAAGCTCTGGCCTTTTTATTTCTATAGTAACATATCTTCCCTTTTTCTTTTCTATTACTCTTTCAGCCTCTTCACTTTTTATTTCAATTTCTGTCAAAATAAGATGCTGCTTTTCTTCACTTTTAACTGTCATCCCTTCAGGCAATTCAGCATTTATTTTCATACTCTTTGACTTTTTTTCATTTATCATTTCATTTGCTTCTAGAGCCAAGTCCGTTTTGACATGATGTGCCGTTTTCATTCTTAAGCTTTCCGTATCCATACATTTCACCTCAAATTTAATATATATAGTACATATTTTTTCACTTAGATAAAATTTTATACTACACAAAAATCAATATTGACTTTAAATAATTTGAGGGTATACTTTTATACACTGATTTTGAATTGGAGGTTATTTGCATTGTTAAATTGGCTTAGGCGTTTTATGTATGGAAGATATGGATTTGATGCTCTATCAAATACACTTTTGATGATAGCTTTTATTATTTACTTAATTATAATAATTTTCAATCTATATTTTCTTCTTCCTATTCCACTTATACTTCTTGCTTATTCATATTTTAGATGTTTTTCTAAAAACATTCAGAAAAGATATAATGAAAATGTAAAATTCAAAGCCTTAACTAAACCTTTATCCGATTTTTATAAATTAAGGTTAAAAATATTCAAAGAAAGAAAAACACATAAATACTTTAAATGTCCAAAATGTAAAAAGTATTTAAGAGTACCTAAAAACAAAGGCAAGATACAACTATCCTGCCCAAAATGCAAAAATACAATTATCAAAAAAACTTAATACTTTTTTTTAATTTTCTTCCTTCTTAAGTAGCTGTGTCCATGTGTCATATCCAACTATGCCATCCACAGCTATTTTCCTTTTAGCTTGAAAATTTTTCACTGCATCATATGTTCCATTACCAAAGCTACCATCTATATCCATACTATAATATCCAAGTGACTTCAATATTCTTTGTACAGTCTTAATTTGTGGATCGCCTCTGTGTTTTCCCTTTTCAAGTTTCATTAATGATATTGCTATAGTATTATCTTGATTTGGTGTATCCGGTTTTACAACTGTATCTTCTACATAACTATATTCAATATATGGAAGTTTGCCATGTTTTTTCCATATTCTTCCGTTGTATCCCGCTTGCTCACCTAAATTTAACACGGCTGTTATTTGAACACAGTTTTCCCATCTTGTAGTACACTCTACACATAATCCATTTCCTATATAAATACCACAGTGGCCATCAGTCCAAAGATATTCTCCTACAAGCATATTATTAAAATTCTCAGAAACTGCTGTACAAATATTTAATGTTCCATATTCGTTAACATCAGCAACACCATTGCTAGCATATTTAGCTCCACCATTCACATCGTTGATGTTTCCACTCCATCCCCACATTATACCTTTTATTACACATATGCAATCAAAGCCAAAGTACCCCTTTCCTATATAGCTTTGCAACTCTTCTTTTCTTTTTGATGTATACCAATCAGGAATCTGCTTTGCCTTTTGATTAATAATATTTTGAGTAATTGGCTGTCCAAACATCCCATTTGCGTATATCGTATTATAATTTATTGCAACATTTTTAAGCTTATCTACAAATTCTTTATTTTGCATATAAATATCCTTTCAAAATTTGTTTTATTCATTCTATATACTTTATGTATACAAGCAGCAAAAGGTGCTTATAAAATAAAAAGCCAATAGTAATCTAACTATCGGCTTTTAAATTCCCTTTATTTTTGATTTTTTAATTTACTTTTATTGTTGTAAAATTTTTAAAATTTCATTCATTTCTGGCACACTGGAAATACCACCTGGTTTGGTTGTAGAAAGTCCCGCAGATGTGCATGCAAAGCATACAATTTCACGAAGCTCATCTTCATTCAAATCAAAAGTATTTTTATTTGCCTTGAGTATTTTCCAAAGAGCTGAACCACCAAAAATATCGCCCGCACCTGTCGTATCAACCACATTAATATTTTCAAGGCTTGGAACAAAACCATCCGCTCTAGCATTCTTAAAGTAGCATCCTTCAGCACCACAAGTCACAAACACCAAAGATACCTCATATTTATTGAAAATATATTCTGCTCCCTCTTTACCATTTAAGCCAAATAAAAATTCTACTTCTTCATCACTAATTTTAACAATATCTGCCTTCGAAAGTCCCCAAATCATTTGTTTTTTGGCTTCTTCTAAATCTTTCCATAAAGGCTTTCTTAAATTAGGATCAAAGGTTATTATTTTTCCTTTTGATTTTGCGTAATCAACAGCATTATATGTTGCACTTCTTGCTGGTTCATCTGTAAGAGACAATGTTCCAAAATGGAACACCTTAGCTTCCTCTACTAAAGATAAATCCAGCTCTTCAAATGTTATGCATGTATCCGCACCTGGTTTTCTTGCAAAAGAAAACTCTCTATCTCCAGAATCACTAAGTGTTACAAATGCAAGTGTTGTAAAAACATCGTCATCTTGAATTATGCCCTGTGTATTTATTCCTTTTTCATCTAGCGTACTTACTAAAAGCTTACCAAAAGCATCTGTGCCTACTTTCCCCAAAAGAGCTGTTTTTGCACCAAATTTCGAAAGAGCTGCCAAAAAATTTGCTGGTGCTCCACCAGGATGCGCCTCCATTGTAGGAAATCCATCCTCATCAACCTTTTGACAAGTAAAATCTATTAATAATTCTCCAATTGCTACTACATCTATCATAATATCACCTAAAACAATCAATCCTTAGCCACCGGATACTCATTACAAAGTAATCTGTATGGAGGTTCATCTTCTTCTATTTTAGGGAATCTGCCTGCTGGTGGATTAAAACGATTATCGGTATTATCGTCATTACATTCACTAACTTCTCCCAAAAGCACATCACCGGTTCCAGGCTCAACTGAAAAGTCGTGATAAAGATATTGCTGTATATGAATACTTTCTCCTGGAGTAAGACGAATTTGCGTACCTGCTGGAACTGTATATGTACGACCATCCGTATGAACCGTTACATCTGACTCATAATCTATTTCTTCATTAGGCAAGCTATTATACACTCTAATTAAGACATTTCCACCGCCACGATTTATAATATCCTCTGTCTTATGCCAATGAAAATGATTTAATGCGTATTGCTTTTCTTTGAGATATAGTAGCTTTTCTGCATATACCTTAGGATATTTTTCAGGCATCGAGCGATTACCATTTCTGATTGTAATAAGTGAAAAACCTACCTTTTCAAAATCTCCACTACCATAGTCTGTAATGTCCCAGCCTAACATACAATCTCTTACCTCATCATATTCGTGACCTTTTGTTTGCCATTCTTCTGGTGTGAAATGGCAAAACGGTGGCAAATAGCATGAGTGCTTCTGGCACATTGCCTCTAAATCCTTTAATGCTGCATTTATTTCAGACCTTTTCATATATCTTACCTCCAAATGAATTTTTATAATGATTTTATGCTATCATGAAAATTATGTTAATACAAGAAAAGAATCATGTCATCTCTTTAATTTTCTTTTTACAGAAGATGTTTCTTCTTTAATTATTTTTCCTTCCTTTTTGAAATATTGGTAGAAACAGCATTCTAATCTACCGTTATACAGCTTTCTTCTTTTATCTGCATACTGTCCAAAATATTTTTCAAAAAACTTATTAGATGTAATAACAAAGTATGACCAATCATCAAAGGTCTTAAAATGCTTTCCCATTCCCCTATAAAGCTCTATTGCATATTTTTCGTCCTCCAAACGTTCTCCATAAGGTGGATTAGTTACAATAAAGCCCTTGCTAAAACGCGATGCTGTATTTGAGAAATCAGATTTTTGAAAATGAATGCAATCAGCAACACCAGCAAGCTCCGCATTTTTTTTTGCTTGCTTTAATGCAAAATAATCTATATCAGATGCATAAATACGCAAATTTGCTTCTTCGTCTGACAGAACTGCATTTTTTGCAATATCACGCACATTCTTTACTATATTATTATCAACACACGGCCATTTTTCAAAATCAAATTCACGATTTAATCCAGGTGCAATATTTTTACCTATCATTGCTGCTTCTATCGCAATCGTTCCCGAACCACAAAATGGATCTAGTAATGCCCTATCTGGCTTCCATCGACTCAAATCAATCAATGCAGAGGCCAATGTTTCCTTTATTGGAGCTTTGTTTGCAAGCTCTCTATATCCTCTTTTATGAAGACCTGCACCAGATGTATCAACAGTCAAAAGTGCCATGTCATTTAAAAGTGATATTTCAATTTTGAATAAAGGGCCTGTTTCTTCAAACCAATCTTTTTTATAAACACTTTTAAGTCTTTCTACAATTGCTTTTTTTACTATAGCTTGACAATCAGGCACGCTGTGAAGCGTAGATTTTACTGACTTACCTGAAACAGGGAAGCAAGCATTCTCGGGCAATAATTCTTCCCATGCTATAGCCTTTGTGCCTTGAAATAAATCCTCAAAGCTAAGCGCTTTAAACTCACCCATATTTATGAATACACGCTCTGCACATCTTAAATGAATGTTAGCTTTAGCAACTGTCTCAAATTCACCTTTAAAATCTATTCTTCCATTTTGAGTTTTTACATCTTCTGCACCAAGCTTTTTCAATTCGAAGGCTACACACGATTCAATTCCAAAGGCCGTAGAGGCGATTAAATTCATCATCTTCAAATCCTTTCAAGTATTCCTCACACAATTTTTCGGCAGCTGTAAATTCCAGCCAAGTTTTACTGCTTTCTGCCTGAAATGGTGTGCTTTTTAATATCACTTTTTCATCCTTAACAGGGTGCTTCACTGAAATAACAGATGACCAGAGTGCAGGATACGAGATATCTCCTTTTGTTATCCTTATGCCGTTATATTTTACATCATCTGCCAGTGGATGACCTGCAAATGATAGCTGAGCCCTTATTTGATGAGTTCGACCTGTCACAGGTATTGCAAAAACAAGTGTATAACCCTGTAGCTTTCCAACAACCTCGTATACAAGTATTGATTCTTTACCTTTCGCTTTATTATCTATTACAATATTTTTTCTTTCGTCTTTATATAGATAATTACGAAGAACGCCGTTTTTTTGTTTAATATCTCCTTGCGCTAAAGCAAAATAGCCTTTTCGAAATTTGTTGCTTCTCATCTGCTCCGAAAGCCTTGATGCGCCCTTTGAGGTCCTCGCAAAAATCATTGTACCACCGACATTTCTATCAAGTCTATGTACAAGTCCTACAAAGGCTTTTCCCGGTTTATTATATTTTTCCGATATATATTTCCCAACTAACGAAATCATATCCTCTCCAATAGACTCTGTTCCATCAGATTGAGACAATACGCCTGGTGGTTTAATAACACCTACTATGTGATTATCCTCATATAAAATATTATTTAAATTCATTTTTCAGCTTTCCATGCCGCATATGAGCCACAAGGCAAATATGTTCCTTTCATAGAAGAAATAGGTATTAATACATCTCCATGGTCAATATGTCCTTTTGAATTCAATTCCTTTGGCAAATGCATTTGAATCAAATTTGCTGTTACAGTTGATGAAAAACCAGTAGTATATGAATTTAAAAGGAAGAATAATGGTTCTTCACTCATTAATCCCATACATTCACCCACAAAATCATGCAGATTATCTTCTAATTTCCATACCTCGCCTCCAGGGCCTCGGCCATATGACGGAGGATCCATTAAAAGTGCATCATATTTATTTCCTCTGCGCAGCTCTCTTGCTACAAATTTAAAGGCATCATCTACTATATATCTAATTACATTGCCACTTAAGCCTGACAGCTCTGCGTTTTCCCTTGCTCTTTGCACCATGCCCTTCGATGCATCGACATGACAAACCTCGGCACCTGCTGATGAGGCAGCAATAGTAGCACCACCAGTATAGCCAAAAAGATTTAATACCTTAACCTTCTTTCCTCTTGCAACTCTTTGGCGAATAATTTCTCTCATCCAATCCCAATTTGCTGCTTGTTCCGGAAAAAGTCCCGTATGCTTAAAACCAGTAGGCTCAATATAAAACTTCAAATCATCATATTCTATCGTCCATTTTGGTGGGAGGTTTTTAAAAAAGCTCCACGAACCGCCACCAGTCTTACTTCTATTATATTTTGCGTTTGCTTTATTCCATAATTCCGGTTTTACAGGTTTCCATATAACCTGTGGATCTGGGCGAGATAAAATAACATTTTTCCAACGTTCTAATTTCATTCCGTCGCCTGCATCCAATATTTCATAATCCTTCCAGTTATTTGCAATGATATTCATTTTTGTACCTACTATTCCTTTTAATATTACTTGCACATTCTATCAGCAACTATTTCTGCTATCTCATCGAGCATACCCTTATCCTTTGTATAATTGAATATTGTATATCTCGGTCTTATCTTATATCCGTTTTTAAGACTAGCTCTAAATACATCCTCCGATACTCCTAATTCTTTAGGTGTAAGAGCGCTGCCTGCTTTGGCATAGATTTCTCTTAAAAAGTCAGGTTTTGGAGCACCTATTTCAGCTATTTCATCAAAACGTTTTCCCATTACATCATACATTTCTGCAGAAGCAATAGAGGCAAGCCCCACCGAATTTCCATGAAGAGGATGTGGAATACCCTTTTCCACTGCATCAAGCTCCCAATAATGAGATAAATGATGCTCGCTTCCTGATGCCGGTCTTGTATAACCAGTAATTCCCATTGAAATTCCCGTTAAGATAAGTGCCTCATTCATTCTTTCTATTGCTTTTTCTTCTCTCTTGAAGTAACGCTCTGTATTTTCAACACAAATATTTACAGCATTTTCTACTAATTTAGCAGTTATTTCACAATAATGCTCATCATTTATTTTTTTCGTTAGTCGCCAGTCTGATAATGCTGTATATTTACCTACTATGTCTCCATAGCCGGCTCTGAACAGCTCATCCGGCGCAGTTTGCATTATTTGCGTGTCTGCTACGATACAAGTGTGATAATGGGCATTGTATGTGATTTTATGACCATCTATCACAAATGCCGCATTTAATGATGCATAACCATCCATTGAAGGTGCAGTACCCACCACAATAGATTTTCTGCCTGTCTTATATGATACAAGCTTTGTAATATCGCTTATTACACCACTTCCTACACCAAGCATAAAACCAACATCATCGGTTACATTTACCAAAACTGTACCTAGTGCGTTTTCATTTGGAACAAGCATATGGTAATTTTTTGTTTCTAGCTTTATTGTCTTTGTTTTGTATCCTGCATTATTTAATACGGAAATTGTTTTTTCTCCGCCTGCTTTCCATGTATTTTCATCACATAAAACTAAAATAGTTTTATTCTTTTCTTCAGGATATTTTTCTATAATTTCAGGAAGTCTTTCCACAGCGCCGCTTCCTGACAAAAGATGCTTCATATCTACTCTATGATGCTTACCGCAAATACAATCAAATGAATAACCGGGCATTTCTTCTATTCCCATTTTTAAGATTTTTCTTGCATTTGCACAAAATTCTTCTGTCAATTTTGCAGAATCGACAGGTATTGATTTTTGCCATTCTAAAACTACTTTTTCATTGTTATCGCTCATATTGTTTTGTTCCTTTTAATTATTTTACGGCGTAAAGCTTTTATATTTCTCGCCAAAGCTATTTTTATATTATAAAGCATAATTGAAAATAAAAAAAGAGTTTATTTATCTGCTGCGTGATAAGATAACAATTTGAATTATTACTTCATATATTTATCGTTACAACTATATTACATAGCTTTATCTCATCTATATAGACAAATTTTTCTTTTCCCTTAACATATTGCAAATTAATGCGATCATATAAAGTAACCTATTACAAAAATTATATTGCATTTTACAAAGAGAAAAACAAAAAAAGAAACCCTCTAAAAACAGAGAATTTCTTTTATGTGGTCGGAGTGACCTGACTTGAACAGGCGACCTCTTGCACCCCAAGCAAGCACTCTAGCCAAACTGAGCTACACCCCGAAAACGCTGTATACTATAGCACATTTTAATATGCTCGTCAAATAGTATTTTAGCATTTTGTAGTTTTATAATTTAGTTTTTTTACCAACTTTTCACAACCTTATCCAGTGCTTCGATTCCTTTTGTTGTAATTTCTTCCGTCACTACAGAGCTTACAATCAAACCACCCATCAAACACTCCTTTATATGGATAGCCTCGTAAGCTAATTCATATTTACAAGGAAATTCTATTACTTCATCTTCATAGCCATTTATATGAAAAATTGCTCTCCGAGCCTTCCAGTATTCAGGTATTTCAACCCAACCCTTTTCTCCGAAAATTTTAGCTGTATTATCTAAAACGCCCCTTGTGCTGTTTTTAGCCGAAAACAAAATACCGTTCTCAAGTTCACCTGACAAAATATATTGCCATGCGATACCATCATCAAATTTACTGCACTGACCATCTATTTTCTTAATATCTCCAAATAGCCACAAAAGTAATTGAATTGCATAAATTCCGCTGGAATATAAAGGTCCTCCGCCGAGCACTGGATCAAACATCCACGCATTGTAAGACGAAGAAAAGGAATGGCTCATATCTGCCATATAAATCTTTCCGAGCATACCATCTTCGATACGCTTCTTAACTTCAATAAGTGTTGGTAGAAAAAGCATTTTTTCAGCTTCCATAAAGAACAAATTCTTTTCCTTTGCGATAGCAAAAAGCTCTTTTGTTTCTTCTACCCTCATCGTGCACGGCTTTTCACAAACAACATTTTTACCATTCTCTAACGCTGCCTTTGCCTGAGAATAATGTTCAGAATTTACAGATGAAATGTAAATCACATTCACATTTGAATCATTTAATAACTCCTCATGACTTCCATAAAACTTAGAAATCCCCCACTCTTTAGCTTTTTCTTCTGCTTTTTCGATAGTGCGTGAGGAAAGAGCAACTATATTTCCTGCATTAGCTTCACGAACTGCTGCGATAAATCTAGGTGCTATAGACGATGTACTTAAAATTCCATAATTTAAATTATCCAAAATATATCCCTACTTTCGATTTTTAATTATATCACATAAAACCAAAAGCTCAATAAAATATCATATTTTAGAAATACCCATTAAAATTACATCCTGTTCGTCGCTGTAAATAACGATATTTCCATCTACAATTTCCATACTCATATAGCGCTGATTTACTCCGTCATCTCCAAACAGCATCATTTTACCATCTTGATTTTCTTCAAATTTCAACTTCATAAAGGAAGAAACAAATGAATTTTTATACTCCGTTTCCCCATTTTCACTCACTGTAAAAACAAACGAAAACAGTCCCGATGTATGTCCATAGCTTATGCAGCAATCTTCCTCTATACCATCGTTATCAATATCAAATTTTGCCGAGTCTATAACCGCTGTATATTCAGGCACTATCAAAGAAAATCCTTTCCAGAAAAGCTCTGTAAGCCTTTCATTATACTCTTGACCCACTTCATAATGATAGCTTGAATGTGGCATTGTAATTCCTATTATCACAACATCATCTTTTGAAACATTATACGACGCAACAATTGCTCTCATTTCTTCTATAGATGCGGGATACTTGTGAAGCTCAAACAATTGTTCTTGTGTATATCCAAGATTCGTGTTTGGCAAAAGCCCACAAGAATATGTATTTTCCGCCATTTGCCATATATATATTCCCAAACCTTTACCCTTTGGCTTATCAAAATACATAGGATATTTTTCTCTTAATTCGTCAATAAAAAAAGCATTTTCACTATTAACGTCTGCATATTTCTCATCCGTTTTCGTTACAACATTAAACTGCACCCATGTGCTGTATTTATTGCCTTTTGAATCATTAAAACCACTTATTAGCCTGTATGTTCCATCTTTAGAAATATCAAATTGCTCAGTTGTATATGATTTATTTATTTCACTCTTGGGACCTAAAAGATTTGCAATCTCGTTAAAATATATATCACCTACGCTTACATCTTTCCATCCATTTCCGTCCTTGTATTCAATGGTATACATTTCGCCATAAATCATTTCTTCAGATGTATCATTGTGCCAAATGAGATTTAAAATTTCATCCCCATTCTCAGCCGTTTCAATTGATTTTACTGATAGATACACACCTTCAAAGTCTGTAAAAATATCCGATTCATATATAACATTTTTATTTATCTCGCCATTTCCAATATTCTTTTTTTCACTGTCATTTTTGCGACTTGTCAAAAAGCAAACTGCTAAAACAACGCATAATATAATTGCAACAACAATTACCCAAAAGGCTGGTTTCTTATAATTTATTACTGATTTCACTCTTTTTTTTACGCTTTCCTCCCCAAAGGCAAGTGGACAAGCAGAAATTCTTTTGTTTTTTACACTGCAAGATAGTAATGCCTGAGAATAATCTACTTTTTGTTCCACCGTATAATCCTTAATGACCTTTTCATCACATGCCGCTTCTATATCTCTGCAAAGAAGTATATACGAAATCCAAATTAAAGGATTAAACCAATGCACTGCCAGCGCCACAAAACCAATTGGCTTCCATAAATAATCTTTTCTTTTTATATGAGCCTTTTCATGAGCAATAACATTTTCCATTTCCTGTTCATTAAGTTTAAACGGAAGATATATTTTCGGTTTGATTATGCCTAAAACAAATGGCGAGTCAACGTTTTCACTTTGATAAATGTTATCTTTAAGCGCCACTGCTGTTCTTACTTTTTTCTTGATGCCTACATATGTCACAATCATATAAACTAAAAGCATCGAAGTACCCGAAATCCATATAACAGAAGCTATATTGACCCATTTTATTTGATGGCTGTATGCCTCTACATCATTTGAAACTTTGTCCTGAACAATACTATTACTATTTGCACTTTGATTGTTATTAATATTTCCATTATTAGGCAAGCTTAAATACGGTATTTTTATATTGTTTTCTATGCCGCTATCTATTTGAATATCTTCTCTATTAGGCATTAATCCGACAGGGCTTTCAATCGAAAATGGACATATGAGGCGAATTAGGACAATTCCCCACATAACCACGAATATCCATTTAGGTACTTTCCTCAAAATAAATCTCAGAAGCAGCACAGTAAGCACAATAAAGCTTGCGAGCAAGCTCATTTCCAATAGCTTTAAGAATATCGTTGTCATTATGGCTCACCTCTTCTAAACTTATCTATCATTTGCTGTAATTCATCTATATCTGCTTCTGACAACTTTTGATGCCTCGTAAAAGCGGCAACAAAGGCAGGCAAAGAACCCTCAAAAGTCTTTTCCACCATTTCATTTATCTCTGACGCCTGTACTTCATCTTTACTAACAAGAGATGAAACAATCGTGTTTTCATTTTTCAAAACACCTCTTTCTGAAAGGCGTTTAATTACTGTATACGTTGTAGTCGGCTTCCAGCCAAGCTTCTCTTTACAGATATTTACAAGCTCACTGCTTTTAATCGGCTCATATTCCCATAAAATGAGGCAAAAGCGATATTCACTCTCAAATACTTTTGGCGTTTCCATAAAAACCGTCCTTTCTCTAATACGTTAGAGTTGTTTTCTGTTTTAACTCTAACATATTAGAGTATGTATGTCAACATACTTTTTTATAAATAAAAAACTCCTCCGGCAAACAACGATGCACCGAAGGAGTATGGTATTTAATTTAAATTTCTCAGCAATAAACCGTTTCAATTCCCTCAAAGGCAATATTTTCCATACCTTCAAAATCAGCTTTCTTTTCTTCTTCTAAAATTTCAGAAAGCGAAGGTCTTGTTTTAGGATGCTTTGGAGTAAATACTGTGCAACAATCCTCATAAGGCAAAATGCTCGTTTCAAAAGTACCAATTTTACGAGCTATTTCAACAACCTCCATCTTATCCATTCCGATTAAAGGTCTGAATATTGGCATATCTGCCGCATTGTCAGTACAATACAAAGCCTGCATTGTCTGGCTTGCAACCTGCCCTACACTTTCACCCGTAATAAGGGCAGAACAGCCACTCTTTCTTGCAACTCTTTCAGCAATACGCATCATACTACGGCGCATTATAACAGTTGAAAGCTCTTCACGGCATTTTTCATCAATAGCAAGCTGAATTTCAGTAAATGGAACTATAAACACTTTCATTCCGCCACAATATCTACCAACGATTTTAGCAAGCTCCAAAACCTTATCCTTTGCTCTTTCGCTTGTATAAGGATAGCTGTAAAAATGAACAGCACTTAAGCTTACACCTCTTTTTGCAATCATATAACCTGCTACAGGGCTGTCAATTCCACCTGAAATTAACAAACAGCCTCTTCCATTAGAACCAGTAGGCATACCTCCTGGAGCTGGAATTATATCTGTATAAACATAAGAATTTTCTCTAACTTCGATATACAAAATAAAATCAGGATTATTTACATCAACAACCAATTGCTTATTATAAGCCTCTAATAAATCTCCTCCAATTTCAGCAGAAATTTCAGGTGACTTCATGGGAAAGCTTTTGAGTCCACGCTTTGTTTCAATCTTAAATTTGACTTTACCACCATTGCCATATTTTTCAATAGCTCTTGCAGCAACCTCCTTAGCAAGTGAAGAAATGCTGTCATACTCAGAATTTGTTACATAAGCAGGGCTAATAGAAACGAGTCCGAAAACACCAGAAAGCATTTCAAGTGCCTTATCAAACTCAAAATCATCACCTTCAGGCTCAACAAAATATCTTGACTGTGACCATCTTACACTGCATGCACCACAATCAGAAAGTGCTGCCTTCATATTACGAGCAAGACGTTGCTCAAATGTACATCTATTTAATCCTTTTAAGGCGATTTCACCTATTCTTGCAAGTATAACTTTTTTCATTTTATCCACGTTTACCCTTTCTTCTGCCATAAAGCTTCTTAACCTCTGCACATATGACATTTGCTGCTAATTCAGCCTGTGCCAAAGTATTTTGGTACGTAAAACTTATCCTTATAGCACCATCTATAGTATTGTTATTGTATCCCATTGCTGTTAGTGTAGGACTTCTGTCCTTTTTATGTGAAGAACAGGCAGAACCTACAGAAACATATACTCCTTTTTGTTCTACGCTATGCTGTATAACCTCCGCCCTTAATCCCGGGAAAGAACAGCTTAAAATATAATCACAGCAAGTATCCTCATTCGAAATAATTACGCAAGAACGAATCTCCCGAGTAAGAATTTCTCTGAATTTCATATTAAGTGCTTTTACATGCGCTTCGTTTTCTTTTAAATTCATAACCGCCTTATTTGCAATCAAAGCAAGACCTGCAATAGCAGGAAGATTTTCCGTACCGGAACGAAGCCCTTTTTCATGTCCACCACCTGCCAATAACGGTGAAAGCCTTACGCCATTTTTAATATACAAAAATCCTACACCTCTAGGACCATGTATCTTATGGGCACTAATACTAATCATATCTACACCCATATTTTTAACAGAAATCGACAGCTTTCCATAGCTTTGAACACAATCCGAATGAATTATCACATTTGGATTTATCGACTTAGCTATTTTAGAAATTTCATTTATAGGCTGAATCGCACCAGTTTCACTGTTAACATGCATAACTGAAATAATGGCTGTATCCTTGTTCACTAGATTCTTTAAAGCCTCTAAATCCACTAATCCCTTATTATCCACAGGTATATATTCGAGCTCATATCCATGCTTTGCCAAATATTCAGCCGTTTCAGAAACAGATGGATGCTCAATTTTAGATATTAATATTCTCCTACCTGCTCTTGGATTTGCATCTAAATAGCCTTTAAGTGCCCAATTATTACTTTCCGTTGCACAGCTAGTAAAAAATATTTCTTTTTCATTAGCACCAATGCTTAATGCAAGCATTTTTCGGGCTTCAGTTAGCTTTCTTTCTGCCTCAAGTCCCATATGATGTAAAGAAGATGGATTGCCATAAAGAATCTTTGCAACATTACACATTTCTTCTGTTACACTATCATCCTGTCTTGTTGTAGCACTGTTATCAAAATAAAAAGTATTTTTATTTAATTGCTCTTCTTGATAAATTTTAAATAAATCAGGACGCTTTTGCTTTGTGCGTTCTTCGGACATTTTAACCTGCCATTTTTCAACCTCTTCATGCTTACCTGAAAGTAGAATATCAGGTATTTTCTTTCCTTCAATTTCAGCAGGTCTTGTATATTGTGGATATTCTAAAAGAAGCGAGGTGTGTGATTCCTTATCAGCAGAGCCTTCTGCTAAAACGCCTGGCAAAAGACGAGCAATACAATCAGCTACAGCCATTGCAGGAATTTCTCCACCTGTCAAAACAAAATCTCCTAAAGAAATTTCTTCATCTATAAATTCTTCGATTATCCTCTCATCTATCCCCTCATAGTGACCACATAAAATCATTATGTTTTCCTTTTCGGCTAGCTCTCTAGCCCTTTTTTGATTAAAAGGCTTTCCTTGAGGCGACATATATATAACATGAGGCTTCTCTCCTTGACTTTCTTTAGTCACAGCCCTTATACAATCAGCAATTGGTTGATAAGCCATAACAAGCCCAGGTCCTCCACTATATGGATAATCGTCTACTTTTCCTTGTTTATTTGTTGTATAATCTCGAATTTGATGAAAGTTAAGCTCTAAAAGGCCCTTAGATGTGGCCCTTGCTATAATACTTTCCTTGAATGCTGATCCGACCATATCCGGGAACAGCGTTAAAATATCAATTTTCTTTGTCACTTGATTTCGCCGCTTTCTGCATTTATATCATTTCAGTCATTGGAAGAATCCTCATCTGACGATTCATAAACCTCTCTTAAGCCGGGCAGCAACGAAACAATTATCTCGCCCTTTTCAACATTTACTTCCTTAATTACGTCCTTTATAGCAGGAAGCCATATAGATTTCTTGTTAGCAGTTTTAATTTCATAAATGTCGTTTGCTCCGGTAGCTTGAACATCTGCAAGCGTGCCAAGAACATTACCATTCTCTTCCTTTACAGAACAACCTATGAGGTCACCAATAAAGTACGAATCCTTTGGTAATTTTACAGCCTTATCTCTTGGTATTTCCAAATACATTCCTCTAAGCCCTTCAGCCTTATCTCTGTCATCTATACCATAAAGCTTCAAAAGGACAACATTCCCTGCAGGAGTTGCCGATAATACCTTATATGTAGTTTTCATATCACCATTACCCTTTTTTCTTTTAGGTACAACATCTACCTCGTTAAGAGAACAAAAGCGTATGGGATTATCGGTCAAAGGCAACACCTTAAGTGCGCCCTTGACACCGTGAACACTAACAATTTCACCGATTTTAATTCTTTCCAGCAAAATTCAATGCCCTCCCGATTAAAATTAAACAATTTCAACAAAAACCATACTTGGCATATTGCGTGAAGCAGCCTTTGTAACGGTACGCAAAGCTTTAGCTATTTTGCCGTCTCTGCCTATTACCTGACCTTTATCTTCATCTGCAACGGATACCTTGTAAGTAATGCCTCTTTCAGTTTCTTCTTCTGTAATAACCACGTCTTGTGGATGGTCAACAAGCTGACGCACTACAATTTCTAAGAAATCTTTCATTACATATTCCTCCGTAATTATTCAGCTTTTGCCTTCTTAAGCAAATCCTTAACTGTATCAGTTGGTTGTGCACCATTTTTAATCCAGTAATCTGCGCGCTCTACATCAATTTTAATTTCAGCGGGATCTACTAAAGGATTATATGTTCCGATTTCTTCAATAAATCTACCATCTCTAGCGTACTTTGATTCTGCTACTACTACTCTGTAAAAAGGAGCCTTCTTTGCACCTAATCTTCTGAGTCTGATTTTTACCATGTCAATTCACCTCCGGTAATGTATCCATTTGATTTATATATTAACCAAAAATGTTAGGTCCTTTTCCACTTAACATCTTGCTAATACCTTTTTTGTTCTTGCCTCCAAGGCGTTTCATCATCGTGCGCATGTCATCAAACTGCTTCATAAGCCTATTTACATCCTGCACTGTTGTTCCGCTTCCTGCTGCGATTCTTTTTCTCCTGCTTGCATTTAATATGTCAGGATTTCTTTTTTCTTTTTTTGTCATAGAGCGTATTATAGCTTCAATTCTAACAAGCTGACCTTCATCAATGTCATCTTCATTAATTTGATTGGCACCCGGTAAAAGCTTAATTAACCCCTTTATGCCACCCATCTTTTTTATTTGTTGAAGCTGCTCTAAAAAATCATCCAGCGTAAACGTCTGTGTCAAAATTTTCTTTTCTAAATCAGCCGCTTGTTTCTCATCATATACTTCAACTGCTTTGTCAATTAATGTAAGCACGTCGCCCATTCCGAGAATTCTATCTGCCATTCTTTTAGGGTAGAAAACTTCAAATTCATTAATTTTCTCACCGCTTGATGCAAATTTAACTGGCTTTCCGGTAATTGCTCTTACAGATAATGCCGCACCGCCTCTCGTATCACTATCTAACTTAGAAAGTATGATACCGGTTACATCTAAACGGTTGTTAAACGTTTCAGCTACATTTGCCGCTTCCTGACCCGTCATGGCATCTATCACAAGCAATATCTCTGCCGGATTAACCTCTGCCTTTATTTCATCAAGCTCATCCATTAGAGCCTCGTCAATTTGAAGTCGTCCTGCCGTATCTATAATTACAACATCACAAAGATTACGCATTGCATTTTTTACAGCATTTTTAGCTATCGTTGCAGCCTTAACATTTGTTCCCTCCGTATAAACAGGAATATCTATCTGCTTACCTAATACTTCCAACTGTTTTATAGCGGCAGGTCTGTAAATGTCACATGCAGCTAACATTGGTTTCCTACCATTTTTTCTCAAATGTGCTGCAAGCTTTGCTGATGCAGTTGTCTTACCTGTTCCTTGAAGACCTACCATCATAATAACATTTGGCGGTGTTCTTGAAAGGTCTAGTTTGTAATCTTCTGCACCTAATAATGCGGTTAGCTCATCATCTACTATTTTTACGATTTGCTGTCCCGGTGACAAGCTTTCTAGGACATCTTGTCCAACGGCCTTTTGTGATACCGTCGCTATAAAATCTTTAACGACTTTATAGTTTACATCTGCTTCAAGGAGTGCTAAACGAATTTCTCTCATAAATTCTTTTACATCCTTTTCGCTGACTCTAGTCTGTCCCTTTAGCTTTTTAATTGTAGCCTGTAGCTTTGAAGATAAGCTTTCAAATGCCATAATAAATACCTCTTATTATATCTTTGTGATAACAGCCACAAGGCTCTTATCTATTTGTTCAAGCATATATATGTTCCCTGGATTCAGGTTTGCTCTATCAATGAGCTGTAAATCTCCTTGTATATCCTTGAGTTCCTTCTTTATCTCACAAAATTTTGCCATAAGACCAAGCTTGCTTTCATAATCACCTAAAATAGATCTGGCTCTTTTGATAAAATCATGCACGCCTTGTCTGCTTATTCCAAGCTCCTCAGCTATTTCAGACAAACTTAAATCTTGATTGTAATACATATCCATAGCTTGCATCTGACCTTCTGTCAATAACTGTCCATAAAAATCAAGCAGCATACTTATTTCATATACATCTTCAGCCATGATATACCTCTTTCAAAACCAAGCAAAATATTGCATCTATAAACATTCTATAACCAAAATGATGTAAAGCGAATGTTCTTTACAGAGAATACACTAATAGTTTAGTTTTGTCAATAGAATATTTTATTTTTTTTGTTTTATTTCTTGACAAAATCCACTATACAATTATAATTAATTAAGAAAATTTTTTTGAAAGTCGTGATCTCTTGAAACATACAAATTTTGATGATTTTGATATAAATTTTAAAAACGAAGAAGTTCTCCAAAAAAGCAAAAAATCTACAGCTAACTTTGAGGATTTTTCTTTAGGTGAGCAAAAGCCAAAGGCACCTAGCTTCTCTGTAAAGAATATCACAAAAAATGTAGATAAATTTTCTGCGGTTGAAGCGGTTAAAAATGATATTACACCTATTGAAGCTTCTTCAAACTCAAATTCTTCCGACATTGATGTTAGCTTTTCAAAGACGCTCACATCACCAACAAGGTCATCAAATATTATTTCGGAAATCGAAACTGTCAATTCTGTATATACCAGCTATGAAAAAGCTACAGATACAGATGCTGATGTTTTAAATGATGATTATAACGAACCTACAGAAGCTGAAATACAAGAAGATTTATCAGAGGAATCTTATTACAAAAATATAATAAATAGCACAAATGAGCTTTCAGATTATTCTTATATAGCTGATTCTAGTGAAGATACCACTCTTTACGATTTTTCTGAGGATTCTTCAAAAATCACATATACAGAAAATAATTATTCAAGTGAAATAGATTCTTCAGAACAAGAAGAAATTGATAACGAAGATGACTATAATTTAACTGAAGATGATTCACTTGATAGCAACTCTTTAGATGTCAATGATGTAGAAGCTGCAACTGATAGTGATGACAGTGATTCAAATGAAAATACATCAACCCAGTCAAAAACCTCTGCATTCCCAGAAGCTAAGAATGTTCCTGCAATGACCTTTGTGCCAAAGGTTCATCTTGAAGATATATCAGAATCCCCTGCTTTGCCGGGAAGTGATGTAACTGTTGATACAGTAAGCTGGTCTTCTAAGATGAATTTTTCTAACAAATATACAGAAAGAGCAAAAGCTTCCCTTAACCATAATGAAGCTGCAAATACCAACAAAGCAAATTCAACTGATGATGATTTGTATGATGTAAAATTCTGCAACTTTAGTATGATGGCTAAAGTTAAAAATGAAAACTCAAAAAATACTGTAAAAAAAAAGTAAATACAATAGTTAGAGATATAATTATCGCAATTATTGTATTCGTTGTTTCCTTTGTATCAATTATTTCTGTGAATATATTTATACAAAGAAAGAACGATGTTTATGGTAGCTCCATGGAGCCAACCTTCTATCAGGGTGACACTATCTATTCCTCTATGATTCCCTATTTTTCTAATGAACCCAAAATTGGCGATATTGTAATTATAGATATAAATTTAAACGAAGATTTTAGATATTTTCATCTTTTTGGACAAGTTTTAAAGAGAAATGAAATCACTGAAATATTTTTTGGTGAGAATGACGAAATCGACAAATGCTGGGTTAAACGCATTGTAGGAGTAGCAGGCGATGTTATTTCATTTAAAGACAATCTTTTTTACAGAAACGGTGAACTCGTTACAGAGGATTATTTAAAAGAACAAAATGTAAAAAACTATCCTGTTGATAAAACAATTACCATCCCTGAAGGATATGTATATGTAATGGGTGATAATAGAAATGTAAGTAAAGACAGTCGTGACGAAACCGTTGGTCCAATCCCTGTTTATCAAATTATCGGCAAGGTAACAAAATCAAAATAATTTGCGAAATCATAAACTCCCTTCTAAGCTCATATAAATTATATCAAGCTTATTATTTAAGAAGGGAGTTTAATAATGAATATAGATAATTTTAACATTATTGATGACGCATATGGCTTTACCAGCATAGGTCACATTCAAACACGTGAAGGAATAATATTCAAAAATAAAAATAGAAATTTAAATTCAAATGAACAAAGTACATATATTATAAAGCCATTAATAGAAGCAAACGAAAAAAAGCTTTTCATATACTCCATACAAAAGCATTTACATGAAAATGGATTTAAAATCGCAGACAGGATAATTCTCACTAAAGACAATCATATTCATATTGAATTAGAAGAAAAATATTATTATTGCTCAATATATACAAAAGGTACTCAAATCAATCCCGAAAATTTAAATGATATAAAATCAGCTAGTATGACATTGGCCAAAATGCATAATGCATCCACAGGTTTTACACAAAAAAAAGCTGCTGAACTAATGTCCTGTGATAAGAGCATACAAGATTATGAAAAATACATAAAATGTGATTTTGGAGTTCTCAATCAGCTACTAAATCATAGAACCGAAGAATTACTTCGCTTTAAAAAACAAGCCTTAAAAAGAACAGGAATTTTTGATTATGAATATTCATCAATAGCTGATGAATATTATGAAATTGCCAAAAAGGCAATTTTAGATTTAAACAATTCAATATACACAACTCTATGTGAAAAATACAAAACAGAGGGTTCAATATGTCATAAGGATATCACATCACACAACATAATAACATCAAATAATGGCATTTACTTTTCATGCTTTGACAATGCAACCATAGATTTGCCATTATTAGATCTATATAATCTTATCAAACATAGAATGAAAAAGGGCGGTTGGAATGCAAATGACGCCTATGAAATTATAAATGAATATGATAAGCAAAAAAACATTACAACAGACGAGATTAAAATCATAAAAATCTTATTCGCTTTCCCCCAAAAGCTTTGGCGTGTTGTAAATAAATATTATAATAGCCGAAAATCATGGTGTGAAAAAAGCTGTATCTTAAAATTAAGTGAAATCAAAAAGGAGCAAAAAAAAATCGATGAATTTCTTAAGACCTTTTAATTCCATGCATTTTAAGTCCTGCCTCATAAGCCACTAGTGTAGAGGCAAACCCAACATTTAAGGATTCACATGAGCCCAACATGGGAATAATTACAGGTTCTGCAACAGGAAGCTTTCTCCAATAAGGTGAAATCCCAGTATGCTCATTCCCTGCTACAATTGCAATTCTGCCACTATAATCAACGTCACAGTAGGCTTTAGTGGCAGTTAAATCTGTAAGAACAGCTTTAAAATTATTTTCAACAAGCCACTTTCCAGCATCTTCCATAGAAGTCTCTACAACCGGCATCATAAAAAAGGCCCCCAATGAAGAACGAACCATTCTAGCATTGTTCATTTTCACCTTTCTATTTACTATTATCGCACCAAATCCACCTGCACAGTCCAAAGAACGAAGTATCGCTCCAATATTGCCCGGTTGCTCCTGACCGTCAAGAATCATAATTAGCATATTATCTTTTAAAGGAAAGTTTTCCAAGGTATACACTTCCCTTTCGACCACAATAAAGCAATCCTCAGCTCCATCTCTATCACTGATTTTTGAACATGCCTTTTGAGAAATTGCATATGATGACTCAGAATACTCAACCATTTTTGAAATCAAATCAATATCTTTTTCATTGAATTTTTTTCCCTGTAGTGCTTCATTACTGACAAAAAATTTAACAACTCTCATATTTTTATCAATTAATTTTTCAGCAGCCCAAAGACCTTCACATATGAAATAATTTGTTTTTGAAGCCTCACCCTTACCAGATAAAAGCTCCTTCGCAAAACGAACTTCATCTGATGAAATTCCACAAATATGACATTTTGATAATATACTATCTATTTTATTCAAATTAATCATTTCCTCATAAGTTTTTAAAAGTATGATATTGCCAATGCATAGCAATACCTGCCGCAATTGTTAAGTTAAGTGAATCAACTGTATCAAGATGTCTTATACAAAGAGGGGTCCCAATATCAAGATAGCTATCATCTAAGCCTCTAGACTCATTACCAAAAATCAGAGAACAGGGTAAAGACGATGAAGTAGGTGAAAATTTTTCTAAATCCTGTCCCTTAAGCATAAAGGGATAAAAATCTCTTTCTCCGGCTATCTTTAAATATTCATCAAAGCTTTTAAAAGAATGTATTCTAACTCTGAAAAATGCACCCATCGACGCTCTTATTGTCTTGGGATCAAAATAATCAGCGGCAGGCTCAATAACAGCAATATCAAAAAAAGAAAAAGCCGCTGCAGTTCTAACAATTGTTCCAAAATTTCCCATGTCTGCAGGATTAACCAAAACAATATGCTTATTATTTATATTAAGCTCTTTTTGTGTTTTTTGAAAAATACCGACTGCCATTACACTTCCCTTCGGACAGATTCTGGCAATTGTATTATCATCAACAGTAAAAGGAATATTTAAAGCGCAGCACCTCTTTTTTAGAAGCGCTACGCCATTATTATTTTCACCTTTAGAGGATGCAATAATACGCACTACACTTTCTGGTGCACACTCTACAAGCTCTACTGTTGGAAAAACACCCTCCGTATATGAATATGAAAAGTCTTTTTTATACGGTTTTATACGAATTTCGCGTAGTTGTGATATTTTATCCATATATGTATCAGTATTTGTAAATAGTTTTTCTTCTTTCAAATTCTTCTTGCTCAATCATCTTTTCTGCTTTATCAGAAATTTCCTGAGCCCAATTAGCCATATCCTCTAATATAGCATCTGTTTCAGAATCTTCATCACACCAAATTGGCTCAACACAATGCTTTGTACCAAGAATAACTGAATCCTGAAGCCAATCCTTCTCCATCTTAGCAAGCGCCTTGGTTTCCTCCTTCATTCCTGTAGAGAAAAGAGCAACCTTTCTGTCATACACTTTAATAACATTAAAAAGAGTATTATATACAGGATTATAAGAATCGTACCAAACAGGTGTTCCGATAAAAATCATATCATAGTCACGAGGGTCCCACTTAAAAGGAAAAATATCAGGTTTTTTCTTTCCTATTACTTCTAAACGAAGCTTTAAGTTGTTGAAAAATCCAAAGCCCTTAACCTTATTAACACGAACAAGGCGAGCCATATCTGCATCAATCTTGTCAGCAATTGCTCTTGCAACCGCATCTGTATTACCATCTACTGAAGTATACAATATCAATTTCTTCATTATAAAGAAACTCCTTTCAAGAAACCATTATAAATAAATATAATTCACGGGAATTATGATAAAATTCTTATTATAGATTACATTTTTTTACCGTCTTTGTCAACTTATATTTTCATAACAATAGATAAAATGTTAAATTACTTATTCTGCAAGCATATTATCCATATTATAAAAACCAGCCTTCTTGTCCAACAAAAAGAAAGCCGCCTTTACAGCTCCGTCTGCAAAAAGACTTCTTGACATTGCTTTATGAGTAATTTCTATAACTTCATTTTGTCCTGCAAAAATCACCTCGTGATCACCTACTATATTACCACCTCTAACAGCAGCAATTCCTATCTCTGTAGGTTTACGCTTAGCACGCTTTGAATGTCTATCATATTCATAGTTAAATTTATCATCTTGAGATTCATTTATAGCATCTGCAATAGCTAAAGCTGTACCACTTGGTGCATCTAATTTACGATTGTGATGCTTTTCAACAATTTCTATGTCATATCTGTCGCCCAAAAATGCCGCTGCTTTTTTTGCAAGCTCCTTTAAAAGACAGATACCCAATGACATATTTGCTGACCAAAATAGCGGTATACTTTTAGCTGCCTCATGCATCATTAATTCTTCGTCCTTTGAAAGTCCTGTTGTAGCAACAACTATAGGAGTGCTTGTCCTTACAGAATATTCTAAAAGTCCTTTAAGTGCCGAGGGATTAGAAAAATCAATTATCACATCTGCTTTAGCAGCTTGTGGAATATTTTCTACTCCAACATACACCGGAAAAGGACAATTTTCATTTTCTGATATATCTATACCAAATGCGACACATGCCTTTTCATTAAAGCTGGTAGTGACTATTTCAGCCACTACCTGACCCATTTTTCCATTACAACCATTAATTGCTATCTTAATCATTTAATACCACCGATTTTTTTAAATTCTTCAATTGCATTAACAAGCTTTGCTCTATTTTCAGGCTTCATATCAACTAAAGGCAAACGGCACTTTCCACCAGGAAGACCTATTATATTTACTGCCTCTTTAACAGGAATCGGATTAACCTCACAGAAAAGTGCTTTTACGATATCCTGACATTCAACTTGCATTTTCCATGCCTTTTTAATATCACCTTCTAAAAATGCATGAGTCATTTCGCTCATATATGCCGGAGCAATATTTGACACAACAGAAATAACGCCAAGTCCACCTGCACTCATAAGATAATGAACAAGTCCATCCTCTCCTGAATAATAATTAAGCTCATCACCACAAAGCTTTGCTGTTTCGGGAAGCTGTAAAAGATTACATTCCTTTACAGAATTAATGTTTGGAATCTTACAAAGTCTAGCATATGTTTCAGGAGCAATATTAAGATTTGTTCTTCCAGGAACATTATAAAGAATTATAGGAATATTTACACTTTCAGCTATTGCCTTAAAGTGCTGGTATAAACCCTCTTGTGTCGTTTTATTATAATAAGGTGTAACAGACAAAAGTGCATCAGCACCAAGCTCTTCAGCCTTTTGACTAAGCTCAATAGCATGTATTGTATAATTACTACCTGTTCCTGCTATTACAGGAATTCTTTTTGCAACCTTCTTTATTGCATATTCAATTACAGACAAATGCTCCTCATCTGGCATTGTTGATGCTTCACCTGTTGTTCCGCAAACAACAATAGCATCTGTTCCATTTGCTATTTGATATTCAATTAATTCACCAAAAGCGTCAAAATCAACCTGCTCATTATTTGGTCCCTTAAATGGAGTAACAATAGCGACTGCTGCTCCTGTAAAAATCTTTTCTTTCATAATTCCTTCAGGGCTGAGTCTACAAGGTAGACAACAAATGCCCCTCTCTCCTTTCAAAATTTTAATAAGGATTCAATCCATTTAATTATTAATCAATATATCCTTCTTTACAAAGAAGCTCTGCCATTAATACAGCTCCGCCTGCTGCACCTCTAATTGTATTATGTGAAAGACAAACAAACTTGATATCGTACTGTGTATCTTTACGTAAACGACCAATTGAAATACCCATTCCATTTTCGATTTCTCTATCGAGTCTTGTCTGTGGTCTGTTATCCTCTGTGAAATACGTTAAGAAATGCTTTGGAGCACTTGGCAGCTCAAGCTCTTGTGCTTTACCTTTGTAGTTTTTCCAAATTTCGATTACTTCATCAAGATTTTCAGGAAGATTATCAAAGCTTGCAAATACAGCACCCATATGTCCATCCGAAGCTGGAACTCTAATACACTGTGCAGTAAATGATGGATCCTTTGCAGAAACTATAACACCCTTTTCAGTATCAATTGTACCAAAAAGCTTCAAAGGCTCTTGCTCTGATTTTTCCTCTTCTCCACCGATGTATGGTATAACATTATCTACCATCTCAGGCCATGTAGTAAACGTCTTTCCTGCTCCAGAAATTGCCTGATATGTGCAAACCAAAACCTTATTAAGACCAAATTGTCTTAACGGATGAAGTGCAGGAACATAGCTTTGAAGTGAACAATTAGATTTAACAGCTATAAATCCACGCTTTGTTCCAAGACGTTTCTTTTGATAAGGGATAATTGCAGCATGTTCAGGGTTGATTTCAGGTACTATCATTGGAACATCCGGAGTAAAACGGTTTGCGCTGTTGTTTGAAATAACTGGACATTCATTTTTAGCATACATCTCTTCAAGCGCTTTTATCTCATCTTTTTTCATATCTACTGCGCAAAATACAAAATCAACTATTTCAGCAATTTTCTTTACATCTGCCTGAGCATCATATACTACCATGTCCTTATACTTTTCAGGAATATCTTTAGTCATATTCCATTTTGCCCCAACAGCTTCTACATATGGCTTGCCTGCTGATCTGCTGCTAGCTGCCAAAACTACTACATCAAACCATGGATGATTTTCAAGTAGAAGCATAAAACGCTGTCCTACCATACCTGTTGCACCAATAATACCTACTTTATACTTTTTCATAACTTTCCTCCATATCTCATTCTATATATTATATGATTATACTTAAATATTAGTTATTCCTTTTGTGCTGTAGCTATACAAAACACTTGAATACCATTTCCTTTTCCAAATTCAGTAAGTCCTTCACCAGTAGTTGCTGTAATTCCTATTGAATTTTCTTCAATTCCACAAAGAAGTGAAATTTGCTCTTTCATTTTACTTATTTTGGGTGTTATCTTAGGTGTTTTACATTCAATAGACATTGAAATATGAACTAATTGCATATTTTTGTCCTTTAAATCATTTAATGCCACCCTCAAATATACTGCCGAATCCTTAATGCCACTTTGACAAAGCTCATCTGCAGTCTTTCCAAGCACATTAATACCTGTAAGACCTGATATAGCATTTGTCAAAGCATGAAGAACGACATCCCCATCACTATTTGCAAGCATTCCTCTTTCATTATCAAATTGAATTCCACCTAAAACCAAGGGATTATTATCATCTGAAAATCTGTGAGAATCTTGTCCTATTGCACTAATAGTATACATTATTCAACCCCCGTAGAGCCAAAGCCACCACCTCTGTCAGAGCCTATAGACTTTACATCTGAAACCTGTTCAAATTGGATTTTAGGGATTCTTTGAAGCACTAATTGCGCGATTCTTTCACCCTTTTTTATTTGACAGTCATCTTTGTCAGATATGTTATGCATAATAACACAAATCTCATCTCTATACCCTGAATCTATAGTTCCCGGTGCATTTGCAACTCTCAACGAAGTCTTTAGTGAAAGACCACTTCTTGGTCTAACTTGTATCTCAAAGCCCTCTGGAATAGCCATTTTTAGGCCAGTAGGCACAAGTACAGTTTTGCCTGCTTCAATAACAACACTCTCTGCTGCACGTACGTCCATTCCTGCATCTCCAACGTTAGCATACTCTGGAAGTACAACACCTTCTCTGCAAATTTCTACGAAAACCTTAATGTTTTCTCTCATATGAGTCCCCTCTTATTTTTCTTTTTTCTTGATTACGGCTGTTCCGCCCATATATGGACGAAGAACCTCAGGTACATTTATACTGCCGTCTTCATTATAATTATTTTCTATAAGTGCTATAAGCATTCTCGGTGGAGCTGCAACCGTATTATTAAGAGTATGAGCAAAATAATTTCCTTTTTCACCTTTAACTCTTATTCCCAAACGTCTGCTCTGTGCATCAGTAAGGTTAGAACAGCTTCCTACCTCAAAATATTTCTTTTGTCTTGGGCTCCATGCCTCTACATCAACACTTTTGGATTTCAAATCTGCAAGGTCACCAGAACAACATTCAAGTGTTCTTACAGGAATTTCCATACTGCGGAAAAGCTCAACAGTATACGACCACATTTTTTCATACCATTCTTTACTATCTTCAGGTTCACATACTACTATCATTTCCTGCTTTTCAAATTGGTGTATTCTATATACTCCACGCTCCTCAATTCCGTGAGCGCCCTTTTCCTTTCTAAAGCAAGGTGAATACGATGTCATTGTGTAAGGAAGCTCTGCTTTAGGTAAAAATTGCTCTTTAAACTTTCCTATCATTGAATGCTCGCTTGTACCAATTAAATAAAGATCCTCACCTTCTATTTTATACATCATTGCATCCATTTCCTCGAAGCTCATAACACCTGTTACTACATCGCTTCTAATCATAAAAGGAGGAATACAATAAGTAAAGCCCTTTGAAATCATAAAGTCTCTAGCATACGCTAAAACCGCTGATTCAAGCCTTGCAATGTCTCCCATCAAATAATAAAAGCCATTTCCAGCTACTCTTCTGGCTGAATCTAAATCAATTCCACCAACTGCGCTCATTATATCTGTGTGATATGGAATCTCATAATCAGGAACCTTAGGCTCTCCATATTTTTGTAATTCCACATTTTCACTGTCGTCTTTACCAATCGGTACTGTTTCATCAAGGAAGTTAGGAATTTTCATCATGCGCTCTTTAATTGCAGCTTCATACTCAGCTTCCTTTGCTTCTATATCCACCAATTCTTGATTGATAATTCCAACCTTTGCCTTCATAGCTTCGGCTTCATCCTTCTTGCCTTCTCTCATAAGCTTTCCAATTTGGCTGCTTATATCATTACGCTCTTTTCTGGCATCATTTCCACGCTGTATGGCAGCCCTGTTTTTTCCGTCAAGCTCTAACACTTCATCAACCAAGGATAGTTTATGGTCTTGAAATTTTTTCTTTATATTTTCTTTAACAGCCTCGGGATTATCTCTGAGCACTTTAATGTCTATCATTCTTGATTCCTCCATTGTGTCATCATAATAATTCATATTATTTTATAACAAACAGTTTTATATCGCAACCTTTTTTTTACTTTGGTTCTCTGATTAAGGTGTTTTTTATCTAGAAATTTTCAAGTGGTTTTCAAGTCATTATAATGATTACAGCCCACACATAAGTGGGCTGTAATCATAAATATCTAAAGTTGTGTTGATTCATATAAAAGAATGAATTCTACTTATATGAATATTTCAATAATAGCGATTTACGCGGCTCGTCTATTTTCAGAATAAATTTATTATCAATAAGCTCATCAGAAGAAACATCAAATTGTTCATTTGTATCAACATTAACAAATGAATATATTCGTCCCCTCTCGACTCCGCCAAGCCGAACCTCACATATAGGATGTGGAGATTTAGCTCTTCTAAAAGCCAATATAAAACCTGATTTATCTTCGGGTGAATCATATTGTGATACTGCCCAGGAAATATTTTCTTTTGAGTTTTCAACCAATGGATAAAAATCACAAGATAAATATTTTTGAATTGATAAATATTCATTAAAATATTTTCGTGCCCAATCCAAAGGCTCACCTTTTGCGCCAATTCTCCAATCATCATCTACATGTTCCCATGTGCGAATCGTAAGTGCAGGCGTATAAGCACTTCTGAAACTATAAGTATCACCAAGAGTTGGTCCAAAGCCTGTACCGAAATACGGATACCACCAGGAAGCACCTATATTTTGTAATTGGTAACCTTCAGGCGTATTATCCCATATACACGAAAAATCACTTTGCCATAGTGATACAGAGCGAGAAAGTGCTTCAATATCAATTCTATGACCACCACCGGCGCAATTGTCTATCATCAAATAAGGAAAACGTTCAAGCAAAGCATCCCAGAATTTATAAAGGTTGTTAATATACCGTATTTCATTAACTCCGGTTCTGCCCTCCTCGTCGTTTAATCTCCAAAAAGGAATAGGTCCTATATTAAAATCTTGTCTATACCAAGAAATCCCAAGTTCTTCAATCATATTACCAAACTTTTCAATTACTTCATCTAATATAGAATCTTCGTTCAAGGCAATTATAACAAACTTGTCATTTTCATCATGCCTTGGTAAAAGATGTTTTGTCCACGGTTTATTATCAAGACAAATTCTTTCTGGTTCAAACCATAAAATATAGCCAATATTCTTACTTTTTAGCCATGATATAACACCGCTAAGTCCGTTAGGATGGTATTTCTTATTTACTTCCCATATACCAACTTGTTGCCATTGTGCAGTCTGTTCAACGAGATTTTCACCTTTAAGTGGCTCGTACCATCCTGCATCCATCCAACAATAATCAAATGGTAGATTTTCTTTAAAAATATCATTCCATCTGCTTTTTAATTCGTCAGATGATACGCCACCCCAGAAAATAGCAGAAAATGGACATTTCTTATCTCTATCTTGTTTTCCAAGTGGTGAAACAACATCTTTTATAAATCTGCGCCATCTATTATGTGCGTTAATCTGACCATCAGAATATTCAAGAATAAATGTAGATGCTGTCCTGAATTTTTCACCTGGTTTCATGTAAAATTCAACGCCCTCAATACATGTAGTTATCCTAACATCCTTCTCGCCTCTTTCAAAGAAAGAATTCCACTGACCAGTCCATCCAACCGCGAGCAAAATACCTGTTTCTTGACGATTTAATTCTAAAAACGGAGCTGTACCCATTCCACTTCTACCTGAGTGATTAGCGGCTTTTATAGCCTCATTTGGCCATAACCTATGAGCATGTGTCATATTGTCATAATCTGTGATATTTGCCCCGTCAGTTATAAACAATTTTAACATTTCCGAGTTCCAATCAGAATGTTTATTTCTTCTTGTTTTTACAGGATCTGACTCAAACTCAACTGTAATATCACAATCCATAAGTTTAGAAACAGTACCACTATTATGGTCTGTAGGATTATGCCAATAGTTTGTCCATTTGGTAACATTATATTTCGGATATCTTTCAATTTTACATTCGATTTGAAGTCCGTCTGGCAAAGTGTAAAGTACACCAGCAGTAGTATTCTCAATTTTTTTATCTATTTTATCAAAAGGTATCCCATTATAGCAGAATGAAAAACGCGGAAGTATCATATTAAACCTCTGGGAGTTTAGTCATTCTTGTTGCAAACATAAAATCTTTAATTATTTCACAAGAAGGCTGTGTGCTCCTTATTCTCGCAACTGTTCCACAGTCATATCTGTAAAACATATCTTCTTCATCACTGTATCCTGCAAAAATATAAGTATGCTCAGGATAACCGCTAACAGCATTAGCTCTAACAAATACTACATCACCTGGCTGTAAGTCTTTTTGATTTTCAATCTTAATAGAATTATGTGCAAGACACCATTCATAAAGACTTGGTCCTAAAACACAAAGTCCCATCACCTCTGGCTGATCTGTAAGGCCCATTTTATAGAATGTCCATCCAACCATTCTATCACAGCTAACAAGCTTTGCATCGTGATTCATGCCAGGATTTATAGGTGCATTGCCATAATCAAATTCATTATCACGAACGTAATCACATACTAATTTAGCATTATATAAGATTTCTGCAGCCACTTCTCCAGCAGGTGCATAAACAGTATTACCAGCTTCATCTTTAACGATAGAGCCATATCTCAACATCTCATCTGCAAATAGCTTAGCATCTTCTAAATGCTCAAATTCTATCCATTTAAGGCTTTCATCACCCGGATTATTTCTTACCATATAACTCATAAGAATCACCTCAAAATATTCATTTTACTTTTAGTCAAATATACTATTTATAGTGATATATGTCAAACAAAAAAAGTACACTTTGGTTCTCTCATTAAGGTGTTTTTTATCTAACATATGAACGATAGCCGATTCATCTCATGACTAAAGTCGCAAGTGTTCTCGGCTATTTTCATAAAATAATTATTTTCATACTATTCTATAAAACATTTGCACCCAGCTATATCCTCTAACTCCCACCACTATATGTGTAAAGTTGGAATTTAGAATATTAGCTCTATGTCCTGGCGAATTCATCCAGCCTTCAACAACAGCTTCAGGAGAGCGATAACCTGCTGCAATATTTTCACCACAAGCACTCTCCGGTGTGCCTACCTCTGTACAAGCCGTATAGCAGCTACTTCCATCAGGTCTGGTATGTGAAAAATATTCAGTAATCTCCTTTGCTCTCAAATCTCCTGCTTCCTGGCCTTCATAATAAACCTCCAATGGTTCAAGACCTTCTTTTTCTCTTTCAACATTAACAAGCTCTACAACCTTTTTTCTAAATTCTTTATCCTGAGAGGATAGATGAATCATATCCCAGCCCGCAATATATCTTCTTAAAAGAACTACGTCTTTTCCGTCTATTGAACCATCATTATTTACGTCTTTTACTTTATATCCTCCCCATCTACTAATATATCTTCTCAAATTAACAACATCCTTAGTATCTGTATAATAATCCTCGTTCATATCAATGTTGTAAATATATGGTCTTGGTTCATACTTTTTTACTACTAACGATATATTATTTGTATCTTCACCGCCTTGAACTTTTATTTTATATTCCTCTCCAGCTACTAAATTTGCATAAAGCTTAAGAGCATCATTTGTAATAAAAGACGAACCTACTCGACTGCCATTACTGTCATACATAAATATACGTAGGCCATTTCCTACTGCTGTAATATAATATCTACCATCTTCGTCAGGAATAAAATTCAAATTCATTGAGCTGGTATTCTTTTCTATTTTTTCATCTTTATTAATATTTATTGAATCAACAACGTTTATTACTATGCTATCGCTTGCCCCATTAGGAAGTGCGGCTGTAAGAGTTGCAGTTCCCAATGCCCTATACTCAACCCTGCAGTAGGATTTTCCTAAATCATCTGCACTTTCAACAATTGAAACAATATTGTTATCACTTGAGGTCCATGTAACTGATGCATATTTATCTTCACCAATATCATTACAGCTTATATACCCTTCGCCTCCGAGGTAACCCTCAGTGTTATCGGCTGTCGAAATTTTTATAGTTTCTGCCTCCTGAAGCTTTGTAGTTTGTATAGAAATGCTGCCATAATCGCCCGTATTAAGAGCAAACACATATATGGTATATGATTTATTTGCCTCAAGGAAATAATGAAGTGTAAAATCACACTGATCCTCACTGTATGAAGCATATTTCAATGTTTCTCCATCCGCATCGTTTAAATAAGCAATTATCTCAAAGTCATTATCTGATACAAATTTATATACCGCAGATTTTTCAGGAACAATCTCAAAAACTACCATTTCATTTACTGCCAAATCATATATTGATTCCTTATTATCTATCAAGGGAATAGGTGCTAAGGCTATAGCCTCAACAGTATAAGCCATACCATTAGGAAGCGTTGCTGTTACCGTAGATTTACCTGGCTGTCTAAACCATGCCACGCAGCTTGCTTCACCTTTTGAGTTTACAACTTCTTCTATCTCAATTACACTTTCATCACTAGATGTCCATGTAACGTGAACATATTCTTCTTCATTAGCTGCTGTACATGTAAAAATTCTACCTAAGCCAACAAATATTTTAGTTTCCGCTCCTTCTGAAAATGTTATTGATTCTGCTACATTTAGCTTTTCAACATACATGTCAATATTTCCGCCGATATATTTATAATCCTCATATACTTCCAAATAATATGTTTTGCCTGCATTAAGCTCTGAAACTAATTCAAATCCCTTGCTGTAACCATTGTCCTCACGTTTTATATATGTATGATCCGATGTACTTAATTCTGCACCTAAATATAGTTCACTGGTTGCATAAAAATTATATAAACCATCGCTTTCAGGTGTAAATTGAAATCTTAAAATTTTACGTGGTTCAATATTTATTGAAAATGGATCCTGTAGGCTTAGCTCTGCAGGTGGAATTACATTAATTATAATACTTGCTGAATAACCATTTTCTAAAGTAGCTGTAACCGTTACATTGCCCGTCGTTAATGCATTAAAATCACATTCAGAAAATCCAACATTATTATCTATATATAATAATTTTGCAACACTCTCATCGCTTATACTCCATGTAGCCTTTACAAACTCGTCAGAATTTTCTGCTAAGCAACTTAAAACAATGGTAGAATCCACATAAACATCCATTGACTCTTTTTCAAAATATATTTTTTCTGCTTGATCATGTTTGACAACACTTATATTTGCACTCGTTGTATTATCATCACAAGCTGAAATTTTTAATTTGTATGTTTCGCCTGCTTTTAACTCTCCTATAAAAGAAAAGCCTCCTGAAGAAATGTAGTTACCCACGATATATTTGTTTGATGAATCATAAAGACTGCCAAACATGCATTTATCAGAACCTGCAATAAACTCATGATAGCCACTCTCTTCAGCTTTAAATACAAAATAAACCTCTCTATTGTTTTCAATTTGTATATTTACTTCTTCATTCAAAATTAATTCATAATGCTCAATAACATTAACCTTAATGCTATCGCTTGCTCCATTAGGAAGTGTGGCTGTGATTGTGACCTCTCCCACAGATAAATATTCAACATAACAAGTTGATTCGCCATATTCATTTTTAACATTCGTTATTTCAGCAATGCTTTCATCGCTCACGCTCCATGTAGCCGGAACATACACATCAGACGATTCAGCAAGACAAATATGATTGTCTTTCTTACCTAAAAAGCCTGTTATTTCATCGTTTCCTTTTATCGAAACACTTTGTGCGGTCTTAATCTTTTCAACTATGATATCTGCCTTTCCGGTCTCATAAGGATATGCACTTATCTCGATCTTATATGTATTTTCTTTTTCAAGCATTAATCTTAATGCAAAATTCGTTCCGTCTCCACTATCATCATCTGATGCAACTAAACTATTTGAAGAATCAAAAATTTTTATATTAACATCACATGTTTCGTTATAAGATATAAATTCATACATTGCTGTATCATTAGGTGTAAAAGCATATGAGCATACCTCGTTCGCATTTACAATGTTTACAGTAACCGAAGTACCACAAAAGAGTTCTTCAGTTTCTGATGCTGAAACAAAACAGCCAAAGCCTAATATAAAAATTGTAGCAAAAAAAAGAAATAAAAATCGCTTCATTCTTACATATCCCCAATCAACAAATAATCATATACCCATAAATATTACATCTTTTTAACATATTGTGCAATATTATCATCCAAATATGCTCTTTTTCTATCACCGTGAAAAACATGCATGACAATCTATTGAAATATTTATAGAATTATATGAATAAAATTTTTTACCAGAAAAACACACAGATTTTCTACAAAAATTTCAGTACAGCTATCAAAAAAATAATTCATATTAAAAATCAACATTCATTGCTTTCTTAATCGTATAAAAAACAAGCCTCTTGCCACTCGACAAATTAGGAATTATGAGCTATATTTATCAAGCGTGTTTTGCAAACACAATTATTACAAGGAGTTGAAACCATATTATGACTACAAGAGGCTTAAAAGATGGCCTTCCAATAGCTTTAGGATACTTTTCTGTTTCATTTGCATTTGGGATTTCAACCATAAGTGCAGGCTTTGCTCCATGGCAGGCTTTGCTTATTTCTATGACTAATTTAACATCAGCAGGTCAGCTTGCAGGTGTAACACTTATGTCAGCATTTGCTGCTTTTATAGAAATAGCACTTGCCCAAATAGTAATCAATTTGCGTTATTCTTTAATGTCTATAACTCTTTCGCAAAAGCTCGACAGCTCATTTAAAACACGCCACCGTTTTTTCTTTTCGGCATTCATTACTGATGAAATATTCGCTGTTTCATCGGGTTACAGCTCAATAAGTACAGCATACATGAAAGGGCTTGTAATACTGCCTTATTTAGGTTGGACTTTAGGTACAATCACTGGTGCCATTTTTGGAAAAATACTCCCAGAAGCTTTAGTATCCTCCTTGGGAATTGCCATATACGGAATGTTTATAGCAATAATTATTCCACCCGCCAAAAAAAGCAGAGCCGTATTAGGTGTAATTTCTACCGCGGCCACACTCAGCTGTATTATAAAATATACTCCACTTTCAAAATTTATTTCAGATGGTTTTTCAATTATAATATGTGCAATTTTATCAGCTGCTATTTTTGCAATATTTTTTCCCATAAAGGATACTGATAATAATATTTCGTCAAGTGACAAAGGAGGCTCAACAAATGAATGATTTAAAATATTTTTTTATATCTCTTTTCATAATGGCGATAATAACTTATTTAATTAGAATGTTGCCTCTCGTTTTGGTTCGAAAAAAAATTAGTAATACTTTTTTAAAATCATTTTTTTACTATATACCATATGCCGTGTTAGCAGCTATGACAATTCCTTCAATATTATACTCAACCTCTTTAATTTGGTCTGCTGTAGCTGGTCTTGCTGTTGCATTAGTTTTAGCCTTTTTTGAAAGAAGCCTTCTTACGGTGGCATTAGGTGCTTGTGCCTGTGCCTGTGTACTCCAGCTAATAATTTGATAAATCATATCTAATTGGCGCAGTACAATCTGGTCATATACATTTTACTCAAATTGAACATTTACACATAGCCAGCTTATTGATATTATCCTCATTGTAAATTTTTTAATATAAGAGGCGATAATATGTCATACAAAAAAATACTAACAATTCAAGATATTTCTTGCGTAGGTCAGTGTTCCCTTACAGTTGCATTACCTATTCTTTCTGCTTGCGGTATAGAAACAGCAGTTCTTCCGTCTGCAGTGCTTTCTACACATACAGCAGGCTTCAGCGGCTATACTTTTCGCGATTTAACAGAGGATATGCCTAAAATTAAAGATCATTGGGTAAAAGAAGGAATTACATTTTCTGCTATTTATACAGGATATTTAGGCAGTGCAAAACAGATTTCACATGTTCTTGATATTATAGATTCCACAGGAGCTAAGGACTGCATAAAAATAATTGATCCTGCTATGGCAGATAATGGAAAATTATATCCTGGCTTTGATGATAATTTTGTCCAATCTATGAAAAAGCTCTGTAGTAATGCAGACTATCTCGTACCAAATATTTCAGAAGCCTGCTTTTTAACAGATATCCCTTACAAAACACAATATGATAGAGCATATATAGATTCTCTTTTAAATAAGCTTACTTGCTTAGGAGCAAAAAATATTATTCTTACAGGTGTTTCTTATAATGATTCTACTACAGGTGTAGTTGTTTTTGAAAACGGTAATTACTCATATTACGAGCATAAAAAGCTTTCTAATAGTTGCCACGGTACTGGCGACATTTATGCATCAGCCTTCACAGGTGCTCTAATGCGTGGAAAAACATCCTTTGAAGCTGCTAAAATTGCTGCTGATTATGTCGTAGAATGTATAAATGCAACTGCCGAAGAGAGCAATCATTGGTATGGAGCTAAATTTGAACCGGTTCTTTTCAAATTAATTGATATGATTAATTAATTTTAAGATATGTTTTCCTAAATCATTCTACTTATTAATATTTTCAAAAAAAACACGATTTATTTCTTCAGACAGAGATTTCATTTTATCTCTGTCTATTTTTATTATCTGTCTATCATATGTTACAATGCCATTTGTTTCATCCTCAACATCAGAAAGCTGCGTTAGCACAGTAGCACAAAGCCCATCCTCAATAGCAGGAATAATTTCATTTTTATATAGCTTTATGAGTGCATTTTCAAATTCATTTGCAGCTTTAAACATCTTATACCCATAAGATTTTCCAGGATTAAATGTATGATTATCTATTTCACAAGAATATCCGCCAAATTCTGATAAAACAAGAGGTCTTTTATCTTTTTTTAATTTTACAGGCTTAAAATAAACGTGCTCGCTTAATACGTCGCTTTCTCCCGTTTGAAACCAACCTGAGGTTGCATCCCAAATTCTGCTATTATCCATTTTCTTTAAATTTTTATAGATATTTTTAGCATCACATTGTCCCCAGCCTTCGTTAAAAATTGTATAATAGCATACACTTGGATTGTTGTATAAAAGCTTAACTGTTTTTGAAGCAGCTTCTTCAAAATTAGCTTTTTGCTTTTTCCTTTTTATTCCAAAATTACCCTTTCTCATTCCAATCGTAGGTAAAGCTGTTTGAAATAAAAAATTATAATTTCCATTATTAACCATATCTTGAAATACAATCATTCCATACTTATCACAATAATAATAAAAAAGTAACGGTTCAATTTTAATATGCTTTCTAAGCATGTTAAAGCCAAGCTCTTTTGCAATTATTATATCAAACTTATATCCCTCCGAGCTTGCTGGCAAATAGATTCCATCACTGAAATATCCCTGATCCAAAAGGCCATTAAAAAAATAAGGTTTTCCATTTAGCAAAATTTTATCATTTTTTATTTCAATAGTTCTCAGTGCAAAATATGACTCAATTCTATCTCTTCCACTTTCAATTGTAAAATCATACAATTTAGGATTATCCGGTGTCCACGTCTCTGGATTAGTAGGTGTTAAAGATATTTTATTACCAGAAAATGGTATTCTTTTACCCTCAAAAATTATAGTTTTACTAGCTTCCCCACCTTTTATTTCTATTATGGCTGATGTAGTTGACATTTCGATCTTAAGTGATTCTATAGCATTTTCACAAACACTTTCAAGCCAAACTGTCTGCCAAATCCCACATATCGGTGTATACCACATTCCCCCGCGTTTTTTTCTTTGCTTACCATATGGCAAATTTTTATCAAGAGTGTCCATCACTCTTACCTCTAAGGTATTCCTTCCTTGTACATAATACTTTGTAATATCAAAGGAAAAAGGATGATAACCTCCAACATTTTCTCCAACCTTCATTCCATTAATATAAACACAGCATTTTTGATCTACAGCTCCAAAATGTAATATAAGCTTATCTTTTATAAAATCTTCGTTTAGTTCAAATTCCCTTTTATAAACCATCAAATCATTCTTTTTGATGTTAATATTTACCCCTGAAAGTCTAGAAGGAATAGGAAACGGAACATTTATTTCTCCATCAAAAACAATCTTTTCTGATAATGGTTCATCTTTATTTTCTGCCCCCTGCTTTAATTGAGCAAGGCTCATTTGCTTTTCACAATCCCTTGCATTAATAACTTTAAGTGACCATTTGCCATTAAGGCAAAAATACGATTCTCGTCTCATTTGAGGTCTTGGATAATCTGACCATAAAAAATCATTGGATAATTTTTCAAATGGAGTTTGCAAAATTTTTTTTAAATTCTTTATTTCTTTCATATTAAGACACCTCAAATTTTTATGCTGATGATAGTTTACAACAACACAACAAATAACGCAACATCAGCTTGACATACGATAAACTTGTATATAATATATCTTTGAAGTGCATTTTTATGTAATTTTTTAGTTTTTGAGAGGTATTTATGAGATATAAAATTTTTTCAATTATGTTAATAATATCACTTATTTTTTCATTTTGTAGCTGTAATACATCTAATAATGATAATGGAAAAATATCTGTTGTTACTTCCAATTTCCCTGCCTATTGCTTTGCCAAGGAGGTATGCGGTAATAATGCTGAAGTAACACTTTTATTACCATTAGGTAGTGAAAGCCACCATTATGAGCCAACAGGCAAGGATTTGATAAAAATACAAAATTCAGATTTATTCATTTATACCGGTGGTGAATCAGATACATGGATAGATACTATTCTTTCATCAATAGATACTAAAGTTAATACATTAAAAATGATAGACTGCGTTGAGCTTCTTCCTATAGGTAGCATTTCGGAAAATAATGCTAATAATGAAAAAGATAACACACATAACGATAATGATGTTGAATACGATGTCCATGTTTGGACATCACCAATTAATGCGATAGAAATCGCTCGTGCTATTTCTGACGAATTATGCAAATTAGACAAGGACAAAAAAGCTTCGTACGAAGAAAATACAAGCAAATACATTGATAGCCTTAATTTGCTACATAATGATTTTATATCATTTTTCGATACTGTCCAAAACAAGACAATGGTATTTGGCGACAGATTTCCTTTATTATATTTTGCGCATGAATACAACATTGACTATGCCTCCGCTTTTCCAGGCTGTTCAGAGCACTCCGAGCCAAGTGCCACAGCAATAGCAGAGCTCATAGAAAAAATCAATTCTGAAAATATTTCAACAGTATATTATATAGAGTTTTCAAATCAAAACATAGCAAATACAATAAGTGAAGCTACAGGAGCTGGAACTGCGCTTTTTTATTCTTGCCATAATATTTCGCAGGAGCAATTTGATAACGGAGAGGATTATATTTCTCTTATGCGTGCAAATTTAAACACGCTTAAAGATACTATGCATTAAATTCTTTATGCAATATAAATCAATACTATATGTAATTTTTATTTTGCTGTCTACGCTCTCTTTCTCTCTTTAGCTCATATTTTGCTTTAGTAGCCATGCCACCTCGCAAATGGCGTACAGCCTTATTTTCATCTAAAACCTTACGAACCTCATCTGCAAGAATATTGTTCAATTTAGGAAGCCTGTCAACTAAATCCTTATGTACAGTAGATTTGCTAACATCGAATTTTTTTGCAGCAGCCCTCACTGTTGCACCTGTGGCTATAATATAATCTGCTATTTCGTAAACACGACCTTCTATATAGTCATTTATTACTATAGAGTTATTCATTATATATAAAAACTCCTTTTTTATCACTTTTGTA
>JAZNOJ010000012.1:0-9348 GCA_045580735.1 Candidatus Egerieisoma sp. | reverse complement strand
AAGGCTAGAACTCGCACAAGAAGAGCAAACTGGAAGCTTGAAGCTCCCAATCTTGTTAAGTGCCCTCATTGCCACGAATTCAAATTATCACATACGGTTTGCGGCAACTGCGGTTATTACAAAGGCCGTGAAGTCGTTGCATTAGCTGAAGAAGAAAAATAATTCTATTCAGTTTGTGAATTGAGACAAGACAAACCCGGCTGATGTCTGAAAAGGCATTAGGCCGGGTATATGTTTATATACGAGTTTATAGAAATTGATAGTATTAGAGGTGAATTTTTATGAGCAGACAAGGAACTGTTGCTATACTGGGACGTCCTAATGTAGGAAAGTCGTCATTTTTTAACTATGTAACAGGAAAACGTATATCCATTGTAGAGGATACTCCGGGTGTTACGAGAGATAGAATATATGAAGAAGTAGAGTGGAGTGGTAAAAAATTTACACTCATAGATACAGGTGGACTTGAGCCGGCATCTACGGATACAATTTTGCAACAAATGAAGCGTCAGGCTGAGCTTGCTGTCGAGCTTGCTGATGTCATTTTATTTATGGTCGATATGAAGGATGGCGTAACAGCAAGTGATATGGATATTGCCACGCTTATAAGAAAGACTAAAAAGCCTGTGATACTTGTAGTAAATAAAGTAGATAAGGTTGGCGAGCCTCCTGCCGATATTTATGAGTTTTATAATCTTGGATTAGGAGATTTTTATTCTATTTCATCGGCTCATGGATTAGGTATAGGAGAGGTTTTAGATGCTGTTCTCGATATTTTGCCCGAATATGAAGAAGATGATGAAGAATCTAACCTAATAAGAGTTGCCGTGGTTGGAAAGCCAAATGCGGGTAAATCATCATTAATAAATAAAATTTTAGGAGAAGAAAGGGTAATTGTAAGCAATATACCCGGAACTACTCGTGATGCTATTGATACGTATGTGACAAAGGATGAACAGGACTTTTGTTTCATTGATACGGCAGGTATGCGTAAAAGAGGCAAGATTACTGATAATATCGAGCGATATAGCACGATGAGAAGTCTTACAGCAGTAGACAGAAGTGATGTTGTAGTAATAATGATTGATGCGCAAGATGGTGTTACTGAACAAGATACAAAAATTGCGGGTTATGCACATAATAAGGGTAAGGCTTGTATAATTGCAATAAATAAATGGGATTTGATAGAAAAAGAAACAAATACCATGGAAGATTATAAGAAAACTGTTCAGGATAAATTAAGCTTTATGTTATATGCTCCTGTTATGTTCATTTCAGCTTTGACCGGACAAAGAGTTACAAAGCTCTACGATATGATTAAATTTGTTGCCGATCAAGCAGCACAAAGAGTATCTACTGGTATGCTTAATGATGTTCTCAATGAAGCAGTTGCTATGGTTCAGCCTCCGTCTGATAAAGGAAAACGTCTTAAAATATATTATATGACACAAATTAAGGTAAAACCACCGACTTTTGCAGTTTTTGTAAATAGAGCTGAGCTTGCTCATTTTTCATATATGAGATATCTTGAAAACAGAATAAGAACCAATTTTGGCTTTGAAGGAACGCCGATAGTATTTAAAATACGCGAAAAAGACAGTGGGGATGTATAAAATGATTTATATATTAATATGCCTTTTGGCATTTATCGGATATTTATTAGGCAGTATAAATTCAGCAGTTATTTTATCCAAGGTTGTTTATAAAAATGACATAAGAACACAAGGAAGCGGTAATGCCGGACTTACAAATATGAACAGGGTATACGGAAAAAAAGCTGCGCTCTTCACATTTATAGGCGATTTTTTTAAGGGGATAATAGCTGCCTTGATTGGAAAGCTTGTTATGAATTTAGCAGGCTTTGATCCTATGATGGGAGCATGTGTTGCAGGATTTTTTGCTGTAATTGGACACAATTGGCCTTTGTATTTTGGCCTTAAGGGTGGAAAAGGTGTTTTGACATCATTTTCGGTAATTCTTTTTGTGGTACCTATTCCGTCTTTGATAATACTAGCTATCTTTGTATTGATAGTTGCAATTTCAAAGTATGTTTCACTTGGCTCTATAGTCACATCTATTTTGTTACCTGTTATAGTATTTTTATTCGGAGATTATTTAGGTAGTGAAGGTGGTTTTACACCAATATTTTTCATGTGCTTATTTATAGGAGCATTAGTAGTTATGCGTCATCACGCAAATATTGTGCGTCTTATAAAAGGAGAAGAATCTAAACTAAGCTTTAAAAAGTAATATAGTGTGGTCATATTTTAGGACAATCTTGAATAAGCTTGTAAAAACAAACTTATTTCAGGAGGAACAATATGAATACACAACTGGAAAATACTGGTCTTACAGTTGCTGAGGCGGAAAAGCGCCTTGCTAAATATGGCTTCAATGTATTAACCAAGAAAAAGAAAAAGTCACCAATATCATTATTTCTTTGTCAATTCAAGGATGTAATGACATTGGTGCTTTTAGCATGCACATGTATTTCTTTTTTTATGCAGGATAGAATTGAAGCTATAATAATGGCAGGAATAGTAATAATTAATGGAATACTAGGCTTTGTTCAAGAATTTAGAACAGAAAAAACCATAGAAATGTTAAAATCTATGACAGCAAACACAGCAGATGTAATACGAGACGGTATTGTTCAAAAAATTAAAGCAGAGGAAATAGTTCCGGGTGATGTTGTTCAAATTAATAGAGGAGACATTGTTCCTGCTGACGGAGTTGTAATTAGTGCGTCGGAATTAAGCATAGATGAGTCTATGCTGACAGGAGAATCAAATGCAGTTAACAAAAGCGAATTAAATGATAAAGATAGAAATGTATTTTCAGGTACTATGATTATCACGGGGAAAGGAAAAATGCTCGTAACCCAAACAGGAATGAATACCAAAATGGGTAAAATATCAGGTATGATTCAAAATGTTAGTGAGGAAGCAACTCCTTTACAAAAAAAATTATCAAATATGGGAAAATATATAGTGTTTGGCTGTATGCTTGTTTGCATAATTGTAACACTTACTGGCATTTTGCGTGGGGAAACGCTTATAGATATGCTTTTGACAGGTATAAGCCTTGCAGTTGCAGCGGTTCCGGAAGGGTTGCCTGCCATTGTAACTATTTCGTTGGCTTTAGGTGTAAAGCGTATGGCCGACAAAAATGCATTGATAAGAAAATTACCAGCGGTAGAAACTCTAGGAAGTACAACGGTTATTTGTTCTGACAAAACGGGTACCTTGACCCAAAATAAAATGAGAATAAAGGAAATTTATGCTTTAAGTGACTTTTTACCATTTGTTTTCAAATTGTGTAATAACAGAGCTGATGCTACAGAAATTGCATTGTATGATATTAACTTAGAAAATGAGAAATTATCTGAATTTGAAAGGGTTTTTGAAATCCCTTTTGACTCTAAAAGAAAATACATGAGTGTAACAGTAAAAAATGCTAAAAATGATTGTTATGAGCTAGTAAAAGGTGGGGCAGATGTAGTATTACAGAAATGTAATTATTACATAGAAAAAGGAAAAGTATTAAGGATGAATCCTGAAGCAAGAGAAAAATTTATACGACAAAATGAATATATGGCAAGCAAAGCTTTACGAGTTTTGGCAGGAGCATACAGAAAAATATCTAAAAGCGAGTGTGAAGAAATTTTAAAAGGAAATAGAGATAAGGCAAATATTTCAGGTAATGGGGGACTGATTTTCGTCGGTTTTGCAGGACTTATCGACCCTCCCAGAGAAGAGGCTTCAGAAGCAGTTGGAATGTGCTTGCAGGCAGGCATAAGGACAGTAATGATAACAGGAGATCACAAAGAAACTGCGAAAGCAATTGCTAAAGAAATAAATATTCCTGCAAATGATGTTGTTACGGGAAATGAAATTGACAAAATGAATGATAATAAGCTACAAGAGGTTGTGAAAAAAGTTAATATATTTGCACGCGTGTTACCGGAACATAAGCTAAGGATTGTAAAAGCATTAAAAAGGAATAATAATATTGTAGCGATGACTGGTGATGGTGTTAATGATGCTCCTGCTGTTAAGGAGGCAGATATAGGGATTTCAATGGGTATTTCCGGAACTGATGTGACAAGAGAAGCTTCAGATATGATATTGACGGATGACAATTTTGCGACAATTGTCGAGGCTGTTAAACAGGGCAGGGGAATATATGAAAATATTCGTAAGTTTATACGATATATGCTTGCTTGTAATTTAGGTGAAGTTGTGACCATGTTTGTAGCAATGTTAGCAGGTCTTCCAATACCATTGTATCCGATTCAAATTTTATGGGTGAATCTTGTGACTGACGGACTTCCCGGTATAGCTTTAGGATTAGATCCTGTAAGTGATGATATAATGAAAAAGAAACCCATTAGTGCTGCTAAGGGGTTGTTTACAGGGAAATTACCTTTTTTAATAATATTTAGAGGAATATTATTAGGACTGTGTACAGTTGGTGCGTTTGCTTTAACATATTTTACTAGTAAAAATATCGAACTTTCAAGAAGTGTTGCATTTATGACGTTGGTTATGACTCAATTAGTTCATGCAATAGAATGTAGAAGTGAGGAAAAAAGTATTTTTAAATGTGGCATTAGAGATAATCTTTTGCTACTTGGAGCGTGTGCATTTTCGTTTTTGTTAATGCTTGCGGTAATTTATATTCCATTTTTACAGAATGTATTTAATACTACAGGATTAGAAGTGAATAATTTAATAGTTGTTTTTTGCTTTACTTTAATAGGTCCGATTTTAGGAGCTGTTATCAGATGATTTTTTTCTTGCTAAAAAAATCATGTTGTGGCATAATAAAAAATGCACAAAAATCATTACAAAAGATTAAACGCATATAGCGCTAGAGGAAAGTGTGACTATGTCTGTAAAGGGTAAGAATAAAAAAAAGAAATCTAACAAGCAGGGCAAATACTTAAGCAAAAAGAATGTAATTTTGCTTAGTGTTGCCTTGCTTTTGTTGTTTATAATAATTCTTATTTCGCCACTTTTTGCGATTTCAACGATTGATATTTCAGCAGTAGAGTTATATTCTAAGGAAGAAATTTACAGTTATTTTGCGGAATTTAAAGGAAAAAATGGTTTTGTGGCTGTTTTTGAAAATACAACCTTTTCACAAATTGATGGATTGTTTGGCGGAAGGCTTACAGAAAAAGAACATGAGGTTCTTTTTGATTTTCCGCTGATAAAAGATGCCGAGATATCTTTTGATTTTCCAAATAAGCTAGATGTTGTATTAGAAGAGAGAACTCCGATGATGATGACAGAGGTAGATGAAATGTATTTGTATATCGATTCGGAAGGGTATCTTTTAGGAGCATACACACAGAAGGATGAAATCGACATGCCGCTTATAAAGGGAATTGAAATTACTGATTACAAGGTTGGGGGCTCTATAGCAGATGGAAGCGACAATAATATAGCTTCAGCAATTACTATTTGCAGTATTATGAAGCAGCTTTCAATGCTTTCATATATTGATATTATTGATGTTACAGATTATAATGACATTCGTATGCATTGTGCACCGGCATTGACTATCGAATTTGGAAGTGTTGAGGATGTCGGACGAAAGCTTTCGTATATTAAAGGTATAATCGATGAAGGATATGATGGAGAATCGGATGGAGTTTTGGATATATCATCAGGAGGAAATCCGATCTTTAGAGAAAATTTGGATGAGGAGCAAATCGCTCCGGAAGAAAATATAGGCAATTCTGAAATTATTGGAGAAGATGTAAATAATCAGGAAAATAATGTTTCAGATGATTACTCAAATGATGAAAATATTGGCTCGGATGGTACATCAGATGGCGTTGAAGACGAAGAGTTTTCTGCTGATAACGATGCCAGTACAGAAGCTGATTCTGAGGAAACTAATGAAAATGACTCTGATAGCGGAGATTAATTAAGGGGGGATTTTTCTACATGATTCCTATTTTAGGATTAATAGTAGGCTTGTTGATAGGAATATTTTTACCAGGATATATACCTGCAGAATATTCAATTTATGTAGCAATAGCGTTGCTGGCAGCTCTAGATAGTGTAATGGGCGGCGGCGTAGCATCTATGAAGGGCCGGTTTGATATGGCAAATTTTATTTCTGGCTTTGTGGGAAATATTTTTCTCGCTGTTCTATTGACATATGTGGGAGAAAAAATGGGAATACAGCTTTATTTGGCAGCTATAGTCGCATTTGGAACGAGGCTGTTTGCGAATTTTGCAAAAATAAGACGATTGTTAGTAAGCAAATACAGAAAAAAACAAACAAAAGAAGAAATTATTGTTGAAGAAAACGAAAAGGAAAAATAATAAGAAAGTAGGTAGTTAAAAATGGTAAAATATGTAGCAGCATTGGACATTGGAACGACAGGTTTAAGAATGCTTGTTGGAAAAGTAACTGATTCAGGTAGCACACATATTATTGCAAAGGCTGCAGTTCCATGTAGTGGCGTAAATAAATATAAAATAGAAGATGAACAGGAGCTTGTTTTTTCTATAAGAAAGCTTTTGAAAAGAATTGAGGAGCAGACTGATATTATTGTTAAATCAACATATGTAAGTATTCAAGGAGCATATGTGGGATATGTAAGAAATACCGCATCTATAGAAACAGAAGATGGTGTTGTAACTACAAGAGTTGTTGGAGACCTGTTAGACAAAACATCAGATATAGAGCTTTATCCTGATGAGCATCTTGTGGATGTAATACCCTTGAAGTATATTTTAGACGATAGCGATGTTGTATTTGAACCATATGGTGCGGATGCATATAATTTACGTGTAGAGGCTGATATTTTAACAGCTAGTGTTGATGAAATACAAAAAATTACTGATTGTCTAAAGGAAGCAGGATTAGAGGTTGATGGCTTTGTGCCATTGTCAGCGGCTATGATGGGATTGCTTCCGGATTATAATGAGGGAGAAAGTAGTACACTTTTAATAGATGTTGGTGGAAGCGTTACAGAATTTACTGTTTATATGAAGAATTATCCGTTTTATTCTGGTTCAATCCCTGTAGGTGGCGATCAAATTACTAACGATATTTCAGCAGTATTCAGTATTAATAAAGAGGAAGCAGATACTATAAAGCGTGATTATTCTATTGCTGCTGCAGAATTGGTTTCAAATAATGTTGATGTGGCAATTTTCAACATGGACAAGGGTATGCAAGAGCTTGTTAAAATTAAAGATATTGTTGATGTAATGGAAGCAAGAATAGTGGATATGTTTAACTTAATTGCTGATGATTTAGAAAAAAATGATATTCGAACAGATAAAATTGATAGAGTAATTTTCAGTGGCGATGGTCTTGCTGTATTTAATGGTATAGATATTTTGTGCGAGGATATATTTGAATCGAAATTTACAAAAGTAGATTTTACAAGAGCTACAGGCATGAAGGGTTGCTACACTTATGCTGGTGGAATGGTTATGTATATATCAGGCTTGTTACCTTTGGGGCGTATTGATTCAAAAATTGAGAAACGTAACTTTGTAGCTCCACAAGAGCCAGAGCACAACGGAAACATTATAGAAGATGCAAAAGATAAGTTTAAGGGTTGGTTATCACGCTTTAAAGAGTGATTTTGACCGCAAAATGCCCTATTATGCAATAAATTTTAAAAAAAGTGTTGCATATCGTCGGAGTATGATGTATATTATTAAAGTTAGTAGATATCATGAGCTACCATATATATTAACAGAAGATAAAGATTGATTAAATTTAAGGAGGTTATTATCTTGAGTATTGAATACGATAGCGAAGCAGGCAAGGATGCAAAGATAATAGTTATTGGAATAGGCGGCGGCGGTAATAATGCCGTTGATAGAATGATTGAATCTGGTATGTCTAGTGTTGATTTTATTGCTATGAACACTGATAAGCACGTTCTTTTAAAGTCTAAGGCTGGAACTAAAATTCAATTAGGAGAGAAGCTTACAAGAGGTTTAGGTGCAGGCGCAAACCCAGAGGTTGGTGAAAAGGCTGCTGCTGAGAGCCGTGATGAGATTACTAATCTTCTTACTGGTGTTGATATGGTATTTATTACATCAGGAATGGGTGGCGGTACCGGTACAGGTGCGGCACCAGTTGTTGCTGAAATTGCAAAGAGTATGGGAATTCTTACAGTAGCAGTAGTTACAAAGCCTTTTGCTTTTGAAGGCAGAAGAAAAATGATGGCTGCTTTAAAGGGTATTGAAAAATTGGAAACAAATGTTGATGCTCTTGTAGTTATTCCTAATGATAACATTATGAAGGTAGTAGATGAAAAGGTTACTATCCAAAATGCTTTTAGACTTGTAGATGAGGTGTTGAGCGATTCAGTACAGGGTATATGCGATATTGTAACTGATGTTGCTGATGTTAACATTGACTTTGCTGACGTTAAGACTACAATGTCAAATAAGGGTATTGTTCACATGGGTGTTGGTCGTGCATCAGGAAAGAATAGAGCTGAAGAAGCGCTTAAGCTTGCTGTTGAGAATCCTCTTCTTGAAACAAGCATCAGAGGTGCGAAATCTGTTCTCGTATATTATTGTGGTGACAATATCAATATGATGGAGCTTACATTGGTTAATAACCAAGTTTATGATGAGGTTGATCCTGATGCTCAAATTATATTTGGTACTATGGAAGCTAAAGAAGATATGAACGACGAAATGAAGATAACAGTTATTGCTGCAGGCTTCGATAATCAAGACTTTGGCGATGCTATGGATTTAGATACAAGAGCTACTACATCTGCTCCTGTTGAGGAAGCTGATAACTCAAGAAGACGCAGACAAAGAGCTGATGATGATTTTGATGTTCCGCCTTTTCTTCAAAACAGAAGATAATTAATCTCTATTTATATTAAAATATATGCTGCTTTTCGGAGTGTTCAATTAAGGATTTTTGAAAACAACGATAATTTTTGATTGACGTCCTCAAGCAGTGCCAATAGAAAGACCACACAACTGACTACAATGTCGGCTGTGTGGTCTTTTTTTGGTGCGCTTGGCATGCGTTACAACTTGGCGCTGAAAGTCCACTACAGACTTGGCAGTAGAAATTGCACATAAGGCATACATGAAACGGAAATACACGGAAGGACTATTGGGCTGTTGTGTGAGGTGGCATATTACGACATATCCGAGGTATACAAGTTTCTGCATTATTTATGATTGGTCCGAAATGTTTAGTGGTTGAGCAGGAATCTATTCCATACGATTATGCAAAAATATCTAAAAGAAATTTGTAAATAATTACAAGTTTAGAATTGTGATATTTAGTTAATAATCAACATATACGACAATCTTTCGGAGGATTATGTTTATG
>JAZNOJ010000011.1:0-1886 GCA_045580735.1 Candidatus Egerieisoma sp. | reverse complement strand
TGAACACAATATGATATTTACATATCCATTTTGTGTGTGCTAAACTATTTGCCTTATTGGCCATATAAATCACCTTTCCTTTCTTATAAGATAGCCTGAACAACTGTCATTATAAGGGAAAGGTGATTTTTTGTATAACCTATATCGCTCACCCACATAGCGGGTGGTTTATATTTCGCTCGCTTCGCGTGCTCAACCGGGTCACGACCCATAATTAAATGCCGCCCCACTAAAAGCGAGACGGCAATTATTTTTCAATCAACTATTTATACTCAATAACATGAGTATGCTAGCTACAAATTAATATGCAATACCATGAGCATACATACTATTAGCAACTTTTTCAAAGCCTGCAATATTTGCACCCATTACAAGGTTGCCTTTTTGACCATAATTTTCAGCAGCTTTGCTAGCATTTTTATAAATATCAACCATAATTTGCTTTAATTTTGCATCAACTTCTTCAAAAGTCCATGAATAACGCATACTATTTTGGCTCATTTCAAGAGCTGATGTAGCAACACCACCAGCATTTGCAGCCTTAGCAGGAGCAAAGAGAATTCCACTTGATTGGAAAATTTCAATTGCCTCAGCTGTTGAAGGCATATTAGCACCCTCACCTACAGCCTTACAGCCATTAGCTAAAAGTGTCTTAGCTGATTCAGCATCAATTTCATTTTGAGTAGCACAAGGAAGAGCAATATCACATGGAATTGTCCAAATATTTCTACATCCCTCTGTATAAACAGCATCAGCATGATAATTAACATACTCTTTAATACGCTTTCTTTCAACTTCCTTGATTTGCTTGATTGCATCCAAATCAATTCCGTTCTTATCATATATATATCCGTTTGAATCACTCATAGCAACAACCTTTGCGCCAAGCTCTGTAGCTTTTTGTGCTGCATAAATAGCAACATTGCCAGAACCGGAAACTAAAACTGTCTTGCCTTCAAATGAGCTTCCGTTATCACGAAGAGCCTCATCCATAAAATAGCAAAGACCAAAGCCTGTAGCTTCTTTTCTTGCAAGGCTGCCTCCCCACGGAATACCCTTACCTGTAAGAACACCTGTGAAATCATTTCTAATTCTCTTATATTGTCCATAGAGGTATCCGATTTCACGAGCACCAACACCGATATCACCAGCAGGAACATCTGTGTTTTCACCGATATGTCTATAAAGCTCTGTCATGAAGCTTTGGCAGAAACGCATAACCTCTCCATCTGATTTACCCTTAGGATCAAAATCACTACCGCCTTTACCGCCACCAATAGGAAGTCCTGTAAGAGAATTTTTGAAAATTTGCTCAAAGCCAAGGAATTTAATAATTCCAAGATTTACCGAAGGATGGAAACGAAGTCCTCCTTTGTAAGGTCCAATTGCACTATTATATTGTACTCTGTATCCTCTGTTAACCTGTACCTTGTTATTGTCATCTACCCAAGCTACTCTAAACATAATTTGACGCTCAGGCTCTACTATTCTATCGAATATTCCAGCCTCAACCCACTCAGGATGCTTTTCAGCAACTGGCTCTAATGACTCAAGAACCTCAGTAACAGCCTGATGGAATTCTGGCTCATTTGGATTTCTCTTCTTACAATCATCTAAAACTTTTTGAAGAATTTTCATAAATCTTACACACTCCTACCTTAAATCAAATTTGATTTTCTACAAGATTCGTTGATGGCACACTATTTTATAGTAATAAAATATGTTTTCACCTACTATAATTAATATATGCAAAAGGTGATTTTGCCTCCAACGAGAAAAAAGTATATCACATTTTATTTTACACTGCAATAATTTCGAAAAATTTTTTCAAAAAAGTATTGACTTTAATTTTTCTTGTGATATACTAATGAACGCTAATTATTTGA
>JAZNOJ010000010.1:0-10785 GCA_045580735.1 Candidatus Egerieisoma sp. | reverse complement strand
ACTTTTCTGCCTGAGTCTTTGCCCCAAATTTTTTTATTATCACCTTGGGGCTTAGGTGGTAGTTTTTTGTTTTTTAGAAACATATTAAAAAATATATGTTTTTTTAATCACTCCTTACTTGACATATCACCGCTGGACTTTTTTATAAAATTTTATCTTAATTTCAATCAAAACTTTATATAGATATTTAATAAGCAATAACTTCATGTCCGTTTTCAGTGACAAGCACTTGCACCTCCCACTGAGCTGAGGGCATTTTGTCTTTTGTAGTAACAGTCCAACCGTTTTGTTTGTTAACAACAATATGCGAGGAGCCCATATTAATCATAGGTTCAATGGTAAATATCATTCCGGGAACCATCAGCATTTCCTCTCCTTGACGAGAAACGTAGCTTACCCAGGGGTTTTCGTGGAAAGCAAGTCCGATTCCATGACCGCCTATTTCACGAACAACACTATAGCCATTTTCTTTTGCAAAATCATTAATTGCTTGTCCCATATCACCTAAATGTTTCCAGGGCTTAACCTTTTCGAGACCTATATTGATGCATTGCTCAGCAATTTCGACAAGACGTTTTTTTTCAGAACTAACCTCGCCAATGCAAAACATGCGAGAAGAATCAGAAAAATAACCATTAAATACTGTCGAAACATCAACATTGATAATATCACCATCTTTTAAAATGTCATTTTTTGAAGGTATTCCATGACAAACAACCTCGTTGATAGATGTACATACACTGTTTGGAAAACCCTCGTAGTTAAGAGGTGCAGGTATAGCACCCATATTGACGGTTTGTTCATAGACCCATTTGTCGATTTCGGCTGTAGAAATACCTGCTTTAATATTCTCGGCAACATAATCTAGAACTGCTATATTAATTTTGGCACTTTCTCGTATGCATTGAATCTGTTTGTCGTTTTTTATTATTTTTCTAGAAGGCACTATCGAACCTCTTGCTTTATGAAAAGCGATTAAGTTATCAAATTCTTTATGACAATATTTATATTTTTTGTTGCTACCACACCAACAAAGCTCGTTCCTTTTCAAATTCATTCTTATTGCCTCTAGTCATTTATGTTAGTTGCTTCAGTAATAATAAAGCATAATGTATTGTTATAGTCAAGCATTTATTTTATAAATATTATTGACTTTTAGTTAAATTTAGATATACTACAAAATAAATATTAGACTAAATGGAGGTAAAAAATATGTTGGATGCAAAAGTAATTGAATTATTAAATGACCAAATAAACAAGGAGCTTTACAGCGCTTATCTTTATATAGATATTGCGAACTATTATATAGATAATGATCTTGATGGATTTGGAAATTGGTATAATATTCAAGCGCAGGAGGAAAGAGATCATGCACTTCTCTTTATGAAATACTTACAAAATAATGGAATTAAGGTTACATTAAAGGCAGTTGCTCAGCCTTCAGAAACATTTGAAAAGCATATCGATCCCCTTAAAGCAGGAGCAAAGCATGAGCGCTATGTTACAGAGCTAATTCATACAATTTATGATGCGGCATACAGCGTAAAAGATTTTAGAACGATGCAATTTTTAGATTGGTTTGTAAAAGAGCAAATGGAAGAGGAAGAAAATGCTGATAAGCTTGTAAGTAAGTATGAGCTTTTTGGTGATGATCCTAAGAGCTTATATTTGCTTGATCAAGAGCTTGCGGCAAGAGTATATACAGCTCCGAGTCTTGTACTTTGATAAATTGAATTTATTATAATCGAAACAAAAAGCTGAAGAACTGCAGTAGCAGAGCTTCAGCTTTTTATGTATGTTTGAAATTGCGTGTCTATAGCTGCTGTGATATAATTTCAAAGTTGATTAGAAATATTGTTAATAAAAATAGCAGAAATAGCAATAGTTACTGTAGAAGTTAATTGCAAGAAAAGAAAGGAAGGTGCTGAAGAGATGCCTTACGATGGAATTGTATTAAATGCAGCAGTATGGGAGATAAACGGTTTGCTTGCAGGGGGAAGAATAGAAAAAGTTTTCCAAACCGGAAAATATGAAATAACGCTTTTGTGCCACTCTCGTTCGGAAAAATATAGAGTGCTGATAAGTGCTGCCGCAGAAAATGCAGGAATACATCTTACAAAGAGTAAAAAGGAAAATCCGTTAGTAGCTCCTCCATTTGCAATGGTATTAAGAAAGCATATACAAAGTGGTAAAATTATTTCCTTGGAACAGATTGGCTATGACAGAATTGCTGTTTTAACTATTGAAACGCATAATGAAATGGGCGATATAGTATATAAAAAGCTAATAATAGAAATAATGGGCAAACATAGTAATATAATTTTGACATCTGAGGGTGGAATTATTTTTGATTCTATAAAGAGAGTTGATGAGGATATGAGCTCTGTAAGAGAGGTTATGCCCGGAAGAATATATATGCAACCGCCCAAGCAAAACAAGCTTGCGCCAGAAAATGTAACAGATTTCAAGGAAAATAGTGAAATAACAATTTCAAAAGCGATTTTAAATATGGTTTCTGGTTTTAGCCCATATCTTTCAAAAGCAATATGCAAAAAAGCAGGTGTAGCTCATAATAAACAATGTAATGAACTGACATTGGAGGAAAGAACAAATATTAAAACTGTACTTTTGAATGTTTGCAATGAAATATGTGAAAAAAGATTTTTTTCTGCAATAATTGATGACAAAGAATTTCATTGTATTTCTGTGACGTCGGAAGGAGCAACAAAAATACAAAGATTTAATACTGTTAATTTGATGCTAGATTCTTTTTATACACAAAAGGATACTAATGATAGGTTTAATCAAAAGAAAAATTCGCTTTTAAAGCATATAAATACAGCCGTTGAAAAATGTCATAAAAAGCTGCAAATACATGAAAGTGTAATGCATGAAACTCAAGATTATGAAAAATATAAGCAATATGGTGAATTGATTACTGCAAATATGTATCAATACCCAGAATTTGCAGAAAGAGTAAAGGCTATAAATTATTATGATGAAAATATGCCAGAGGTTTTGATAACTTTAGATAAAAATAAATCCATTTCTCAGAATGCACAGATATTTTTCAAAAAATATAGAAAAAACAAAACTGCCTATGAAAGTGCAGAGAAATATCTAGAAGAAGATATGAACGAGATGGATTATTTGGATAGTATTAAGGCGATGATGGAGAATAACGCAATTATTGAAGAGTTAGATGAAATTAGGGCTGAGCTTATACAAGAAGGGTATTTGAAGCCTGAAAAACAAAATAAGAAAAATCCGAAGAAGAACGAAGCTTCAATGCCATTTTCTCCTTATGAGTATTTGACAAAGGATGGCTACACGATATTAATAGGAAGAAATAATTTGCAAAACGAAAAATTGACTATCAAGATAGCGAAGTCAGAGGATATGTGGTTTCATGTGAAAAATGCACCCGGTTCGCATGTGATTTTGAAAACGGTAGACCATGATGGACAAGTTACAGCTCATAGTGTGTTTTGTGCTGCAACGCTTGCGGCTTGGTTTAGTAGTGTTCGTCAAACCAGTAAGATAGATGTTGATTATACGAGGGTAAAAAATGTACGAAAGCAACCAGGTGGTCGTCCCGGAATGGTCAACTATTTAAATTACAAAACTATAACAGTAGAGCCAAATGAAAATCCGGAGGCAGACAAATGATGTTTATAGGCTATGATGGCATACATACTGATAGGATTATTTATGATGTGACGAGTCATGATTCAGGCATGGAAGTTCAGATGATTATGAAAGATAAAATTAAAATGGCTTCCGGTATGATAAAGACGCTTAAGTATAACCGAGGTATTCTTCTTGACGGTGAGGTAGTATATGGTACTGCGATTGCAAAAGAAGGCCAAAGAATTACTATGCTTTTGAATTGTCAAAATGGTATGCCTGATATATGTCCGCCAGATATAAAACCGGAATATGGAGGACTTGTTATTATTTATGAGGACGATGCATTAATTGTTATTAATAAGCCTGCCAATACTGTTATTCACCCTACATGCAGTCATCAATCCGGCACTCTTTTAAATTTTGTTATGTATCATTGGCAAAAAAAAGAAATTTTTACAGATGCTCATTTGGTTGGAAGGTTAGATAAAGATACAACAGGAATTGTGATAATTGCAAGAAATGGTTATGTACAAGAATGTTTAAAACAACAAAGTGCCCAGAAAATAATGAAAAAATACTATCTTGCAGCCGTTGCTCCAATCCCTGAAAAGAATAGCGGCGTTATTGATGCACCAATAATGAGGGATTATGATAGCATAATAAAACGTAAAATTTCACCAGATGGTGCAGATGCAATTACGCACTATAGGGTTGTTGAGACAGGATATGAAAATGAAATACGTGCTAATGGACAGCCTGACTATGCTATTGCAGAGTTTTTAATAGAAACAGGACGCACTCATCAAATAAGACTTCATACTAGCCATTCCGGCTTTCCTATCATAGGAGACACATTATATGGAAATGACGTGTGGAAGAACAAGGCACCACATCAGCTTTTGCATGCTTATAAGGTGGAAATAATTCATCCGATAACAGGTGAAGATATGATTTTCAAAGTGTTGCCTCCTAAAGAGTGGGGAAAATATATGCCCCGGAAAATTTAGAATCAACAAAAAGATAATTATTTAATCATCATTTTATACTTATTTTATTTTAGACAAACACGGACACCTAATAACAAATCATATATTGCGGTATAAGATTTTATTAGGTGATATAAATGAGTTATCTTGGTAATAATGTTTTCCCAAAGAGGTTAAATGATGAGGAAGAGGCAGCCTGCCTACATCAGTATTTCTATGGTAATGAAGAAGAAAAGGAAAACGCAAGAAATACACTTGTTGAAAGAAATTTGAGACTTGTTGCCTATGTTGCAAAAAAATATGCTTCTACAACTTATTTGGGAGAAGATTTAATATCTGTTGGAACTATAGGTTTGATTAAGGCTGTTTCGACCTTTAAAGAGGATAAAGGAAATAAAATTGGAACATATGCACTTAGATGCATAGAAAATGAAATTTTGATGTTTATTCGAGCTTCCAGAAAACAGTCTAATGAGATATCAATGAATGATCCTGTTGGAACAGATAAAGAGGGGAATGAAATCGTAATCATGGATTTGCTTTGTGATGACGATGAGGAAATGATTAATTCAATTGATAGAAAAATGCAAGCATCATATATTATGGATATTATGAATAGATCTTTATCAGATAAGGAAAAAGAAGTTATTATGCTAAGATATGGTATAGGTACAAAGAATGATGCTGGTGAAGAGCTTACGCAAAAAGAAGTAGGGAAAATACTTAACTGTTCTCGTTCGTACATATCTAGATTGGAAAAACGGGCGATTGAAAAGCTTCAAAATGAAATGCGTGTAAATGAAAGCTAAATATATATGGATAAAAGAAAACCCACGATTTTCATCGTGGGATAATGGTTGGTTTCCGATTAATCAATGGAATATTTCTTTATATATTTATCATAATTTTCACGGAATTCTTGATTGTCGTTACTCTTGACACTGTTTAGATAAGCGTGTGTGCCAAAACTTCTGTGATCAAGCTCTATAACAGCAACCGCAATGTTTGAGCAATGGTCGGATACACGCTCGTAGTTATTTAAAAGGTCAGATAAAATAAAACCGGTTTCTATTGTACAATCTCCGTGCTGCAAGCGTAAAACATGACGAGAACGAATTTCCGATGTAATAAAGTCAATTGCCTGCTCTAATGGTTCTACCATTTTTGCGATTTCGACGTCATCATTTTCAAAAGCTTGAGTGGTTAATGAAAGAATCTCAACTAAAGCATCAGCGACAATTGATAATTCCTTTTGGGCATTTTTTGAAAAAACAATCGATTTTTCGTGTATTTCTTCTACAGATTTGATTAAATCTGCTGCGTGGTCTCCAATTCTTTCAAAATCTCCTATGCAATGTAACAATTTTGAAGTTGTACGGCTATCTGCATCTGATAATTGTTGCCCTGAAAGCTTGACGAGAAATGAACCGAGCTTGTCTTCATAATCATCAAGTAATTTCTCAGTTTCGATAACTTTTTCTATTTTTTTCTTATCATAATTCTCAAGCAAGTTAAGTGTTGCTAGAAAATTGTTCTGGGCAATACGTGCCATTTCAATAGTGATATTATTACATTCTGATGCAGCAAAGGATGGTGTGTTAAGCAATCTTTCGTCGATAAAGACCTCGATTGTCTTCTTTGTCTTGTCTTCTTTGATGACAAAATTTGCAATTTTTTCTAATTGCTTTGTAAAAGGAAGTAGTACTATTGTGGTTACAACATTGAATATTGTGTGACATAATGCCACTCCTACGGGACCAACGCTGTCGTTTAGCAATTGTATAGGGAAGAGAAGGTTTATTCCGTATAATACTATAAGTCCCAATGTGGTACCAATTAAATTAAATGATATGTGAACTACTGCAACCTTACGGGCATTTTTACTAACTCCAATGCTTGAAATAACAGATGTTATACAGGTTCCTATGTTTTGTCCCATTATAATGGGAATAGCCATACCGTAGGTTATGCTTCCCGTGAGTGATAAAGCTTGTAAAATTCCCACCGAAGCAGAAGAGCTTTGTATCACAGCCGTTAGCAAGGCTCCGATTAGTACGCCTAAAAGAGGATTTTCAAATGCTGTCATTAGACTTATGAAGGTTTCGTTTGATTCCAGTCTGCTAACAGCATCGCTCATTGTGTCCATTCCGCTCATCAATATTGCAAAACCGATACAAATGCTTCCGGCATCCTTGTATTTGTTCTTTTTTGCTATCATGAACAATAAAATTCCGACTACGGCAATAATTGGAGCCAAATTTGATGGTTTTAATAAATTTATAAACGGATTTGAGCTTTCAATTCCTGCTAAGCTTAAGAGCCAAGAGGTGCAAGTGGTTCCTATGTTGGAACCCATTATTACTCCGATTGTTTGTCCGATTTCCATAAGTCCGGAGTTTACAAGACCTACAAGCATTACTGTTACAGCGGATGATGATTGGACTGCTATAGTGATTCCAAGACCAAGTAGAAAACTTTTTATCTTGTTAGATGTTAGTTTTTTTAAAGTGTGCTCAAGCTTTCCGCCTGCCATACGTTCTAAACCAGAGGACATTACGTTCATTCCGAAAAGGAAGAAGGCTAGTCCGCCTAAAAGTGGAATAATCATGCTTATAAAGATATCCATAAATATAGTAAACTCCTTGTTTGCAGATTTATATTATTAGAGATAACTGAACTCTTTTTGAATTGTATAACAAACAAGGATTTCTTGTCAATTTTTCTTTGCTAATTTTACTTAAATTATATAGAATTTTGTGATACTTAAGGTTATATAATTCTTTATAGCTGAAATGTGTTGTTTTTTGGATAAAATATTACCATTTTCTGTTAATTGTTATCCTTGGAGGTAACGTAGGTGTGGGGTTAGGTGTAACTGTTGGTAGCGTTGATGTAGGTTTCGGTGTGTTTGTAGGTGATGGTGAGGAGCTTGGTTTTTCTGGTGAAGCAACATCGTTACATATTACATTAATAACAAGACTGCATGGTGCTTCGAGATATCCATCTTTTAAGCTTATTAAAGCTTTCCCTTTTATCGTATAGTAATTATTTCCCTTTTTTAGATTAGACAGCTTTAATTCATGATTTGTTATTAATGCCCCTTTTTTTATTTTTGTTGAATCAGAGTTAAAAAGATACTCTTTTGCGATTTTATTCTCCACAAAAAGCTCAAATTTTACAATGCTGTCGCGTGTGACAGAAAACTTTTTTTGCAAATATGATAGGTTTTTATAATTGTCATTAAATACACCTGTGATGTCAATGTTTAATAAGAGCTTATTCGTATTCGAAGGAACAGAAAAAGTAGTTCCGCTAATATAATATTTGCTTTTGTTTAATGACAATGCTGATGTTAGCGTAGGCGTTATTTTATGAATATCAATAGATACCGGACCTGAAAATGTAGCGTAACGCACTATGCTTTTGTCGTGCTTTGAGCAGTAGAAAAGTCTTATAATTCCACCGGAGTCATTCCAGCTGTATATAATTCCGTAATCCAAAAGGGAAACAGTTGCTCTGCCGTTTTTAAACATACCTATGTTTATAAGTGTTTGTTTAAGCGAAATTTCTTTTCCTTGGGTAAAATTTGTAAAATTCCAAATAGGACTGTTTTTGTCTTCTATTACGTGCTTAATAGAGCTATAAGAGTTATTATTTACACCGATAATGCTATAGGTTTTCTTCAAAGATTCCGATAAATCTGAATATTTTATAAGTGTCATATCCTCGTATGGAATAGGCTTTATTTCATTTGGAAATCGTGTATTAGTAATGGGGGCACCATTAATAGAATATCCTAAATAACGATATTCTCCTCTTTTTGAGGAGTTTTTATTTTTGAAATATCCTTTTTCAGTAACCTTGAAGTCATTTTTTGTATCAGTGAAGCTAACGGATAAAGGATCACCGTATACATACAAGCCTAAATCCCAAAATAGCTCAGTATTAAACGAAAATTGCATAGTGCTAATCCCGTTAGATATGCTGATATATGGTGTGCTTTTATATATTGCTGATAAATAAGGTGTTATATCATTCCAAGAGGCAGAAATACCATCGCCGTATATATCTTGATTGTCAGTAGCATGTGCTACATTAGACAAAGAAAAATTTATAGCTAGTACCAATAGAAGTAGTAATGTTGTTTTTTTTATTAAAAAATTTTTAGACATAAGATTTGTTTCCTCCTTTTAATTTAAAGTATATCAATGAGCACCAAGCCAGCTGAGGCATCAGTGGCAGTGATTGAAATTGTTACTTTTAAATTATTATATTGACACTCGAAAATGTAGTTTTGAGTATCTTCTGTGTTGATTTTGTTGCAAAAATCATGAAAATCGTCCAAGTGGCTCTTGGGGATAAAGCTTTTAGCAATATTTAGCCTTTGCAAAATAGATATATTATCTAGACAGCATGGGAGCTGAAGCTGTGTGTTAGCTTTTATCAATAACGGAATAGAAAAAACTCCACAGGAACGTGAATTAATCCACAAAGATAAGGCGTTTCCTGCATCGTTAAAGTAGATAAAGGAATTGATAATTTCATTGCAATTTGTAAGTCGGGAAATTAGATCCTTAATTATTTCTAATGAAATAGGGTCATCGAGGGATAGATGTATTATATTTCCGTTAATATCGTTTGCTTCAACAGAATTAATTGGAAGAGGTAGGGATTTACTTTTTATAATATTGTGAAGCCATTTTATTTCTTCCTGTGATATTTTCTTATTTATATTGAGATATTTTTGACTTTGAACAAAGTCGAACAAAATTAATCCCTTTTTACAAAAAAAATCAATAATTGATCTATCTTTTTCTGAAATGTCATTATAATCAGAAAAAATATTATTCCAGACACTTGCAGAAGTATCATTGGTATTATATGACAATAAAAAAACTTGTTTTTCAAAAATATTATTTTTAAAACTTTGCTCTTCTATAGAAAATTTAGAAAGGGCTGCTGCTTTTGTGCTATAAATTAAATCCCTAAAGGAATTAAGATCGTATAAATTGTTATCAAGAAAAAAAGAAGCAGCATCGTACTTACATGTTGAAGGATAGTAGATGCTGCGTAAAGATTCATCGTTTAGTATTAAATTGTATAATTTTTTGTAATAGTCTAGTCTGGTGACTACTGAAGACTGATTTGTAGTATTTGGTATTTGAGTATTTCTTTCACAACTAGAACAAAGAAAAACTAGAAGTGTAAATAATGACAGCAGTATTTGCCATCGATATTTTTTGATTAAAAAAAACATATTTATCACCGCCTTGTTGATGGAGTATATCATAAAAAAACGGGTAAATCAAGTGCGAAAATTATGCTGATTTTTTAAAATGTCATATTTTTCCATTTATATCAAAAGGCTGTAAAAATATTTTCTCTATATGTGGATTTTCGTTTGATATGGGAGGAGTATGCATAGAACAAGACTCCTTTTTTACAATTTTCGAGCTAGAAATTGTTTTTGGATGGCTAGCTGAATTGCTGTGAGGAAATTTTGCTTTATTTGAAATCGAGAGTTCTGAAAAATTATTATTAGGTATTTGTTCGTTTAGAATATCAAATAAATCCATATCATAGCCTGTTTTTTTCATGAAACTTTTTATATCTGGAATATAATTATTTTTGTTATTACTCATAAAATTTCTCAATAAAAATTGTCGTTTGATTTATTATATTAGCTTGAGTGGAAAAATGTTAAATATATTGGGGGAATAAAATATTGCTATATATAGGCAAAAAAATTAATGTATTTAAACCAAAAGCATGTATAGTTTTCATCAAAAAAAATTTTTTTAAAAATCTCAAAAAAAGTGTTGACAACAGTGAAACTATTGTGTATAATAGCACTCGTTGATTGAGAGACATCGAATGAAACGAAGTCAAAATCAACGGACGCATCGGCTGAAGTCGATACGATGATTTTAAAAAATGGATTCATATAAATGGAAGTTTAGCTCAGCTGGGAGAGCATCTGCCTTACAAGCAGGGGGTCACAGGTTCGATCCCTGTAACTTCCACCAAATGGCCCGGTAGTTCAGTTGGTTAGAACGCTAGCCTGTCACGCTAGAGGTCGAGGGTTCGAGCCCCTTCCGGGTCGCCATTTTTTTTAGTCGCCCAGATAGCTCAGTTGGTAGAGCAGGGGACTGAAAATCCCCGTGTCGAT
>JAZNOJ010000009.1:0-2687 GCA_045580735.1 Candidatus Egerieisoma sp. | reverse complement strand
GATGATTTGTCAAACTAAGTGCAACACTTTTTGATAGAATCCTCAAACAAATCCAACGGAATATTAAAATTCAAAACCTTTTTAGGCCTGGCGTTGATCAACGTCAGGTTCTTTTTTAGAGTAGCAGGACTGACTCTTGATAAATTTCTGCCTTTTGGATAAAACTCACGAAGCAAACCGTTAAGGTTTTCATTTGTACCTTTTTGCCATGCACAGTAAGGGTCAGCAAAATAGACAGAACAATTCAATTCCTTTTCAATAGTTTGCCAATTGGCAAACTCGGTGCCTCGATCGCAAGTAATTGTTTTTACAGCTTTATCTGGGAACTCTGAAAGTGCAGCGATTATTGCTTTAGCCATTGTGTCTGCATTTCTGTTAGGCATTTTCACAGCAATATAATATCTTGTCTTTCGTTCTGCAAGAGTGGCAAAGCAAGCCTTGGATTTGCCTCTGCCGGATACAACAGTATCAGCTTCCCAATGCCCGAACTCCTGTCGCTTGTATACGCTTTTATCTCGTTTTCTGATTGTTTTTCCAAGATTGAATTTGCCACGAGTTTCTTTTTTGCCTCGACTTTTTCCTTTTCTGCGAAGCACTTTAAGGTTTACATCAATATACTTCTCGTATATCCAGCGGTATATAGTCCTTGTTGAAGGCATTTTCAAGTCACAAGGTGTATTTGATATTTGTTCGGGAGACCAAGTAAGTAACAATTTCTCTTTTATGTATTCAAGCTTGTCGGGATCTTGAAACATTCCTCTGTGGCAATATGATCTTCTTAGCAAATACTTTTTCTGAGCTGTGTGAGGGTAATATGCAGGTTTTACATTCATAAAACTCTTGTTTCTCATTATTTCTCTTGAAACTGTGCTAACATTTCTACCTATCAACTCAGCAATTTTTCGATAACTGTATCCTTTATTGTAAAATTCCCGTAGACAACAGCGTTCTTCTATGGTAAGATGTTTATAGCTCATATAAATCCTCCTTGGTTTTTTGTTTTGTAGCAATTACATTATACCATGGATTTATATGGGCTTTCCTTTTTTTGTTTACTGTTGCACTTGATAGTATAACTCACCATAAAGCATAAAAAAAGGACCGTTCCGGTCCTTTTTTATTTGCTTTCCAATTGTAAAACCGCCTCATTGGTTGCTTTTGGATTGTAAATTATCATTGCGTTCTGCGTTACATCATAAATAGCTACCATATCCTCGTTCTCCCATTTGATTTCTTCAATGGTATCCCGGAATTCATCCAACGCACCGAATTCCGCCTGCAATCCGGAAACGACCGTTTTCTTATTTTCTGCAAAGTCCATCTTTATCATATAAAGTCCGTTTTCGTCAAACTGCAATACAACTTTTGTATCCGATAGAATTCTGTCTCCGACTTTAAGGCTTGCAACGTACTGATATTCTTCCGGGTTTTCCGAAGCATGCGAAGCAACCTCCGCCTGTTTTAAAATTATATGATGTGCCGTTTCTGCCGACATATGCCATTTCAAAGAAGGGTTCATCCACTTCACATATATTAAAAAAGCCAGTACAATAAGTGCAATTGCTAAAAGCACACTCCCCAGAATCACCGCTCCTTTGTATTTCCGTTTTCTTTTTGGTTTGCCAAGCACCATTCCACACTTTCCGCAAACTGTATTCCACTCATTTACCGCGTTACCGCATCTGTTGCAGAACATTTTCTTTCCTCCGTTTATTTTTCTGAAAGTTTGTTAACCAAATCATATATCTCTTGCCAGCTGTTCGCCCGATGCATGCCGTGGCTTTCGGCATCATAGCTTGCATTGTGTGGCTTGGTGACCAGTATTTTCTGGTAGTTTCCACCCTCTAAATTATGTATGCCGTCATCAATCATGATTCCGCCCTGCAGAATCTGTTTATTTTTGATTATAATGATATGTCTTTCCGTCAGGTACGGAAACATTTTCAGTAAATTTAAAATTTTAGTGGTTGCCGTGTGGTAGTCGGACGCGGTGGTGATATACACCTCATGTCCGTCATCTATCAGCTTTTTAAGGTACTCCACACTTCCCGGCAACGGTGAAACCATGTGCCAGAGGGTGTCTGCATTCAAAACGCCGTACACCTGTTCAGCGGTCAGCATCGGATACGCCACCGTTGCATCCCAATCGGTCACCGCTTCAGGCTTTACATTTTGATTATAGGAACGGTTAATCAGCTCCACCCAGCATTCTACCGTGTTAATGAGCACATCATCCGCATCACAAAATATGCGCATATCCAATCCCTCCGTTTTTATTTTGTGTGATTCTATTATATCAATTTTTCTGGTCTCTGTCAATGCAACAAATCCATAAAATCTATTGACAAAACATAAAAAAAGGAGTAAAATTTTAATTAAGTAAAAACTGTCGGTTTTTATCAAAAAAATTGGCTTTTTGCCACAAAAGAAAGAGGAGGATGTTTAAAATGAAACTGATTTACGGTGTTCATGACAAACCCAAATTTCCACAGCTTCTGATTTTCGCAATTCAGCAGCTACTTGCGATTATGACCGCAACCTTGGTTGTTCCGGTTATTATCGGCAACAACATGAGCTCTGCTGCCGCTCTGGTAGGCGCAGGTCTCGGTACCCTGGTGTATCTTGCATTCACCAAAACGCAAAGCCCTGTATTCTTAGGCTCGTCCTTTGCATTCATCGGCTCTATG
>JAZNOJ010000008.1:0-20712 GCA_045580735.1 Candidatus Egerieisoma sp. | reverse complement strand
GAAACGAGGGGCTGAAAATGCTTGTAACTATATAAAACAAATAAAGAACCGTAGGAACTACGGGGATAGCTTGGTAAAAAAGGTTTCGTTGGAAGCCTGTTCCTAAGAATCTCGTCACTTTAGTGATGAGAGGTTCAATATAATCATGATTATCTATGCAAATAAAGCATATTTGCTTGATATAGATGTGAAAAAGTATAGCGGCGCATATTTTAAAATAAACAATATTATTATTGATATTTAAAAAGCATAAGTGTAGAATACGAGTGATTAGTAAATGCAGGTGAAAAAATGTTTGATACACGAGATTGTGAAAATTGTATGCACTACGAATATGACGAGGAATATGAAGCCTATTTATGCTCGGTATACATGGACGAGGATGAAGTTGCAAGATATGTGCAATTCAAAAGTAAAAAATGTCCATATTTTCGAGCAGGTGATGAGTACCAAATCGTAAAAAAACAAATGTAAAATGTAGGAGCCTTTTTTTCTCGAGATACAAGTAAGGCTTCCGTGAAATGAATTATATTATATTGAATCTTTTATACACTCATATAGTTCATCAGTTGATGTGGTTATCACAGAAGGGGAATCAAAATTGTATGTTCCGTCGGGTGTATCTAGAGATCTAGTTACAGCACCAGCTTCCTTGCAAAGTAAAATTCCAGGAGCAATGTCCCATTTATTTTTTGTATAAATAACAACGCCGTGTGTTTTGCCGGCTGCAACATATGCATAATCAATGCTGGCAGCACCGAACATACGTATTCTAGCAATTTTATCAGACAGATGAGCAAGTATTTTTAACTCTGTTTTTGTTTCGCTAGGTCTTGAATGTGGAAAATCACCAAAACTTACTATACTGTGGGTTAAATCTGGTTTGGTAACGCTTATGGGTTTTCCGTTAAGATATGCACCATGGTTTAATGCAGCACTATACATTTCATCTGTAAAAGGAAGATAAATAGCGGCAACAACAGGCTCCTCGTTTTCAAACATTGAGCATTGAACACCAAAAAGAGGAAGCTTATTCGCCATATTATATGTACCATCAATAGGGTCAATAGTCCATGTTCTGCCTATTATTTCTGTATTTGATGAGCCTTCTTCTCCATGTATTCTGTCTTTTGGATATTTTTCTGTGATTTTTTCAGAAATGTATTTTTCCATTTCGTAATCCAGAACGGTAACCAAATCAAATTTTGACTTGTCTATGAGATTGTCAATCCTTGTATCAGCAAGCTTGTGATAAGCTTCTTTTATTGTTTTGGTAATAAAATCGAGTTCATCTATGTATTTTTTTGAAGGGTTATTCATAATTAACAATCTCCTTTGTGCGTTTTTTTAGCAATTACTTTTTTATAATATCATTCGTGAATTAGTCTGGCAAATATATTTTATAAATAATATTTTTCTAAAATCGTAAAATATCACAAAGGAGTGCGGAAAAACCACTTCTTTAGAGGTGGGATGGGTAGCACATTTATATAGAAAATTATGTCCTTTTCTGCAAATAATTCCAATTCGTTTTGAGTAAAGATGAATTACAATGACTAGTAATTACTGTACTTTTTCCAATGCATATGTTAGTATGTGTACATATGGAGGTAGGCTCATGGATGTTGTAAATGGCAGAGGTTATGTATATTCCATACAATATCATATAGTATAGTGCGTGAAGTATAGACGTAAAGTGTTGTAGGGGCGAGTAGAACAACGATTAATTCTTCACCTCAACATTATATCCCTAATATAACAAAGGCTATGAAAGGTGTTTCGGCAAGACTTCTCATGAAAGAGTTTAGGGATGCACTTAAAAGGAAACTATGGGGATAGCTTGGAAAAAAAGGCTTCGTTAGAAGCCTGCTTTCAAGAATCTCGTCACTTTAGTGAGGAGAGGTTCAAGTTATCATCTAGAAGAATATAGAAATTTTAAAGATTCACTCATGGAGTAACGCTTTGTTTTGATTCTGGTATAAAGAGGTTTTTATGAAAAAGTATGATTATTTAATTGTAGGCAGCGGTCTTTTTGGATCTGTATTTGCGCATGAAGCTATGAAAAAAGGAAAGAGCTGCCTTGTGATTGAAAAAAGAAATCACATAGGAGGAAATATTTATACGGAAAATCGAGCTGGTATAGAGGTTCACAAGTATGGTGCACATATTTTTCACACAAATAATAAAAATGTGTGGGATTATGTGAATTCATTTTGTGAATTTAACAGGTATACAAATTGCCCTGTTGCAAATTATAAAGGGGAAATATATAATTTGCCATTTAATATGAACACATTTAATAAATTATGGGGAATTGTTACTCCTGAAGAAGCAAAGAAAAAAATAATAGAACAGCAAAGTAGTGCAAATGAAAATCCAAATAATCTAGAAGAACAAGCAATTAAGCTAGTGGGTAAGGATATATATGAAAAGTTAGTTAAGGGCTACACAGAAAAGCAATGGGGACGTCCATGTACGGAATTACCAGCATTTATAATAAAAAGATTGCCTGTGAGATATACCTATGATAATAATTATTTTAATGATAAGTATCAAGGAATACCGATTGGTGGATATACAAAATTAATAGAAAAGCTCCTTGCGGGTATAGATATTGAATTAAATGTTGATTTTACTAAAGATTTAAATACAAGAAAAAAATATATGGATATGGCAAAAACCATAGTATATACTGGAACAATAGATTCTTTTTTTGAGTACAAATTCGGAAATTTAGAGTATAGAAGCTTAAGATTTGAAACAAAGCTGCTTGATGAAGATAATTATCAGGGTGTGGCGGTAATGAATTATACTGATTTCGAAACACCTTATACAAGGGTTATAGAACATAAGCATTTTAATCCTGAAGAACATCAAAAAGGTAAAACTGTCATTACAAAAGAATATTCTGAAGCATATTCTTTCGGGAAAGAGCCATATTATCCTATAAATGACGAAAAAAATCAAAAAGTATATGAAAAATATGCAAAGGAAGCCCAAAAAGAAAAAAATGTTATATTCGGTGGAAGATTAGCAGAATATAAGTATTATGATATGGATAGGGTAATTGAATCAGCGCTTGAGGCGTCAAAGAAAATATAAAGGTAAAGTAATATGAAAGAGAAAAAGCAAGTAGGTATATCTGTGATAATGCCGGTATATAAGGTTGAAAAGTATGTAGCAAAGGCTATAGAGAGTATATTGAATCAAAGCTTTCAAAGCTTTGAATTTATTATAGTAGATGATGGAACGCCTGATAAAAGCGGTGAAATATGTGAAGCATATGCCCAAAAGGATAACAGAATTAAAGTTATACACCAAAAAAATTCGGGCGCACCGGCAGCTAGAAATAAAGCGATGGAACAGGCGTGTGGAAAGTATTATTATTTTATGGATTCAGATGATTGGGCAGAGCCACAAATGCTTCAAGATATGTATGAGGAGGCAGAAAGAACAAACGCTCAGCTTGTAATAACCGGTTTTTATATTGACACATATTATGGTGAAAATGAAAAATTTACACAGCTTCAAACAGAATGTGAAATGGAATTTAAAACACAGAAGGATTTTAGAGAAAAAGCTCATCTTTTGTTTGATAAAAATCTACTCTATTCACCTTGGAATAAGCTTTATAGCGCCAAATATATGATAGAAAATAAATTGAAATTTCCTAATACATGGATGGATGATTTCCCTTTTGTGCTCTCTTTTATAAGGGATGTAGAAAGAGTAGCTTTTATTCCTAAAGCGTATTATCATTTTGTGAGAGCAAGAGCAGAAAGTGAAACAGCAAGATATAAAAAAGAATTGTATGAGAAAAGGGAAGAAGAGCATATTTGGATGAAAAATTTGTACAAATATTGGAATCTCGGCGATGAAGTCAATACAGCAGCTTTAGAAATGATTTTTAGAAGATATATAGAAAGAATTGTGGGCTGTATTGAAAATGTGACTAATCCCTGTTCTGAACTTACAAAAAAAGAACAAAAAAATGAAATTAAAAGAATAATAAATAATCCCGAGGTAAGGCGAGCATTGAAGATTGCAAAACCAAAATCTAAATATATGAAGCTTATGCTTGTTCCGGTAAAATGGAAAAATGTATCTCTTTGTCAAGCAGAGGGAAAATTTATTTCAAAATTTAAAACAAAGCATATAAAAACGTTTGCAAAATTGAAAGCAAACCGCTAAAATAGAAAGTGGAATGTTTTTGTGAATTTAATGTTAAGAAGGGGTACGAAATGAGCACATTTAAAAGCGACATTGAAATTGCACAGGCTGCTAAAATTAAGCCAATTGGAGAAATAGCAGATGCATTAGGAATAGATTCAGAATATGTTGAGTATTATGGCAAATATAAAGCAAAAATAGATGTATGGTCTATGCCACATAAGGAAGCTAAATCAAAATTAGTTCTTGTAACGGCTATTACACCGACTCCGGCAGGAGAGGGTAAGACAACAACTACAATAGGCTTGGCAGACGGACTTCGCAAAATAGGAAAAAATCCCGTGGTTGCATTGAGAGAACCTTCCTTAGGCCCCGTTTTTGGAGTGAAAGGTGGAGCAGCGGGTGGAGGATATGCACAGGTTGTACCCATGGAAGATATAAATTTACATTTCACAGGAGATTTTCATGCTATTGGTGCTGCCAATAATCTTCTTGCCGCGATGCTTGATAATCATATATATCAAGGTAATGAGCTTAACATCGACCCAAGAAGAATAACATGGCGTAGATGTGTTGATATGAACGACAGGCAGCTTAGATTTATTAATGATGGACTAGGTGGAAGAGTAAACGGCGTACCTAGGGAGGACGGATATGATATTACTGTTGCGTCTGAAATTATGGCGGTGCTTTGTCTTTCGTCATCTTTGACCGATTTAAAGGAAAGATTAGGTAGAATAATTGTTGGATATACCTATGATGAGAAGCCTGTCACAGCTTCTATGCTAAAGGCTCAGGGTGCCATGGCTGCACTTTTAAAGGATGCAATGAAACCAAATCTTGTTCAAACGCTTGAGGGCACACCGGCATTTGTTCATGGAGGTCCTTTTGCTAATATCGCTCATGGCTGTAATTCTGTTATTGCAACAAAAACTGCAATGGAATTTGGAGAATATACTATTACAGAAGCCGGATTTGGAGCAGATTTAGGGGCAGAAAAATTCCTCGATATAAAATGCAGAGTGGCAGGACTTCGTCCTTCTGCTGTTGTTGTGGTTGCAACCGTTAGAGCTCTTAAAATGCACGGAGGCGTAGCAAAGTCTGATTTAGGTGAGGAAAATGTAGCTGCGCTTGAAAAGGGTATTCCAAATTTATTAAGACATGTTTCTAATATACGTGATGTGTATAAGCTTCCATGCGTAGTAGCTATTAACAGATTTGCAAAGGATACAGATGCTGAAATTAAATTAATAGAATCAAGATGTAAAGAATTAGGCGTAAATGTGGCACTTTCAGACGGCTGGGCTAAAGGTGGAGATGGAACTATCGAGCTTGCCGAGGAGGTTGTAAGACTTTGCGAAGCAGAAGATAATAGTAGGTTTGAATTTTCTTATGAAGATGAAATGTCGATAGATGAAAAGCTTCAAGCTGTTGTGAAAAAGGTTTATAGAGGAAGCTCTGTGAATTACACAGCAGAGGCCTTAAAGCAAAAGAAGCAATTAGAGGAGATGGGCTTTGGAGGGCTTCCTGTTTGTATTGCAAAAACACAATACAGTTTTTCAGATGATGCAAAGAAAATTGGAGCACCGGAGAATTTTGAGGTAACAGTAAGAAGCTTAAAGGTATCTGCAGGAGCCGGCTTTATAGTTGCTCTTACAGGCTCCATCATGACAATGCCGGGACTTCCTAAGGTTCCTGCTGCCGAACATATAGACATAGATGAAAATGGAAGCATAAGTGGCTTATTTTGATATTATTAAATTATAAAGGTGATAAATTATGACAAATGATAAGGTTGTTGAATTTAATGATGCAAATTTAGATACAACGATATTAAAAAGTAATATTCCGGTAATAGTGAGCTTTTGGGCATCAAATTGTGGCCCTTGCAGAACATTGGCACCTCATTGGGAAGCTCTTGCAAAGGAATATGAGGGTTTAGCCATTTTGGGCAGTGTTAATGTAGATGAGTGTCCAAGGGCTGTTAAAAATTTCCGAATTATGCATGTGCCGACAATAGCAATAACTGTTGATGGTATTACAGAAAAACGTATTGTAGGTTTGAAGCCTATAGATGAACTACGCAGTATAATTGATACATTTGTTAGGAGGAATGAAGTTGGAGAATCAGATTCAGAACAAGATGCTTGAGCCTGTGCAGCCTTTAAATAAAGATACGATAATATCTGACGGCAAATTTGAAATAAAAAGCTTTGATGTACCTCTGAAAAAGTACAGAAAAAAGCATGTAAATGAATATATTGCTCAATTAAATAAGCATTATGCAGATATTATTGATGCCAATACTAATGAAATTATTAAGCTCGGAGAGGCATATAGTGAGCTGGCAGATTCATATAATAGCTTGCTAGCGCAGCATAATCAGCTTTCTGCTTCATATATTGAAATGCAAGAAGAAAAGGCTAAGGTTGCCGATGCCTTAATTAAGGCTGAAAATACAGCAAAGGATATAGTAGATTCAGCTCGTAATCAAGCTGAAAGAGAACGCTGTGAGCTTGAGCAAAAGTCAGAAACACTTCGTGTCAGCATCGTTGATAAGAATAAAAAGCTTAGAGAAATGCGCCTTGAGGTTACTGAAATGTGTAATAGTGTAAAATCACAAATGGAGGCAGCATTAAAGGCAATAAATGATAAAATGGATGCAGAAATTCAATCGTTTAATTCGACTGTTTCTTCTGTAGAAGTGAAATATACTACAGTAGAGGGGGATAATAATGAGTAAAAAATCAAATTCACCCAAGAAGACAAAATTAATTACCAGAATTGTTTGTATTGTATTAGCTGCTGCAATGCTTGCAACCACATTCTTTTCATTGTTTTATTATTTAATGTATTATATCTAATGCATTGATTGTGATAACTAATATTTAGGAGACAGATTGCGATGTACTTAGGCGTAATTGAATTTAGTAAAATTACTACTTTTTTAGCAGAATATTTGGGCATTAGAGATGTATGGGATATATTTAAAATATTAATTGATATATTCGTGATTTCTTATGTTTTTTATTTGATATTCAAATTGCTTCGCGATTCTAGGGCATTTCAATTAATAAAAGGTGTCATTTTAATACTTATTGCCGCATTTATAGCAGATTTAGTAGAGCTGTCTACAGTATCCTTTTTGTTAAAGGTTGTAATAGAAGCACTGCCTGTAATGCTGATTGTCTTATTTCAGCCGGAGCTTAGAAGAATTTTTGAAGGCTTAGGTAAAAAATCATTCGGAGAGATTCTATCAGGTCCGATGGGAAATGCGGAAGAAACTGAAATAGTAATTAATGAAATAATTAATGCTTCGTATGCTATGGGCGCAGAAAAAACAGGAGCATTAATCATAATCGAACGTGAAATTAGTCTTAGTGAGATAATAAAAACGGGTACAACAATAGATTCAAATGTATCAGAACAGTTTTTACGTTTGCTATTTATTAAGAATACACCGCTTCATGATGGTGCTGTAGTTATAAAAAATAATAAAATTACTGCAGCGGCCTGTTATTTACCGCTTTCAACAAATATGTATTTAAACAAAGCGTTAGGTACAAGACATAGAGCAGGAATTGGTATCAGCGAAAATTCTGACTGTGTGTCAATAATTGTCTCTGAAGAAACAGGATATGTTTCAGTTGCTATTGATGGAAAGCTTAAAAGAGATATTAAACAGCCACAGCTCAAAAAAATTCTTGTGGATGCGTTGGTTGTTGCTGAAAATCAAGATAAAAAACAAAGGTTCTTGAAAAAATTTGAACGCTATTCTAAAACAAAGGCTGAAGCTCCCAAAAAGGAGGATCCTGAAAATGACAAAACTTAAAAACTTTCTAAACAGTAAAACCTTTAGCATTTTAGGAGCCATCCTTTTGGGAATAATAACATGGTTTTTAGTGCTTAATTCAACAAATCCAACAGAAACTCGCACTATGGAGGTTCCGCTTGATGTTTTGAATCAAAGAGCACCGTATGAAATTGGGCTTAATGAAAGAGACTCAGATGTCCCTGATAAAATTACCGTGAAGGCAACAGGCAGAGCAGATATACTAGGTAATTTGTCTGTGAATGATTTTTATGCAGCTATAGATTATAAGCAAATCGAAGGGCCAGGTATTACAACATTACAGATAGAAGAGCCTAAATGTTCAAGATTGGGAGTTAAAATAGAAGACTACTACCCGAAAAGCATAGATGTGAAATTTAATAAGGTTTCTCAAAGAAATCTCAATGTTCAGGTTGAGTATAACGAGACTCTGCTAAGTGATGGCTTTGAATTTATTTCAGTTGTTCCAGAGCCGGAAACAATTCAAATTTATGGTTTTGATTCTGATATTGAACAGATAGATTGTATAAAGGTTTTTTTAAATGATAGTTTGACAGAAAAATCGATTGATTCAGATAAAACGGGCTCCTTCCTTGGTCACTATATATTGAAAAGCGGTGAAGATGCAACCGCGGAGTATGATACTGAAAAGATTACTGTTAAAATTCAAGTGGCTAAGCGTGTGCCGTTGGTTTATAAAATAACAGGTAAGCCTGATAAGGCTTGCTATTATGAATCTGATAAAATATCACATGAAACTGTTTTGCTAAGAGGTTCTGCGGCGTCATTAAGAAATATAAGCGAGATTAATTTAGGTGAGATTTCTATAGAGGGAGCAACTGAGGACGTAGAGGTTAAGTTTGATTTGAGGAAATATATTCCAGCGGATGTTTCAGTCTACCAGCTTGAGGCTGTGGCTGTTACTGCTAACATAGCTGATTATGAGACAAAAACAATTGAAGTTAAATTGGGAGAATCAATCAGTACTCCAGGCTTAGATCAGACAAAATATAATTACAAAATATCACCGGAAAAATTTAAAATTGTCGTAAAGGGCAAATCTGCGGATCTAGAATTGTTGTCTGATGTTGTTTTAGGTGCAACATTAGATCTTAATAAGAGTGTAGGAGAATACAATATTCCTTTGACCTTTGCAGGCCTAGATAGTGAAAAATATACTGTTATAGGAGATTATTCGTGCTTTGTAAAAATTACAGCGCTAGAAAATGTAGAAGAAATTATTGACGGTGAAAATACGAATAATGAAAATGCTTCTTAATTCATCTGCTAATAACAGCCGAAATTTAAATTTTACCATACTTTTTGGCATCGGCTAATAATAAATCTACCATTCTTCCGTAGCTTTTTACACCGTCTTCAATATCCATTGCAGACAAATAAGCGTTGTTTATATTTGAAGATGTTTCACTACTTATTGATTCAAATTGTTTCCAATAAGTAGTTTCTTTTTGAATATCAAGACGTATATTTTTATTCATATTATTATAAATAAATTCCCAGCTTTCACGGTCGTATTCGTATAACATGTTCATAGAATATGTAAAGGCTGTATAATATCCTGAGTATACCATTAATGGGTTATCACTGCTTATGGATGCGATGTATGCAATAAAATTAGCTTCGTCTTCTCTTGCAAAACCTCTTTGATGTGCCATTTCGTGACATATAGTATGAGGCAAGGACATTATTGGAGTATTAATGTTTACAATTGCCTCTGGAAAAACATATGGATATATACCTGTTATATGAATGTTTGACATTAGGCTAGAGCCTATTGCAAATTTTACATTCGGGAAGGCTTTTTTTGTAATATTGTACTCCTCGGGAATATTATTGTATGCTTCTTGTGCTGCTTCAGCAAGTTCAAAGGGGTTATATTCAGGTGAATTTTCGTTTATCGATTTATCAAGGTTGAGAGAAAGCTTGCTTCTTGCAATCGAAGCGTTATTTCCTAAATAAAGACAAAGCTTTTGTAAATCTGCTACAGTGCTTGCTTGGATTTTTAATTCTGCCTTTTTGTCATAGCCGATTCCCATGTAATTAATGCCACCGAATAGTATAAAAATTGAAATCATTATGCAAAAAAAGGAAAAGATATTAAATGTAAATGCTACACCCGGATAAAAAATATAATGAATTTCAGGATACTTCTTTTCTTTTCGTAATTTTAAATATAAATAAATCATCTTTCCTGTTATAAAAAATAATCTTATAAGTGAAATAACAAAAAGTAATATAACAGTATAGAGTAAAAACTCAGTGACAGAAAATGGTGTTATTCTTGAAATAAATTTAAATGGAATATTAATATAATAAAATAATTTTTCTGTATAAATGTTTGTGATTTCTTCGGGTGAAAGATTGTTTTTTAAATAATAGTAAAATATGATAATTAATATATTAATTAATGCAGTAATACTAGTACATATAAGTGCTTTGCGGATTTTTTTATTGTATTTTTGTATATTATCATAATAATCTATGTATGTTTTATTAGAATTTTGCATTATTGTACTCCCTTTGATTTTTTTTGATGATACCATTTATGTAATAACTAATCAAGTGGATAATATTACCGCTGTTATGAGTTAAATATAATATCTAATGAAATAATGCTTTGTGTGAAAATTAGATACGCAAGGCTCTATAAGAGTTCTTATGATTATTATATACTTTATTAGAGAGAAATAAGCCCGGGGTGATTTTCCTTGACAAATATAAGTATTTAATCTAGAATTTTTAGGATATAAAAGAAATTAAAAGGTGATATTATGTTCGGCGAAACTGGTAGCAGAGAAGCGGTAACTGCAGCGATTGCTGTGGCGATAACGAAAGACAGAGCCTCAGAAAAGAAGGTTCAGGCTGACTTAATGAAAAATGGAGTGCTGACAGCAGCGGTTGACTTTGGGGGAGAATTCATTTCTTCTGTTACAAAAATGATTGAGAGAGCTGTTGTTGCGGCCAAAAGAGAAAATTTAATTAAAGAATCTCATGCCGATGAGGGAGCAGTTGCCGGTGCAGCACATGAGGCATTGTCACAAATTGTAAATAAAGCAATAGGTCTTAATATAGGTGGCAAAATTGCTGTGGCAAGATGTGGTGAGCATATAAGTGTAGCTGTTTTTTTTGGTATAGGATTACTTCATCTAAACGAAATGTCTATAGGTGTTGGACATAGAGTAATATATGACAAGGATTTTTTGGGGTGTGAAAATAATGAATCGTAATATTGCAATAGATGGCCCTTCTGGAGCAGGTAAGAGCACATTCGCAAAATCTATAGCTAGAAGGCTTAATTATATATATTTGGATACAGGTGCAATGTATAGAGCTTTTGGGCTGTATGCAATAAACAATGGTGTGGATTTTTCTGAGGCAGATTGGGAAAAGGATATAAATATAGATATGCTTGTTGATGGCTTTTCGTTAGATGTAATATATGATAATGGTGAACAACGAGTTTTGGTTAATGAAGAAGATGTTACCTCTTTAATTAGAACTCCTGCAGTTTCTATTGCTGCCTCAAAGGTTGCTGTTATTCCGACTGTTCGTCTTAAATTAGTTGAAATCCAGAGAGCTATAGCTGCTAAAAGCAATGTTGTAATGGATGGACGCGATATTGGTTCTTATGTTTTGCCTGATGCAGCAGTTAAGATTTTTTTGACAGCAAGTCCGGAGGTTCGTGCGCAAAGGCGTTATAAAGAGCTTTTAGAAAAGAATATACAAGACGTAACGTACGAGGAAGTATTGAAGGATATGATTTTTAGAGATAAGAATGATAGTACTAGAGAGTTTGCACCGTTAGTGCAGGCTCAGGATGCTATTTTATTGGATACATCGGATTTGAATTGTGAAGAGAGCGAAGCAGCTATGCTTGATATTATTATGAAAAAATTGGAGAATAAGTAACAATATGGAAGTATTGAGAGTTATATGCAGATTTATTTTTTGTTTTATTTTTCGTGTTAAGGTTTACGGTGCAGAAAAAATGCCTGAAAAAGGTGGAGTTGTAGTTGCTGCAAATCATGAAGGTATGTTGGATATGTTTTTAATTGGTTATAGATTAAAAAGATATGTAAAATGGATGGCAAAGGAAGAATTGTTTAAAAATAAAATTTTAGGGAAAATTTTTTCTGCCTGTGGAGCATATCCCGTTAAAAGAAATTCTAGAGATATAGCTGCTGCAAGAACAACATTTCAAATGCTTGAAAAAGGCGAAGCTGTTGGTATTTTTCCACAAGGAACACGCTCTAAAGGCGCAGGTCAAAGAAACAAGGCAAAGCATGGGGTAGCCAAGTTTGCTGTAGAGGCCGGTGTGCCTGTTTTACCTGTTGCTATATGGGGAAAAGCCAGACTTTTTGGTAAAATTTATGTACGATTTGGAGATGTGATAAATTTGCCTCCTGAAAGTGAAAAAATTAAGTATACCAAGCAGGACTACTTAAATATGTCTCAGGAAATTTTAGATTATATTTACTCTTTGATGGAGGTTCCGGAAAATGGAAATTATTCAAGCTAAGACTGCAGGCTTTTGCTTCGGAGTTGCGAATGCTGTAGATAAAAGTTTTGAAATATTAAAAAATAATATTGGCAATAAATATATTTTATCGTATGGCGAGCTTATTCACAACGACAATGTAATCAATAAGTTGAATTCTTTAGGAATGCGTGTAATTCACAATGTAAATGAAATAAAAGAATATTCTGATGGGATGCCTGAAAAGGCAGTTGTTATAATTAGAGCGCATGGAATTTCGCCTAAAATAATGAAAGAAATTGAAGCTTTAGGCTGTGAGATTATCGACGCAACGTGTCCGTTTGTTTCTAAAATTCATAAATTAGTGAGTAAGGAGTATATGGATGGACGAAAAATAATAATTGTGGGAGATTCTAATCACCCGGAAGTCAAGGGCACTAACGGTTGGTGTGATGAAAATGCCATTATTTTATCTAATTTAGATGAATGTGAAAATTTTATAAAAGAAGCAGATAACAATATATTGTATAGTTTGGTAGCCCAGACCACTTTTTCGAAAAAAATTTTTAATGAAATTTGCAAAAAATTAAAAAAATCCTTTGACAACATGAATTTTTTTGATACAATATGCAGTGCGACGACTTTACGTCAGGAGGAGACCGTAAAAATAGCATCACAGACGGAAGCAATGGTTGTTGTTGGTGATAAAAAAAGCTCTAACACATGTAAATTATATGATTTAAGTGCTGAAATTTGTGAGAATGTTTATTTTGTCGAAAACGCTGCTGAATTAGATTTGTCGCAGATAGATATATATAAGAAAGTTGGTGTTACAGCCGGGGCTTCGGTTCCTGACTGGATCATCGAGGAGGTTATTGGTAAGATGAGTGAAATCAATCCGGAAGTTAACAACGAAATCGTGAACGATGTTGCAGAGGCAGCAATTGTTGATGATGCAAATGATTCTTTTGAATCATTATTGGATCAATCTTTGACAACTATTACAAGTGGTCAGATTGTTAAAGGTGCTATCACAAAGATTGACAATAAGGGTGTTTATGTTGATCTTGGATTCAAATTTGAAGGCTTTATTGCTATAGAAGAATTTGAAGATGCTCCGAACTTTGATCCCGAGCAGCTTAAAATCGGTGACGAGGTTGAAGCAATGGTAGTTAAGGTAAGTGATAAGGATGGAGAGGCAATCCTTTCTAAGAGACGTATCGACAACAAGAAGAACATGCTTCTACTTGAAGAATCATTCCAAAACAAAACACCTGTTACAGTTCGTATTAAAGAAGCTGTAGGTGGCGGTGTTGTTGCTTATTTAGGTTCTGTTCGTATTTTTATTCCTGCATCACAGATTTCTGAAAGATATGCTAAAGATTTAAGCGTATTTGAGGGACAAGTAGTAGATGTAATCATCACATCATTTGAAAAGGGTGCAAGAGGACATAATAGAATCATCGGCTCAAGAAAAGTAATTCTTGTTGCTGACAGAGAAGAGAAGGAAGAAGCATTCTGGAGTAAAATCGAAGTTGATAAGGTTTGTACAGGTGTTGTAAAGAGCCTTACTCCTTTTGGTGCATTTGTTGATATTGGTGGATATGATGGTCTTATTCACATGTCAGAGCTTTCATGGAACAGAATTAAGCATCCTTCAGAGGTGTTAAGCGTTGGACAGGAAGTTGAAGTAAAAATTCTTGAATTTGATAGAAAGAAGAAGAGAATTTCACTTGGATATAGAAAGCAAGAGGATAATCCTTGGTTTGATGCTGAGAATCTCTATCAGGTAGGAGATATTTTAGAGGTTACTGTTGTACGTTTCGCAAGCTTTGGTGTTTTTGTAAATATAGCACCAGGAATTGACGGTTTGGTACATATTTCTCAAATTTCAAATCAGAGAATATCAAGTGCCGCTGATTGTCTTAAGATTGGTCAAAAGGTTATGGCTAAGATTATTGATACAAATATAGAAGAAAAGAAGATTAACCTCAGCATACGTGATGTTCAGGCTTATGATCCAGAGCCAAAGCCTGTAGAGCTTGATGAAGAGGGTAATCCTATAGTTCCTGAAAAGAAGGAAAGACCACGCAAGAAGGATCGTGCTGATCGTCCTAATAAGGGTGAAAAGCGTGCTAAGAAGGATGGCGAAGAGGAGATAGTAGCAGATAAGGCTTCTTCTATGGGTACATCTATTGGTGATATTCTTGCTGCAAAATTACAACCAGCAATTGAAGTGGAGACAGTTTCTGATAATGCAGAAACAAACGAATAATAAAAATCATTAGACTGATTTCACTTTATATATAAAGGCTGTTTGCCAGAATTATGCTAGCGAACGGCCTTTTTGTACTTAAAAGCAAATGAATTTGCGATATAAGTGCAGGTTTTCCGGAGTTTGCTTTTTTGTGCAAAAAAAATTTGCATTAAATAAAAAGATATGTTACAATAGCAGGCGCTGTTTGAAGATTTTCTAGGGAGGTGTATTTAAATGGCAAGATGTGAATTTTGTTCAAAGGATATGTTATTCGGACGCCACATCAGTATAACACGTTCACAGGTGAGTAGACGTGCAAAAAGAAATTGGAAGCCGAATGTAAGAAGAGTTAAAATCATGGTAAATGGTACTCCTCGTTACGCTCATGTATGTACTTCCTGCTTGAAATCAGGAAAGGTTACAAGAGCTATATAATTTACGTGTTCGATTATTTGACATGTGCTTTATATAAAAAATAGCATTTTGGCCGGTTGTACTGGCAACCGGCTTTTTGCATTTTTTAGCATTAGATGGCTTGTGTTTTGAAATGTGTTCCTGATTCCTTTTTTTATATGAAAAATATTTAAAAATATGAAAAAAAGGTATTGACAACTCGGAATGAATCGAGTATAATCAGCAAGCGTTGTCACTGAGAAATGCTTACATGCATTCGGTGATTAAATAAGGCGGCGTAGCTCAGCTGGCCAGAGCATCCGGTTCATACCCGGCAGGTCATAGGTTCAAATCCCATCGCCGCTACCATATTAGGCCCCTTGGTCAAGTGGTTAAGACATCGCCCTTTCACGGCGGCGACACGGGTTCGAATCCCGTAGGGGTCACCAATATTAGGCTGTGTAGACAGTCAAGAAAGCTCCAAGATTCATATTTAATGTGGATGTTGGAGCTTTTTTTATATAATTTTAATTTTTAAGTATTTTATGAACTAACATTTGTTCGTTAGTTGTAGTGCTTGTGTTCATTTAGTTTTTTTACTACAAGCTTTTCATAAAATTTTTTCATGCCTTTCTTCAGCATGTCTGCAATTCGTTAATTATTTAAACGGAAGGGATAGTGCTTTACATGAAAATACAATCAAAACATCTTATGGAATTTAAAAAATATTTAGAAAATGAAGAACGTACTAAAAATACGATTGAAAAATATGTGCGTGATGTGTGTTTGTTTTTGAATTTTGCCAAAACAGGATTATTAAAAAGGAAATGCAATGAATATCGATTTAATGATATGTTAAATAATGAAGCATATATTTGTATTAATAAGGATGATGTGCTGGAGTATAAGAGGGTTATTGGTAATAAATATGCAATAACAAGTGCAAATTCAATGATTGCGTCTGTTAATACCTTTTTGAAGTTTGTAAATTGCGCTGATTATACTGTTAAACAATACAGGCTGCAAACGAAAACATATTGTGATGAATCTGTAGAATTAACTAAGAGTGATTATGAAAAACTAATATGTGAGGCTGAAAAAAATAGTAAAAACAAAATGGTGAGCCTTATTATGCAAACCATATGCAGTAGCGGGATTAGAGTGAGTGAGCTCGAATATGTTACTGTCGAAGCTGCTAAGAGGTGTGAAAGTATAATTACTTGCAAGGGTAAGGTGCGCAAGATTTTTCTTGTACAAAGGCTATGTACTCGTTTACTTGATTATGCAAAGGCAAACAATATTGAAAGTGGTCCGATTTTTATAACAAGGAATGGAAAGCCTATTGACCGTTCAAATATATGGCGATTAATGAAAAAAATATGTCGCAAAGCCGGAGTAGAGGAGAAAAAGGTTTTTCCTCATAATTTAAGACATCTATTTGCAAGAACCTTTTATGATATTGAAAAGGATATTGCGAAGCTCGCGGATATATTAGGTCATTCTAATATAACATTTAATGGTGATGACGATTTATGGATATTTGTTGACGGAAAGCTTGTATTAGACGTTGGTGGTTGTCATGGCCAAGTTAAAGGCGTTATAAATTTTGCAACAGGTCAAGTAACATATTACAACTCTGCATATAATTCCGTGGTTGTACCTAATTATACTGCTACTAAGGTGCCTTCAAATCAGAGAAGCTATAATATGAATGAAAAAGATGGATATGAAAGCATAATTTCTTCAGGAACTCATAAGCTTCAAATATTCTATTTAGAAAGAGCTGCAGGCGCATCAAACCTTACACTTGAATTTAACCTTCCAATTATCCCAAAGGGCTCAGTATATGTAAGCAAAGATGTAGAATATAATGTAGCAGAAAAAGATTTAAATCAAAATAACAATGTATCACCTGATGAAACATTAGAGCTTGAAGCAAACGGAGCTACTATAGAAGAATTCCAAAAAGATGATTTTGCAGGACGACTTTATGATTTTCAAGTGATGTATACAACGGAAGCTACAGTTCCTTCATGGGAAATGGGTGCGAGTGGTGTAATAACATCTTCGTTAGAATATGTTTTATATCAAACTGGAGACATTAATAATCAGACGGGTAAGATATTTACATCCTCTGATGGAAGACTTTCGATTCCTGCAGGATATACAGCAGTAATAAGTGTTCCTGAAGCTCATACTGACGGAAAGCCAATTAAGCACATCAATGTTAGTGAGCTGGGTGGCACGCTTTCAAATAAGGCATATGAGAATTTGCCGGGAAATTATACTTATAATAATACTGAAGTTCAATATAAGGCTAGTTTTGAAGAAGAGTTTCAGACAAAAGTTGCCTCAATGGATTTGTCGAAGAATAAAACAATTGCTCATTCAACTCCTTATGAATCTCCAATGTATTTCAATTTTATTAACAAATATACATGGAACATAGACTTTGGAACTCAGTCCGATACTGAAATATCTAAGGGTGACAAATCAACTACATTAGACATTGATGAAGATGTAAAGGTTACCTTCGAAAACGAGCTTGGCGAAGAAAACTGGCTCGATGGTGAGGGCTCAGTAGACAATGATTATGGAACAAAGACACCTGTTCAATATCCACCGAAGAGTGAAAATTAACACACACAAAATCTTTAAAAACTTATTGATTTTGGGAAAAGAAGAAAGGGGCTGATAGTATGTCTGTTAAATTAAGTTATAATAAGTTATGGAAAATGCTAATAGACAAAAACATGAACAAGGGTGACCTTCGTGAGCTTGTGGGCTTCAGCTCCTGTTCTTTAACGAAGCTTTCAAAAGGAGAGTGTGTAAATACAAGTCTTCTTTTGAAAATATGTGACAAGCTAGATTGTGATTTAAATGACATAGTCGAAACTGTCAGAAACTAATCAATACAAATAATTATTAAACTAAATGGTGCTGAACACAAAATACTGTCTCAGCACCATTTTTGTATAAATGTGAAAAGAGTCCGCGATTTGTTCTTATAAAAAGTTGCTAATAAGAAACAAATTTTAAAAATTATCTCGCCGGAGACGAAATTTATCTTGAAAATTTGCCCATATTGTTTAAAAATATGCCGATGAAACGTGATTTTTCTTGCACTTAATCTTAATGTATGATACTATTTGAGTAAGATTATGCGGATAGCTCTGTTCGCTAAAAAAATTTAAAATCATATAATGATTTGTTTTTTTAATACGTTAAGTATTAATTGTTAATGTAAGGGGAGCGAGTTTAATGAAATTAAAGAAAAGAATTTATTTATTAACGCCACTTTTAGTTCTTGTTTGCGTGATTGCAGCAGGAGTGTTTGTCAAGACACCTGCGAAGGTTGAGGCAGAGAGCTACCTCATAGAAAAAGGCACATATAAAGCGGTAAAGTTTATTGATGTAATAGATAATGAAAACTCTGACAACTATGACTCTGAACTGGGGGAACAATATGATTTAGTAGAGTTTGACACTGTTTTGTTTGACTATGATGGTGACGAGTGGAATCGATTTTGGAGTATAATCGTTTCGCCTTGGGGAAATAACTATTTTTCATTTAACTCAAAAGAAATAAGAGATAATATAAGTCAAGGTATATATCAAAATGATAATTTTGATGATGGTGTTAACTCAGGTGGAACGCCTGTAAAACAGGGTATACTAAAAGATGAATTGACTAATGGGTTTCCGGTGTTTTCAAATATCAGTTTAACTAATAAAATGGCTGGTATTGATACCTGGGGCGAAAGAATGGGAAACATACTTTTTGGTCAACAGACGGAATTTGGATATACATCAAACCACGCAACGATAAAGTCAGGATTAGAAGCGGGATATGGTGGAGCCGACGCCGAAACTAATATAAATAGAGCTGCGGGTTTGATTCGTGAGGGCATTTATCCTTCTAAATTCCAATTCGTTTATGATAATACAAATGGATATTATATATATAATAGTAGTGCAAATCACGCTCAATATAATCCTAATAGCCAAAAAGTCGAATTATATGCAGATACATTGAGTATGACAAATGGTACAAAGAGTCAGATTTCGTACTATACAGATGAATTAGCAAATTCCGAAACTAATGATTTTGTAATTTTAGGTGGAGCAAATTGGGTAAGAGTGGACAATGCTGTTACTAACTGCAAATTAAGTCCAAAAACGGGAACTACTACTTTTACACCTAGTTTGCGTTTTGTGAAATTTATGGTGCCAACTGGTGTTACGAGTGGTCATACAAGAGAGAATTCTCTTTCAATGAGTAATATTGAATATATTTATCTACATTTTACAATTAATTACAGAAGTATATCAAATGCTGGCTCAGATAATATAATAAAAATTATATTATCTGACACAGACGCAGAGATAGATAACAACGGCAAGCCTTCTTCCGGTAATTATGAAGAATATACGTATGATTACACTAACCATTTGACTCGTCAGTCAAATGGTTGGCTTAGAGCAGAGGTTGAATTAAAAATTCCTGTGGAAATTGATTCGAATGTTTTTCCTAATGTTGAACAAATTGTAATTGTACCATTTAATGGAAACGAAGAATTGTATAATGCTTTCAAAAATGAGTATCTGTATTTCAATTTAGCTGATTTTGGCATCGGCTATAATACGGAAGGAAGAAATGCTAATGACGGAAATGATAATACCTCAGTAAGTTCGTTTTTACCATTTCAAAAGATAGAAGACTCATATGAAGGCGAATATTTTGGAACACAGGATAAAACTTTATGGTCTGAGGTAATTGGTAGTTCAAATAATAGAACTGCAAATAGGGCCGCTATCAATAAGTATCATGATGATGGTTTGGCAGCAATTGGAACAAACAGTTTTGGTGGAACAGCTTCGCATTTTGGCATGTCGATGAATATTGATTTTATTATCCCGGACGATGGAGATACCGATTTTGGAGACGATATAATTTTTGAATTCACTGGTGATGATGACTTATGGGTTTTTGTTGATAATAAGCTTGTATTAGATATGGGTGGTCAGCATCTTGCACAAAATGGCAAAATAAATTTTTCTGCCGGTGAGGTTGAATATCTTAGAGCACCAGTTGATGGTGTGACTAACGAATATCCTAATGGTACTGTGCATTTGTATGGAGGTTCTGATTATTCTAAAAACCCAAATAACGAAGTTACACATTTCGGAGATACAGCATATTTTGAGTATTCAGATGGTTTAAATAACAATCTACATGGAGATACATATAGTCAGTATATAAAAGGATTAAAAACTTTATATGCAGAAGATGGTGCGACCTTGTTATCAGATATTTTTACACCTGGTAAGCACAATGTTAAGGTGTATTATTTAGAAAGAGCGTCTGGAATGTCTAACTGCTTTATACGATTCAATTTACCCCAAATTCCAACCGCTGATGTTATTGTAAGTAATGAAGTAAAAGTATCAGAAGATTCTGATGTGAAAGATATTACAGATGATTTGAACGGCGATGGCATTTTAGATAAAAATGTATCTATATTTAATGATGACGGAAAGCTTTCTTACAAATATACAGAC
>JAZNOJ010000007.1:0-16959 GCA_045580735.1 Candidatus Egerieisoma sp. | reverse complement strand
AACTCCGCTCGACTTGCATGTGTTAGGCACGCCGCCAGCGTTCGTCCTGAGCCAGGATCAAACTCTCAGATTAATTTATTTCCACACTTTCGTGTAGTTCACTAACCTTTAGTATTGATTGCTCATTACTTTTTGATGTCGATTCCGACATCTTACATCTTCCGATGTACTGGCTTGTTTTTTTAAAAAACTCAATTTTAAATTAACGAGTTACATGTTGTTTTTTCTTATCCTTTTTACTTGTGATAAGTTTGTACGCTGTTTACTTTTCTAAGTTCATCTGCTGTCTTGTGGGCTCTTGTTTTCACTGTTTCCCTGACAGCTCGCCTATTATATCTCTTAAATTTCCACTTGTCAACACCTTTTTTTACTTTTTTTGAAAAAATTTTTTATCCTTATTTTTCCCACTATATGATGTGTTTCGTCCTCTTTTGAACCACAACAGCATCGGCATTGACAAGTAATTTTCTATCTTTTTTATCCTTCTTCTGAAAATTTTTGTGAAAATTTTCTCCACCTAGTAAAATATTTTTTCTTTTTTTATTTTTCAAAATATCAAATTATATATTTTTTCTATTTGTGGAATCAAATTATATATTATAGGTGCAAATATTATAGATGGCAAAAAGTCTGCCACTTTAATTTTAGTTATTCCCATTAGATTAGTTCCAATCATAATTATTAAAATTGAGCCTACGCATGTCATTTCGTTAACAGCTCCTATACTAAGCAATGGTGAAATCAAACCTGCAAGTAATACCAATCCTCCCTGAATAACAAAAACTGCTATAGCTGAAAATAGCACTCCAACCCCTAAGCTCGATGCTAACATCATCGACGAAACTAAATCCAGCATCGCCTTCGTTATTAATAGTGTATTGTCCCCTGCAATACCTGCCTGTATTGCGCCTGTAACCGTCATTGAACCTACACAAAATAATAATGTCGCTGAAATAATCCCCTCAGCAATTGAAGCATTTGAGTCTTTTTTATTTAATTTCATTTCAAACTTTTTTACTACATTATTTATTCTTCCATCTATATTTATTAATGTTCCAATAATGGCACCTAAAATTATCGAAGCTATTAGTATTAGTGTATTTTCTCCACAAAGGCTGCCTGAAATTCCTATATAAAGTGTACATGCTCCCAATCCTATCATTGCTGCTTTATTTACTTTTTCTGGAATTCCCTTCTTTAAAATCAAACCTATTGACGAGCCAATTATTACTGTTATTACATTAACAATTACACCAATCATATAAATCCTCCACACAATATTTGAAAAGTTATCATTCTAAATAAATATCAGGTTTCAGTTAGAACAAATAGCCCTTACTGACACCTGATACTTTCAATTTCAATTATTAATTATACCTTTCCTTTAAACTTTTTAATCTGTTCTCTCATTAAATCATAATAATACGTTCCGTAAGCTTCAGATGGCTCTATATCCTTTGATACCTCAACTGATGGTTGTTCTCCTGTTGTCCATTCATTCCAGGAAACAATTAATACAATTGATGCTCCTAAATCCATTGCTCTTTGGAATTGCCTTTTGAGAGTCTTTCCATTTTCTCTTCCACTTTCAGGAATATATGGAGCTCCTTGAGCTCTTGTCGCTGCAGAGCATGTAACAGCTTCTACAACACCATCTTTAACAGTATATGTTTGAGCCTCTCTCTCTTCCCAGCTCCAATATCTTTCAGATCGTAGTGTCTTTTTATCAAATAGACTTCCCTGCTGTCCAACAAAGCCTGTCATCCATCTAATTGTAAATCTGTCATCTGTCCATTCAGGATCTGAGCCATACTGTGTAGGTGTAGCACCATAACATATTAATAATGGTTTTCCTTCGTAATGGAAGTACATCTCTTTATTTTTCTCGTCTTTTATGTAGCTTTTATATACTTGATTAACTTTTCTTTGATGGTTTCCATTTGCAACAGAGCCCGGTCCAGCATGACCAGGTCCAACAAATATACAAATTTTAGGTGCATTTGGTATTTCTGCCCACACATCAAAAAGCACATCTGTTGCACCCTCTATCATGTCAAAATCCGCTCTGGTTCCACCTGAGCCGCCACGATAATAATCGGTATTATTTGACCAATCTATAAATACAAAATCCACACCTGCATCTGCAAGCCAGATTCCATGCTGTCTTACTACATCTTCATTATCCGAAGCATATTTTCCAAGTAAAGGAAAGCTCCACGAACCACCTGATGGCCAAGGATAGCTTAATCTGTTCCATGTAGTATATGCGATACCTACAAGTCTATCCTCTGGCTTCGATTTTTCATAAAGCCCAACACCAGTTTGATCACATTCTACATCGTCATAATTATATATTACTTCTTCATATAGCTTTATATTAGCCTTCATATTCTTCATATTCTTTTTTGAATATTCTTCTTCATCAGCATAAAAATAATATATTTCACTCTTTGAATCAAAATCAATAGTATATCCCATTGCTTTAATAAATTCTTCTATTGAAATCAATAAAGAGTCATTATACGAAAGTATAGTTATAAAATCATAATCCGTTCCATTTACATTTATTAAATCTGAATTAGCCTTAATCGTAATCTTTAATTCATCTAATGTAATTATCGCACTGTTTTCATCACTCTTTTGGTAATCCATATTAAACATCTTAACAAAATTTTCTGCATCAACATATAAAACATCGTTAAGCTTTAATATTTTTAAATCTAATGGATAACTAACCTTTTCGTTAAATGTGCAAAGCATGTTTTCTTTAAATGCCATCAAACCTTCTACCTGCTCATAATCCTCATTATCCTTTAAAATCTTAGTAAAATCCACATCAATTTTGTCTGGAACATTAACTTTTTCAGCCAAATCCTCTATATTTATTTCCTGACTTGTCTCGTTTTGAGTAGACTCTTCATTTTCTTTTGGACTGGATTTACATGAAGCCATTGAAATAACCATTGTCAACAATAGTAAAATAGCTACAATCCTTCTCATAGCAATCGTCCTTCCTATAATATTTTTAATCAATGCAACAATTCTATCAAACGAAAATATTTATTTCAATACGGGCTTTTAAAACAATATGTTAACTATTTTTTTCGAAATTTATAATTAGAACAATTTACCGAATAATTTCTTTTTTTCGTATGCTTCTTTCTTAATTTGTTTTAGCTCATAACCAACTGATTCCACAATTTTATTTAAAACATCATCTGATACATCATCATATGCAATAATAACCGTTTCTTTTTTCTCATGTGAAGAAGAAACTTTTTTCACTTTCATTGCTTCCTTAATAGCCTCATTCATATGTGCCTCACACTTGACACAGCGCATTCCTTCAATTGACAAGGTTATTTTTATCATATTCTTACCTTCCTTTTTGTTTTTAGTTAGTTTCATCTAACTTAATAAATTATATTTATAATTTTATTTTTGTCAATTGCTTTATTATAATTTGAATTGAAAAGGCCACCTTAACCCACTAGCTTTAGACGGTGGGTTAAGGTAGCCAAAAGTTGAGATTTGTGTTATATTTGTGAAATGGGAGGATGGAAAGCTAAAATAGACACAAGGCTGTTAGAGTATAAAACAAAGTAGAATGGCAGGGAATATATCAAAAAAGATACATTTTATGCCGGTAGCCAACTGTGTTCAAATTACGGACACCAAAATATAGAGACAAAAGATTTATCAATAAGAGAATGGTTGTGTCCTGTTTGCAGTGTAAAGCATGATATAGACATCGATGCGTCAAAGAATTTATTGGCAGAAGGATTAAAACAATTGGCTTTAGACACTGGATAGTTCACATCAATAATTGCTATAATACTATATACAAAATGTTTTGGAGGAATAATAATGACAGATACAAAAAAAGGCATAATAGAAAACAATGTAAATAATTGCATGAATCTCATGCTGGATGCTGAAAGATGGATTTGGGAGCACCCGGAAACCGGATTTAATGAGTGGGATACTGATAAGTATTTGTCTGAAAAATTTATTGAATTAGGATACAAACTAACAAAAGCCGGAAATATACCCGGTTTTTACACAGATGTAGATACTGGTATTCCAGGACCTACAATATGTATAATGGGAGAATTAGATGCACTAGACATCGACACTCATCCTCAAGCTGTCAACGGAATAGTACACGCGTGTGGTCATAATGCTCAAGCAGCTACCCTTTTAGGAATCGCTGCCGTATTGAAGATGCCGGGAACTTTAGAGGGCATGTCCGGGAAAATACGCCTTATGGCCGTTCCAGCAGAAGAAACAATACAACTCCCCTTTAGAGAAGGGTTAGTTGAAAAAGGTATAATTAAATATTATAGCGGAAAAGTAGAATTTATGCGCCGAGGCTTTTTTGACGATGTTGACATTTCTCTTTTAGTACATGCAAATACAAACGATGATGAAATAGAGTTTAAAGCATACAAAGGTAGCAACGGATATATTTCTAAGACCATAATCTATAAAGGTGTAGCAACTCACGCAGGTGGAGCACCTCATTTAGGCATTAATGCCGGTTATGCTGCAATGCTGGGTCTTCAAGCGTGCAATAATTTGCGAGAAACCTTCAAAGAAGAAGATCATATACGCTTTCATCCAGTATCAAGAGGTTCAACAAATGCAGTTAATGTAATACCTGACGAGGTTGTAATAGAAAGCTTTTTAAGAGGAAAATCAAATAGCATTATTACCTATGAAAACAAAAAAATCAATCGTGCTCTTGCAGGTGCTGCACTTTCAATGGGTGCAAAATTAGAAATAAAAGACAGACATGGTTGTTCAGATGAAATTCATTCTCCTTTGCTTATGAATTTAACCGAAAGATGCTGTAGAGAGCTGGTTGGCAGCCAAAAAGTTGACTTCGATTATGACTTATGGGTTACAGCTTCTTCAGATTTTGGAGACATAACCTCAATAATGCCAGGTATGCAATTCAATGCTGCTGGAGCTTCAGGTGTTTGTCACAGCATAAATTACACTTTTACGCAGCCAGACAGATTTTGTAGCAATTCAGCAAAAATTCAGCTTTTGATAGCACATGAGCTTTTAAAGGATAATGCAAAAGCTGCAAAGGAAATCATTACAGCCTACAAACCAGCATACAGCTCAATAAAGGAATATTTTGAAGCAATCGAAAAAAACACCCGTAACATTGATGCTGTAAAATATAACAATGACTCATCTGTCCACTTAGATTTATAATAGAATTAATAGGAAAATAAATCTATCAACCGAAACAAAACGGCTACCATGACAATGACACGGTAGCCGTTTCTACTTTCGAAATTTTCCATCTTATCTGTAAAACATAAAAGATTTTATTTTTGCATCTTATGATTATTTATAACAAATAACAACCTTCTTTATTTAGACGTTCTTCTTGTTCCTTAGGCCACACGGAAACATGAACCTCTCCAATATGTAGCTTTCCTAAAAAGTACATGCATAGACGTGACTGACCAATTCCACCGCCTATAGTATACGGAAGCTTGCACTCCAAAATTGCCTTATGGAATGGAAGCTCACGTCTGTCGTTGCACCCAGATTTTTCAAGCTGCTTTGCAAGAGAGTTTTCGTCAACTCGTATTCCCATACTTGATATTTCAAGCGCAATATCTAAAACAGGATAATAAAGTAAAATATCACAATTAAGCGACCAATCATCGTAATCCGGAGAACGTCCATCATGCGGCTTGCCGGATTTTAGTTTATCGCCAATCTGCATGAGACAAACAGCACCCTTTTCACGAGTAAACATCGTTTCTCTCTCTTTTCCCGTATTATTAGGATACATATCCTCAAGCTCCTGAGAAGATACGAATGTAATATTTTCAGGTAAAACAAAGCCCTTCATGCCTTCAGCAAGCTCAGGATGTAATTTTCTTATATAAGTTTCAGTAGACTTTAAAACTCTGTAAATCTTTGAAACAGTATTTTTTAATGTATCAATGTTACGTTCATCCTTATTAATAACAAGCTCCCAATCCCATTGATCAACATATATAGAATGTATATTATCCGCTTCCTCATCACGGCGAATGGCATTCATATCTGTATATAATCCCTCTCCAGGTTCAAAACCGTATTTACCTAATGCAAAACGCTTCCATTTAGCAAGAGATTGAACAATTTGAACATCACACCCTGTTTCTAGCAAATCAAACTCTACCGGACGTTCAGTTCCATTTAATCTATCATTAAGTCCAGATTCAGGTGTAACCATAAGCGGTGCAGTGACACGCATCAAATTTAAAGTCTTTGAAAGCTCATTTTGAAAATAATCCTTCACCTGCTTAATTGCAATTTGTGTATCCTTGAAATTTAAAATAGATTTATACATAATTAATTCCTCCATACCTATCAATTACATGGCCTTATGACCAACACCCTTTGAACTACCCACTGCCCATAGAGAACTAGTTTTCATACCTCATATAATAACTATCTCCATAGCCATAAATTCGAACACTCCCTACTTTATGCACAAGATTCACTTTTAGCAATCCCAATCAACCTTCTAAAGCCAGTTAGATCACGATATATTTACTTCAAAGCTGCTACAAAAATAAGTCATGTTCAAAATAACATACCACCTATACTACATATTTTCCCAACTCACAGCATGACCGTCTAGCGACCATGTTTGTGCACTATCAATATATACATTAACAAATTTACCACGAACATCATATGAATTCATGTCAATTCCTGAAGCCTCAAAGCTTGATAAATCCGCTGTGAAATTCACAATTTTATTACCCTCTGTTCTTCCGGTAAAGCGCTTTATATTTGTACGACTAAAGCCCTCACATAGCACCTCAACTGTTTTACCAACCATAGCCTCGTTTTTTACCCTGTCTATTGAATTTTGAAGCTCTACTAATCTTCCAAAACGTTTTTTTACATCTTCTTCCGGAACCTGATTTGGATTCCTTGCCGCAGGAGTTCCAACTCTTGGCGAATAAATAAATGTATATGCCATATCATATTTAACTTTTGATACTAAATCAAGAGTATCCTCAAAATCCGATTCTGTTTCTTCCGGAAAACCTACAATTATATCAGTAGATAACACAATATCGGGCATTTTTTCACGAATTTTATCAACAAGCGTCAAATACGAATCCTTTGTATACCTTCTATTCATTTTATTTAGAATTTCTGTACTTCCTGCCTGTACTGGTAAATGAAGCTGCTTACAAACGGCATCATTCGCTGCCATTACATCTATAAGCTCATCAGACAAATCCTTAGGATGAGATGTCATAAAACGAATTCTTTTAAGCTTTGTGCCTTTAATTTTTTCGCAAATAGCCGAAAGTAAATCAGCAAAACCCTTACATCCATCGTTATCCGTTAAATCCTTACCATAAGAATTAACATTTTGTCCTAACAAGGTTATTTCGCGAACACCCTTTGATGCTAATTCCTCTATCTCACGCAAAATATCCTCTTTACGTCTACTTCTTTCTCTACCTCTTACATATGGAACAATACAATATGTGCAAAAATTGTTACACCCATACATAATAGTAACCCATGCTTTAAAAACACTATCTCTTTTAATCGGAAGCCCTTCAGGAACCTCACCCTCTGTATGAGAAAGCTCGCAAACACGACATTGATTAAAAATGCTATTATATACAAATTCTGGCAATCTATATAAATTATGTGTTCCAAAAACAATATCTATATTTTTATACTTTTTATTTATTTCATCAACAATATGCTGCTGTTCAGTCATACATCCACATACAACATTAATCATTTCAGGTTTAGCACGCTTCGCACCTTTAAGCGCACCCATATGTCCGAAAACCTTCTCTTCTGCGTTTTCTCTTATACAACAAGTATTAAATATAATTAAGTCGCATATTTCACCTTCATATTTCCCTTCGACTTCATCAGGAACAATACGATATCCCATACGCTCTACCATACCAGATATTTTTTCAGAATCATGTTCGTTCATTTGACATCCAAATGTTTTTATGCACGCAATAGGCTGTTTACTTTTTCCCAAATTCATATCACGAATCGCCTGCATATAATAATTCTGCTTTTCTATGTCTTCATGCGGAACAATTTTTGTTGCCATAAAATATCTCTCCTATATATTCCAATTGCAAAATATAAACAAACCAATCATATTAAAAATTCTCATGTTTAATTATATTTGTCAAATTCTCTTTTCAGCCTTTTGATGTAAACGATACAAAACATTCAAAGCCTCAATCGGTGTCAAAGACTGAACATCTATTTCCTTAAGCTCACTTATTATTTCATCCTGCATAACAGAGTTTGCAGTAAAGGACAATAAATCAAGCTGTGTATCTCCAGCATTTTCATGCGATATGTTTTTATTTTTAGATTTATTTTTCCCTTTGCTCTTAGAATCCTGTTCTTCAAGCTGCTCCAAAATTTCTTTAGCTCTAAGTGTAACCACTTTTGGTATTCCTGCCAATGCTGCGACAGATATACCATAACTGCCATCTGCACCACCACGTTTCATTTTCCTTAGGAATACAATATCGTCACCCTTTTTTTTAACATCAACGCAATAATTTTTTACACCAGATACTATTCCTTCAAGCTCAGTAAGTTCATGGTAATGTGTTGCAAACATGCTTCGACATTTCAAGTTATTTGCAATGTATTCAAGAACTGCCCATGCAATGCTTAACCCATCAAATGTACTCGTTCCCCTTCCTATTTCATCTAAAATCAGAAAACTTTTTGAAGTTGCATTTGATAATATGTTAGCCACTTCACTCATTTCTACCATAAATGTACTTTGACCCGAAGCTAGATCATCAGACGCACCAACTCTTGTAAATAACTTGTCTACAATCGAAAAGGTTGCACTTTTTGCAGGTACAAAGGAACCGGCCTGTGCCATTAATATCATTAGTGCTACTTGCCTCATATACGTGGACTTACCAGCCATATTAGGACCGGTAATTACTAACAAAAGATCATCCTCACAATTAATAAGAGCATCATTCGGTACGAACTCATCCTGCAAATTCATTTTTTCAACAACAGGATGCCTTCCATCACATATATTGATTTCCGAAGAATTATCATTTTTAATTTCAGGGCGACAGTAATTTTCTCTGTCAGCAGTTTCTGCATATGAGCATAGCGCATCAAGCTTAGCAATTGCAGTAGCTGTAATACGTAATCTTTCACCCTGTTCAAATATAAATCCTCTTATTTGACAAAAAACTTCAAATTCTAAGCGAGTTAAACGCTCCTCAGCACCTAAAATGGTATCCTCCATTTGCTTTAGCTCATCTGTTATATATCTTTCGTTATTAACTAACGTTTGCTTTCTAATATAATGTGGTGGCACTAAATCCAAATATGATTTTGTAACCTCAATATAATATCCAAAAACTTTATTAAAGCTGATTTTTAAATTCTTTATTCCAGTCGCTTCGCGCTCTTTTGTTTCTAAATCAGCAAGCCAGCTTTTTCCATTTACAGATGCATCCTTACATTCATCAACCTCAGCATTATATCCCCTTTTGATAATGCCACCTTCTTTTAAAGCAACAGGTGGCTCATCCTCAATTGCTTTATCTAGAAGCTCCCATACATCTTGAAGCTTATCTATTTCTTCATTTAATTCCCTTAGCAATTGTGAATTACAGCTTGAAAGAGCTTCCTTTATGTAAGGAAGCTTGGCTAGCGATTGACGCAATGATACCATATCTCTTGCATTACATGAGCCAAGTAAAATTTTTCCTGTAATTCTTTCCATGTCATATATTCCAGACAATAATTCTCTAAGCTCGCACCTCAACATAAAAGAGTCTTTAAGCTCTGCTACACCATCAAGTCTTTTATTGATTTGGTCTACATCTATCAATGGTTGCTCAAGCCATTTTTTTAACATTCTTGCACCCATGGAGGTATTTGTTTTATCTAAAACCCACAACAAAGAGCCCTTTTTGTTCTTATCTCTAAGCGTTTCTGTTATTTCCAGATTACGCCTCGACGATGCATCAATTTCCATAAATTCGCTTGCCCTATAGTAAGTGACTCTTAGCTGACTCGAAATTTGTGATTTTTGCGTATCCTCCATGTAAGAAATGAGTGCACCACAGCTTCTAACAGCCAATTCATCTTTTAATACCATCTGAAGCACATTTTTATTCTGCTGCTTACTATCTGTCGAAAGTTGCAAGTTAGATATGAGTTCTTTGGCTTTTTCAAACTCAAAAAGCTCATTTACAACAGGAGCAACAAATGTATTTCCATAGGATGATGAGAATTTTTTTATTTTATCTATTGAATTTGCATCAGCATTAATGATTATTTCCGAAGGCACAAACCTTGCAATTTCATTAGCTAAATGATTATATGTACTGCCAACTGTAAGCGAAGTCAAATACATTTCACCCGTGGTAATATCAGCCGTAGCTATTCCGTACATGTTCTTAAATTCATAAATCGAAGCTATAAAATTATTGCTTTTTTGAGAAAGCATCTGCTCGTCAGTAACTGTTCCAGGTGTATAAATTCTAACAATATCCCTTTTTACAATGCCCTTCGCAACACTCGGATCCTCCATTTGTTCGCAAACCGCAACCTTATAACCCTTTGCTACAAGTTTTCCAATATAAGAAAGGGCAGCATGAAAAGGCACACCACACATAGGTGCCCTCTCTGCTAGCCCACAATCTTTTCCAGTCAATACAAGCTCTAGCTCTCTGGATGCAATCTGCGCATCCTCAAAAAACATTTCATAAAAGTCACCAAGACGAAAGAATAATATGCAATCCTTGCATCGTTCCTTTATCTCTAAAAACTGTCTCATCATAGGGGTAGGTTCCGCCATGAAAAAAGCTCCTTTCGTCCATACAGGCAAAAATCATTATCAACCGTTAAATTATGAAAATTTTAACCGATTCTATTTAAAGAAAAATATTAGTGGCATCCACTGCATGTTGAACAGCTTCCGCTACATCCGCCATTATCTCCAGCTAAGAAATGTTGAATAATATCATTAACAGTACGCATCATCGTTTCAAAGCCTTTTTTACCATCGAAATAATTTTTAGTTACTTCATATTCGTTAAGCTCTTTCTGCTTATCCATAAGAATGTCTCTAATTTTTTCCAATTCAGCCTTATCCATATCATCTCTTGATGCATGAACAAGCTTCATTTGCAAGTCTTTAAATTCAGACATAAGTGTCTGAGCCTTTTCGTCTTGAAGCATTGCAAGCTCTGCAGATTGCCAAGCTTTGAACTCTGCACTTTCTCTTAACGCTTCTCCTAATGCTGTTGATGCTTCAACATAATCCATAATCTATACCAGCCTTTCTTTACTAATTATCTTTACATAAATAGAATTGTAACACTGCTACATTATGTCACAAACATTACGAAGCTCCTATAAAAAAATAACACTCCGTACTATGTATTCATAGCAGCAAAACACCTTGGTATGATACCATATTTACATCTTTGGTGCAAGAAAAACTATGCATCTATCGAGTTATTTTCTATTATTTAATTACGATATCATATCCACCAGGGCCATATTTCAAGCATCTGTTTACTCTTGAAATTGTTGCGGTAGAAGCACCCGTTTTTGCAACTATTGTATTAAATGTTTCACCTTGCTTTAATAGCAAAGCCACCTCAAGTCTTTGGGCCATTGAATTGAGTTCATTAATGGTACAAAGATCCTCAAAAAACTTTTCACATTCATCTCGATTTTGTAACGATAATATTGCTTTGTATAGGTCTTCTTTTTGATTAGATAACATATTTTTATCAGCCATTTCAGTTTTCTCCATTTCTAATAAATTCATTTTTTATATAGATATAAGCACATCGGCTGATGTGGACTATTAATACCAAGCGTCAACACACACCCGACATTCGCCTAAATTCACTACTATGAGATAGTAGCAAACTATAGTGTTGAAGTCAAGAATATTTTGTTTAATTTTAATTTGAACATTTCTCATTCAGTATTTTTTTTATTTCCCAATAAATGTATAGCTACGCATTTTAACATTGCATAAACAGGTACAGCAGCCAAGATTCCCCAAATACCAAAAAATCGCTCACCAACAAAAATCGCAACAATTACTGTAACAGGATGAATCCCAAGATTTCCTTGTATAATTTTGGGTGAAATAAAATGGTTATCAATTTGTTGTATCCCCAAAAACAGCACCAGTACCCATATAGCCTTAAGAGGAGAAATCATAAATGCTGTAACAACAGGCAAAACAGCTCCAATAAAAGGACCAAAATACGGAATCATATTAGAAGCTCCACCTACAATTCCAAAAAACATAGCATATGGCACATCTAAAAGAATTAATCCAAATGCTTCAATTAAACCGACAATAATAGCAACAAGAAATTGACCCTGTATAAATTTTGAAAAAATTTTCCCCAGATCTAAAAAAATACCACTCAAAAGCGTTCGATAACGGTATGGAAACATCCCAAATACTATATTCTTAAAAAATGTCTGATCTCTTAAAATATAAAAGGCAAGTACCGCAGTAGTAACGATTGCTATTATCACTTGTGAAATTTTACCATACGTAGAAAATTTGGAAGCAGCATCGATTATTTTTTCACTTCTTCCAGAAAGCTCCTCCCCCATCTGATTGATTATTTCACCTACACGCTTTCCAAGCACAGAATTTTTAGACAAAAAAAGTTTTTCGCTATATTCTACTAAATTTTCCTTAAATCCCCCTGCCTCATCAAGTATATCTGAAACATTTGACAAAATAACAGGAATCAAAAAAGAAAAAGAAAGTACAATAACCAGTAGAAAAAACAGGAAAACTATCGCTACACATGTTGTTCTTTTAATTGAAAATTTTTTACTAATTTTGTTATATAAAAAATCAACAGCTGGCGCAAGCATATTAGCTATTAATGCACCAAGCAATAATGGAATTATAATCGCATAAAGCTTTTTCCAAAAAATAATAATAAGCAATACTAATAAGATTACAGGCAGAAATTCTAAAATTTTTCTTTTCATTCTTATTTTTTTCTTACTTTTAGAGATACGATTCATAAAATATCACAAATATAAAAAATACATATTAGTGTCGCCACATCACATGGCGACACTGATTTATTAATACATTCTGTCTGCAGCTTTATTTAAAAGCTTACCTGCACCTTTAATAACCATAGCCGTTTTTCTTCGAGCCTGCTTACAGTTAAATTTAAAGTCCTTCGCAGCAATATAGCACGCGCTACCACCAATAAATGCACCAACTAGCATACATTTAGCCACAGCCTCAAGCAATTTACAATCATCATTAGACATACATTTATTCATTCTAAAACCTCCTGATTCAAATAACCTTCTACACAGAATTCAATCAACAGTATATTCATCACCTAGAGCTATCACGAATTCCTCTCCAAATTCAACACCATCTCTCATATAGACAATTTTACGACCATCAATCATGTCGTTCATAAAGCCCTTAGATAATTCTAATCCCTCCAAGCTTCCTGTTGTAATATCAAAGACAAAATCATGCACGACGCCAACATTTTCACCAAAAGAGGTAACAACATTTTTACCAATTGCATTTTCCATTGGATTGGCACTACTTAAGCCACTCTTATTTGAAAACTTTTTAGCACTAGCCTTGCTATAAACAACACATACATCCTTGTTAAGTTTTAAAATATCATCTAATAAAATATACTTTTTAACAAGCCTCAATGAAATACCGCTATTGCCTTCAATCAAAAATCCCTTTACGTTTTTTTCACTATCATAAAGAGGAGCTGTCAAAAAGCCCATTCGCGTTCCATCCTTCATGCATATTACAGGAACATCCTTGCAGTCGTGAATTCTAATCATAGTCTATCCTTCTTTTTAAAACATAATTAATGTTCTTAAATATGTTACCCCCTTTTTATAAAAATATTCTATAATGAGTACATTTTAAGGTTGTATAATTAACAAAAAAATGTTTTAATATATTCATTATTTTTTAGGAGGATTTGTTATATGAAAAAATATGACATCGGATTAATTGCTCCGACAATATTATTACCAAACACTAAAACAGATATGTATAAATGGGCAACAGTTGCCTGCGACCAATATACCTCCGATAACGATTATTGGGAGAACGTAAAAACAATTATAAAGGGCTCTCCCTCAACATACGAGCTTATGCTTCCGGAGATTTATCTTGAAGCAGATGATGTTGACGATAGAATAAAAAAAATTAACGAAAATATGGAAAATTATTTAGAAAATGATATTTTTGTTAAATACGAAAATTCATTTGTATTAACAAGACGTCAAACACCCTTTTCACCTATAAGAACAGGTCTCGTAGTAGCTTTGGATTTAGAAGCATATGACTTTACACCAGGATCAAAATCACTGATTCGTGCAACTGAAGGAACTGTGACTGAAAGGATCCCCCCTAGAATGAAAATTCGCGCCAATGCAGTATTGGAAATGCCACATATAATGATTTTATTGGATGACCCGGAAAAGACAGTAATCGAGCCAATTTGGGAGGCTCTATCGAGCTCAAGCTGTGCAACTAACATTGATAAGCATAAGCTTTATAGCACAGAGCTTATGAAAAACGGTGGTCATATAGAGGGTTACTTAATTAATGAATCAACTCAAAAAGAGGCTTTCGAGAACGTATTCACCTCTCTTAGCGCACTTAAGGACAAATCCAATGGCTTTTTATATGCAGTTGGAGACGGCAATCATTCACTTGCCTCTGCAAAGTGTCATTATGAAAAATTGAAGGAATCAGGATTACCTTGTCAAAATGCCAGATATGCCCTAGTTGAACTCGTAAACATCCATGACGAGGGTATTATTTTCGAACCCATACACAGAGTTGTTTTCGATACAGATGTTTCGTTATTGCTTGATTTTATGAAATCAAAGGGATGCATAATAAGTAACAGCATTAACAATGAACAAGCTGCACAAAACTCCGGCATGTTTCACTGTATATCATACGTCACAAATGCTTTTGAGGGCACATTATTCATTCCTAAACAGATGCACACTCTTGCGGTCGGTGCTCTTCAAAACATTCTTGACGATTATACAAATCTTAACGGCCTTAAGGTTGATTATATACATGGAGATACCGAAACCCGAAACTTTGCTTCGAACGCAAACAACATAGGCTTTCTTCTTCCTTCAATGGACAAGCACGATTTATTCCCTGCTGTTGACGAAAAAGGTGCTCTGCCGAGAAAAACATTTTCAATGGGAGAGGCATGCGAAAAAAGATATTATATGGAATGTCGCATAATTTCAGATAAATAAATATTTAGAAAGGAGAGTATAATGTAAAGCATTATACAAAAAAATATGATTAAAATAACATTCATGGGTGCTGGCAGCACAATCTTTGCAAAAAATGTACTAGGTGATTGTCTCGTTACAAAAGATCTTCCTCAATTAGAAATTGCCCTATATGACATCGACAATGAACGTCTTAAAGATTCAGAGCTAATGTTAAGAGCCATTAACAGAAAATATAGAAGTAAAGCTAAAATAAAAACTTATTTAGGCGTTCCTAACAGAAAAAAAGCTCTTTCCGGAGCCGATTTTGTTGTTAATGCGATTCAAGTAGGCGGTTATGAGCCTTGCACAGTTACAGACTTTGAAATACCTAAAAAATACGGTCTTCGTCAAACAATTGCCGATACTCTTGGAATTGGAGGTATTTTCCGTAGTCTTCGTACAATCCCAGTAATGCTTGACTTTGTAAAAGATATGGAAGCAGTTTGTCCAAATGCTCTTTTCATAAATTATTCAAACCCTATGGCAATGCTCACAGGTGCTATACAAAGAGTATCAAGTATAAAATCAATAGGTCTTTGTCATAGCGTACAATGCTGTGTATCAAGCTTATTAGAGCCTTTAGGTATGGAATACGATGACAAAATACAATCTAAAATTGCAGGCATAAACCATCAAGCCTGGCTTTTAGAAGTTACAAAGGATGGTATTGATTTATATCCTGAAATCAAGCGCCGTTCTTTAGAGCAGGGATACCCAAAGCATGATATGGTGCGACATGAAATGATGCATAAGTTTGGATATTATATAACAGAATCAAGTGAGCATGCATCTGAATATCTCCCATATTTCATCAAATCTAAATATCCTGAGCTAATCGAAAGATTTAATATTCCTCTTGATGAATATCCCAGACGCTGTATAAATCAAATTAAAGAATGGGAAACACGTCGTATACAGCTTACTACGGAAAACAAATTGGAACATACTCGAACACATGAGTATGCTTCATATATCATTGAAGCTATGTATAATAACAAGCCCTACAAGCTAGGAGGTAATGTTCTTAATACTGGTCTTATAACAAATCTTCCCAAAGAAGCTTGCGTAGAAGTGCCTTGTATGATAGATGCTTCAGGTATACAGCCAGTTGTAATAGGAGACTTGCCACCTCAGCTTGCAGCTCTTAATAGAACTAATATAAATCCACAGCTTCTCACTATCGAAGCTGCTCTTACAGGCAAAAAGGAATACATTTATCATGCAGCAATGCTAGATCCTCACACTTCTGCTGAGCTTTCAATAGACGAAATAATTTCTCTTTGTGATGATTTAATTGAAGCACACGGAGATTGGCTTCCTAAATATCATTAAGTAGAGAAAAAATAAAAAGTAAGTATAAAAGGGGTAGTTTAAAATTAATTTTTACTACCCCTTTAAGCTATGTATTTTAGTTTGTAAATTTTTAAATGGTAAATTCTCAAAGTAAATGCAACACTTAAGCATAATGTTGCATTTACTGTGGAAAATAGTGTCCAACTTAGTCTGATAATATTGCAAAATACGCATAAATCAGCTAAAATTTGGTTGGCTCAGGTCAAATAGGGCGCACTGAAATAAGCCTGAGATCAT
>JAZNOJ010000006.1:0-27288 GCA_045580735.1 Candidatus Egerieisoma sp. | reverse complement strand
CCAATCTTTAATAACTCCGACTCTAAGTCCGTGAGGATTAACTTTCTGTCCCATGTTCAACCTCCTCCATTAATCTCTTTCTTTCAATACTACCGTAATATGGCTTGTTTTCTTGTTGATACGTGTTCCGCGGCCTCTTGCTACAGCTCTCATTCTCTTAAGAGTTGGGCCTTGGTTAGCATAACACTCTGCCACATAAAGCTTCTCGCTATCAAGATCAAAGTTGTTTACTGCATTAGCTTCTGCTGAATGAAGTAACTTGTAGATAAGCTCTGAAGCAGCCTTAGGTGTAAATTTAACGATAGCATATGCCTCTGCGAGATCTTTACCTTTAATAAGGTCGAGAACGATTTTCACCTTTCTGGGAGATATTCTAGCATAATTTAATGTAGCTTTTCCCTGATCTCTGCCTATTCCCAGCACCTTACGCTCACGCTTTGAAAGAATAAATGGCTTCTTGCTTTGACGTGACTGGGAGTTGTATTTTTCGATGAGTTCTTCTCTTCTTGAGAGGAGCTCTGATTCACTCATAATTTTTCTTTCCAAAGAAATTCCTCCTTTTTATCAGCGCTTAACAGAGCTGGATTTTTCACTCTTTGTATGACCTCTGTAAGTTCTCGTAGGAGCAAATTCGCCAAGCTTATGGCCAACCATTTCCTCTGTAATATATACAGGAACATGCTTTCTACCGTCATGAACAGCTATTGTGTGACCTACCATCTGAGGGAAAATTGTTGAGGCTCTTGACCAAGTCTTTATAACGATTTTCTCATTTTTCTCGTTCATAGCTTCGATTCTCTGTAAAAGTCTTTCTTGGACGAAAGGTCCTTTTTTTACTGTTCTACTCATGTTGCAACCTCCTTAAGATTACTTACTGTTTCTTCTTCTGACAATATACTTATCAGAAGCTTTATTTTTCTTTCTTGTCTTGTAACCGAGAGTTGGTTTACCCCAAGGAGTAACAGGGCTCGGCATACCAACAGGTGACTTACCTTCACCACCACCATGAGGGTGATCACATGGGTTCATTACAACACCACGAACTGTAGGACGAATACCCATCCATCTCTTACGACCTGCTTTACCAAGTGAAATATTTTCATGATCTGTATTACCAACCTGACCGATTGTAGCTTTGCAGCCTACAGGAATCATACGAACCTCACCTGAACCAAGACGAATCTGAGCGAAATCTCCTTCTTTTGCCATAAGCTGTGCTGATGAGCCTGCTGATCTTACAAGCTGAGCTCCCTTTCCTGGCTTCATTTCAACATTGTGAATTACTGTACCAACAGGGATGTCAGAAAGCTTAAGTGCATTACCTGGAAGAATATCTGCCTCAGGACCTGACATAATCTTGTGTCCTACTTTAATTCCTTCTGGATGAAGAATATATCTCTTCTCACCATCTGCATAAACTAAAAGAGCAATGTTTGCTGATCTGTTAGGATCGTACTCGATTGAAACAACCTTTGCAGGAATTCCATCTTTATCTCTCTTAAAGTCAATCAATCTATATTGTCTTTTTACTCCGCCTCCGCGATGACGAACTGTAATTCTACCATATGAGTTTCTACCTGAATTTTTCTTTACAGGAGACATCAATGACTTAATTTCACTTTTACCTGTAATTTCCTCAAATGTAGAGCTTGTCATAGTTCTTCTTGAAGGGGTTGTCGGATTATATTTTTTAATACCCATTTTCCTGTCCTCCTATTACTGAGCGAAGCCGAAGTCTTCAATTGTGTTCTTATACTTCTTAGTCTTCTTTTCGCCGTTTACATTGTACTCAACAGGCTTTGGATCGAGGTCTATTGTAACAATTGCCTTTTTCCATTTAGCTGTATATCCAACTGGCCTCCGTGGAGCTTGTCTACGGCTTCTCTTTTTGCCGTCGTAACGCATTGTGTTTACTGACAAAACTTTAACGTCAAAAATTTTCTCAACCGCTTTTTTTACATCAATTTTTGTAGCATTTACATCTACTACAAAAGTATATTTGCCTTCTGCAACTGCTGATGTACTTTTCTCGGTTATATGGGGACGAATTATAATATCAAACTCGTTCATGCGTACACCTCCGAAATTTTGCTTAACGCGTCTTTAGTGATGATGAACTTACCATGACGCATAATGTCATACACATTAATTGTGTTTACATAAGCTGTTTCAATACCCTTTATGTTGCTTGCTGACTTAACAACATTTGTATCCTTTTCAGGAATTACAACAAGTGCTGTTCCGTCTACACCAAGATTCTTAAGAACATTTACCATATTCTTTGTCTTAATCTCATCAAAGCTTAATTTATCAAGAACAATGATGTCACCATCATTTACTTTTGATGTCAATGAAGACTTCAAAGCAAGTCTCTTAACCTTCTTTGGAATTGTGTAGCTATAATCTCTAGGCTTTGGTCCGAACACGATACCACCGTGAATCCACTGAGCAGATCTTGTACTTCCCTGTCTAGCACGACCAGTGCCCTTTTGTCTATAAGGCTTCTTGCCGCCGCCACTTACTTCGCTTTTTACCAAAGTGGAGTGTGTTCCCTGGCGCTTGTTAGCCAGATTATTAACTACTGCCATATGCATGCAGTGTGTGTTAACCTCTACTCCGAATATATTGCTGTCGAGTTCTAACTCCTCAACTATTTTACCTTGCATATCGTATACATTAACTTTCGGCATAATTTATTCCTCCTCCCGCGTCACGCTTTAACAGATTCTCTGATTTCAAGCAATCCGCCCTTAGGTCCCGGAATTGCGCCCTTGACAAGAAGAAGATTTCTCTCACCGTCAACTTTTACTATCGTAAGATTCTGAACAGTAACTCTTTCTGAACCCATGTGACCAGGCATTTTCTTTCCTTTAAATACCTTACCAGGATCAGTGTTGGCGCCCATTGAACCTACGCCTCTGTGATATTTTGAACCGTGTGTCTTAGGTCCTATCTTCTGTCCATGTCTCTTGATGGCACCTTGATAACCCTTACCCTTTGATGTACCACTTACATCAATGCTATCTCCATCCTTGAACATGTCAGCAACAGTGATTACTTGACCGAGTTCAAATGCTTCAACATCCTCTGGCTTAAATTCCTTAAGATGCTTAAAGCCATTCAATTCTAATTTGTCGAAAATGCCTCTTTCAGGCTTGTTGAGCTTCTTTTTGTCTACCTCGCCATAAGCAATTTTAACAGAGCTATAGTTGTCTGTGTCTTCTGTCTTTTTTTGAACAACTGTGCAAGGACCTGCGAGAATTACTGTAACTGGTGTACATTTACCGCTCTCATCAAAAATCTGCGTCATTCCGACTTTTGTTCCTAAAATAAAATTCTTCATTCCAGCTTTACCTCCTGAATGGTTATTGGTTCCCTCTCGGGGAACTTGACCGGTTTCTCATAATAGATTTAAGAAACCAGGGTAATGCGATCAGCATTATTGTTTAACTTTGATTTCGATATCAACGCCTGCGGGAAGGTCAAGACGCATCAATGCATCTACTGTCTTCGGAGAAGGCATGAGAATATCAATCAATCTCTTGTGTGTTCTCATCTCAAATTGCTCTCTTGAGTCTTTATACTTGTGAGGAGCACGGAGAATAGTAACTATTTCCTTCTCTGTAGGAAGCGGGATAGGACCTGAAACAACTGCGTCTGTACGCTTAGCTGTATCAACAATCTTCTGCGCTGCCTGATCCAACAATTGGAAATCATAAGCTTTCAATTTGATTCTGATCTTCTGTTTGTTTGCCATACATAAACCTCTTTCTTTAATGTAGATCTTTTGTTACGTATAACTTTCGCATCTCAACTGTCACCCTGCCGTGTGTTTCTTGATTTACCCAATAAAAAAACCAAATTGAAATATCCCTCTCATGAAGGATTTCAACCTGGGCATAGATAAATTAGTAAACACAAAACATCATACAATATAAGATGCATGACTTGTCGCCCGGTTTCACGAATCGGACATTCTCCACATGAGTTACCTGCAAATACAAGAATCATTTGCACTGCAGCAATCTCCTGCTTCTCAGTCTGTCAAGTCGCAACACTCGAATTATACAACTTATAGTTGCCATTTGCAAGCAAATTTTAAGCTTAAGCAAATCATTTTTTGTTAACTTTTTGTAAACAAAAACATCGAGGGCAGCATTGCGTTCTTCTGTGAATTATTAGGGGAGAGATTCACAACTGTTACAAATAGAACGGCATAAATTGCCCTCGACATATGTGATAATACTATTAATTTATTACCATTTATATACATTCGTATGAACAAAATGTTAATACATATCTTTTTTGTTTATTTTCTATCTAATTTGCTATTTTTTCATCTTAGTGATATTATGTGTTAGCTAGTATTTATAAAAAGGACAAAATTATAACACATATTTTATTTAGTATATGAGTTATTTATTTATTTAATTTTATTTATTTGAATAAGGAGTGTTTTATTCATGTCAAAGGGAAAATATAAGAACAAAAAGAAAAACAGCATTAAGGATGATACAACAAATGTTTCTATACAAAAAAAGAAACAATCAAATCAAAAAAAACAATATTTAAAACAAAAATCAAAACAAGCAACCTATAGTCATTCTAACTCAAATACTTCTAAAAAATTCAAGCTACATGTTATGGATGTTATTACTATCGTATTTACAGCTGTTATAATTGGTATTATGATTTTTGTTGTTTACAATCAATTTGTAGATAATTCCTCGAGCAATAAGCCTTCTCAAAATATTACTTCTTTACAATCAGAACCTGTCCAGTCATCAGCTCCGGCAACTGCTACACCAAAACCGACTTTATCGGATGTCGGAAATATTTATGGAAATATAACTAACGATGCTTCTAGCGTCATAAAAGATCAAAGAGAATATTTTATTTCTGCAGATAACAATGGAAACTCACATATTTTTGCAAATGTTGACGGAAAAACAAAAGATTTAATTCAAACAAATTGTTCTTCTCTGAGTGTTGTTAATGACTATTTATCGTATACTGATCAAGCTGATGTTACTTCATATTATGTCTTTTATATAAATGGTGATGGTAATATTTGTTATGTCAAGGATGGTCCTATTGGCACACAATTAGAAGAGCCTTCAAATCTAAAGGAAGAAATTTTTGTCGAGGGTAACTTTGTATCTATCGATGTAAGCGGTGAATATGTTTACCATTTATCCTCTGAGGGTGACATTGGTAGAACAAGCATTACAGAAAAAACACATACAAAATTATCATCAAAAAACAATTACAGTGATTTCGTGTTATATTATGGTTATATTTATGCTCGCGGTGCAGATGATGGTTTAATATATTCATTCTCTGTAGATTCCTCAAAAGCTATCGACGAAAAATGTATTGTTTCAACCCCTTGCAACAAATTTGTTGTTGATAACAACTACATTTACACAATTACAAACGATACTTTATACAGATATTCTGTAAGCGGTATCGACTTAAAGGAAACATTACTAAAAGCAAAGGCGGATAGTATTAATGTTTACAAGGATTCTATTTTCTATATTTCTTCCGGCTCATTGTATACTTGCTCTGCATTAAGCCTTTTAAATAATGAAACACCTACTAAAATATGTGATACAGTTTCAAATACAATAAATGTTTCCTCAGACTCTGTTTATTTAAAAGCTAAAAACAATAAGCTTTTAAAATCCACATTTGATAAAAATTCATCAACCTATTCAAAGCTTACAGAAATGAACTAACATTTATTTCATAAAAAAAAGCTGAAGGCTCGATTTGCCTCCAGCTTTTTTTTATTTTAAAAATCAAAATTAAATATTTATTTGTTTTAAAATATCATATGTAGTATTTGCACTAAAATCTGCATTTTCAGCTTTTAGTTTATCCTTATCCCCATATCCATATAATATTTCACATGTTAACATTCCTGCTGCCTTACCTGCAATAATATCAGTAAATGAATCACCAATCATCACAGAGTTTTTTGCGCTTGCTCCCATAGCTTTTAGGCATAAAAGAAGACCTTCAGGATCGGGCTTCATGTTTGTAACAGATTCCGGACCTATTACTTTAGTAAAATAATCTGCAATTTCAAGCTTATTAACTACTAATCTCGTTATTGGTTCTGGTTTATTAGACACTATTGACATTTTAATATTTTCGAGCTTAAGCCTTTTAACCACTTCCTTGAAACCATCATATAAAACAGTTTTGTCACAAGGATGTGCTTTATAATACTCTTTGTACCATGCCAACGCCTCTGCACTTTTCTTTTCTGAAAATTCCGGAAAAGAACAATCTATTAAATATTTTGCTCCATGCCCAACATAAGACATTATGGTATCATAATCAAGAATATCAACACCAAATTCCTTTTGCGTAGCTTGTACAGAAGCTACAATATCACGTCCTGTATCCGCAATAACACCATCAAAATCAAAAATAATAGATTCAATTTTCATTTTTAAAACATCTTCCTTTTATATAATATAATCGCTGCAATTATACAAATCAATGCTGTCGCTCCACAAATAATGTAAAAAGCACCTGTTACCCCATTTAAAGGAACTCCTACATTCATACCAAAAAATCCTGAAATAATATTCGGAATTGCCATTATAATTGTAATTGTAGCTAACAGCTTCATTACTATGTTCAAATTATTTGAAATTATCGAAGCGAAGGCATCCATTGTTCCACTTAAAATATTACTATATATATCTGCCATTTCTATAGCCTGTTTATTCTCTACAATAACATCCTCAAGCAAATCCTCATCATCCGGGTATTTTTTTATAGATATATTTGCAAATTTATATCTTAATAGCTTTTCAAATACTCTTTCATTTGCTCTAAGAGAGGTAGAAAAATATACCAAGGACTTCCTTAAAGATAATAAAGAAATAAGCTCTTTGTTTCTCATAGATTTGTGCACTTCATTTTCAATATTATCACTCATTTTATCAATGTGACGTAGATAGTGAAGATAATATGCAGCATTTCTATACATTAGCTGTAAAATAAAACGATTCTTTTTGAATGTTGCAAATGTTTTTACCTTATTTACTGAAAATTCTTTAATTAAACTATTATCCTTAAGACAAACTGTTACAACATTCTTTTCAGAAACTATTATTCCCATCGGTATAGTTGTATACATACAGCTCTGTGCGTTTACATCAGATTTGTCTGCAACAGGAATGTCTATCAAAATAAGCGTATTCCCATTTTCTGATTCTATACGGGAACGTTCTTCTTCATCAAGGGCAGCTGTCAGGAAATCTCTTTCAATGTTTGTAATTTTAGATATTTCGTTTATTTCCTTTTCTGTTGGGTGTATTAAGTTAATCCAGCATCCATCTGATATACTATTTAGCTTTTGAAGAGAACCCTTCTCATCTGTTAACAGAATTTCAACCATTTTATACACCATCCTTCCAAAGACGTTCTATGTTATAAAACTCACGTTCCGATTCACGGAAAATGTGTACTACAACATCAATGTAATCTAATAGAATCCAATTAGCTGTATCATAGCCTTCAAGGTGAACACAATTTAATCCTTTTTCTTTTAATTTTTCAATTACATAATCAGCAATACCTCTTAGGTGTGTTGATGATGTTCCCGTACATACAATAAAATAATCTGTAATCGCTTCCAATTTTGGATTTTGAATTATTTCTATATCTTTTGCCTTTCTATCGTCTATTAAAGTAACAATTTCATCTGCAAGTATCTTACTTTGCTCCTTGTTCATTTCTATTCACCTCCTTATTTTTTAATAATGTTAATATCCAATTTCTTGTTTTAATAGTTTGAGTGCATATGTGCACTGAACCTTTATTTAAATTATACATAAGAGTATTGTCACACTGCAATAGTATAGCTTCCTCTAATGCACCCTTATTTACCATATTCCTTACATCATCAAATTGCTTGCCTATCCGGCCTTTTTCTGTGTAATCTGCAATAAAAAGAATTTTTGCTAAAAGTCCCATTTCAGGCTTTCCTGTTATATGGCACTCTATAGCCTCTAGTATGTCGTCATCTTTAATGCCATATCGACCACTTGCTAATATTTTACCCGCTACAGCATGGCGCATAACCTTTTCGCCTTCGTAGTTATCATTTGATAGATTTACACCTAGCCATTGGTACTGTTTGTCTGAAATTTCTTTTGCAACATCATGCAAAAGACCGGCAATTCGACATTTATTCTCTTCAACACCAAAAATTTTTCCCAGACGTACACATTCTTCAGAAACATTGAGACAGTGAACATACCTCTCATTACCCATTAACTTTCTCATATCTTCTACAATTTCGTCATAAGACATTGCAGTGTTTTTGTATAATTGATTATCTAAAATATATTTGCTCACACCAATCGGAACTAAATCAGATATATCCTCACCTAACATAGCTTTTTCTCTGACGGTTGTCGAAGATATATCTGTCTCAGATATATCTACAGGTAAAATGTTTGCTCCTGCAGAAGTGGCTCTATCTAAGTAAGAATCAAAAAGACCATAGTCTGCTCCTGGACGTTTCATTGCTATAAAGGAACACATTTTGAAAACATCCTCAGCCCTATACCAATTAACAATATCCGCTAAAGTATCTGCACCTATTATCATAAAAAACTCATCTTGAGGGAATTTTGCTTTAAGTTCCAAAATAGTATCGTAGGTGTAAGTATACTTATTTCGATTTATTTCTATATCACTTACATCAAAAAAGGAAAAATCTGACACAGCAACCTTCGTCATGGCTAATCGATGACAAGAAGGCGTTACTCTACGTGATATTTTATGCGGAGGTTCTCCAGTTGGAATAAATAAAATCTTATCTAATCCGAGAACCTTTTTTACTTCATCAGCACATTTTATATGCCCCTTGTGTATAGGATCAAACGTTCCTCCCATTATACCTATCCGCATTTGTTATCACATCTTTTCTTTGCATAATATAATTAATTCACATTACTTATGATTCAACTCAAATATGTTTTGTTAATTTTTTAAGCTAAATAGAGGTGCAGGTATTCTTCCACCCCTGTTAATAAACTCAGAACAGTCATATTTGCGAACTGCCATAACCGGTCCACTTCCTAAAAGACCGCCAAACTCAACTGTATCACCTATTACTTTGCCCGGAGCAGGAATAATTCTTACTGCAGTGGTTTTTGTATTCACCATACCAATAGCTGCTTCATCAGCAATAATAGCAGAAATAGTAGCCGCATCTGTATCGCCCGGAACAACAATCATATCAAGACCTACTGAGCAAACGCACGTCATTGCCTCAAGTTTTTCTATGCATAATGCGCCGTTTCTTACCGCTGCTATCATACCTTCATCTTCACTTACAGGAATAAATGCACCACTAAGACCACCCACATGAGAGGAAGCCATAACTCCACCCTTCTTTACTGCATCATTAAGCAGCGCAAGTGCCGCAGTAGTACCCGGTCCTCCACAAGCCTCAAGGCCCATACCCTCCAATATTCTAGCAACACTGTCTCCAACAGCAGGTGTAGGTGCCAATGATAAATCTACTATTCCAAAAGGAACTCCAAGTCTTTCACTAGCTTCTTTTGCAACTAACTGTCCCATTCTGGTTATTTTAAATGCAGTCTTTTTTATAGTTTCAGCAAGAACTGTAAAATCACTACCTTTAACTGTTTCCACAGCACATTTTACAACACCAGGACCACTTACTCCAACATTGATAACACATTCAGGTTCTCCGACTCCATGAAAAGCACCTGCCATAAAAGGATTGTCCTCAGGAGCATTTGCAAACACAACTAGCCTAGCACAATCCGAGCCACCTGAAGCTTTAGAAAGCTCCGCTGACTTCTTAATTAATATACCCATATCACGAACAGCATCCATATTAATGCCTGCTTTTGTTGTTCCTACATTGACACTTGAGCAAACCTTTGTAGTAGCATTCAAGGCATATGGTATAGATTCTATCAATTTATGCTCGCTTTCAGTATAACCCTTATGAACTAATGCAGAAAAGCCACCTATAAAATTTACCCCTACAGCATCTGCTGCTTTTTCCAAGGTTTGTGCAATCTTAACACAGCCATCTACATCAGTATTAGCTATCAAGCCAATCGGAGTAACTGAAATTCTTTTATTAACTATCGGAATCCCATACTCACTTTCAATATTACAAGCGGTCTGCACTAGCTTCCCCGCCCTTGTTGTTATTTTATCGTAAATTTTCTGACATTTTACATTAATATCATCTGATGCACAATCGAGCAAGCTTATACCCATAGTCACCGTACGGATATCAAGATGCTCTTTTTGTATCATTCTAATTGTTTGAGCTATTTCATCTGCAGGTATGAACATTTTTACACCGCCTTAAATCTTATGCATAGAGTTAAAAATATCTACATGCTGTAGCTGCATTTGTAGTCCCATTTCTTTTCCTATATCCTTTACCTTTTGAGCGATATTATCGAAGCTATCAGAAGCATTTGAAACATCAACAAGCATAACCATAGTAAATATCTCATCCATGGTTGTTTGGCTTATGTCTAGTACATTTATGTTTACCTTTGCTAAATATCCACTAACTGCAGCTATTATACCTACCTTGTCACATCCAATTACTGTTAAAACCGCTTTTATCATATTTTATTCCTCTCATTTCGTAAATGCCTTAAATGTGTAACCCTCAGATAGAGCCCACTCTACATAAGATGTAAATTCTGATACTAAATCCTCTGTAATCGAATCAGACTGGAATAAGACTCCATTAAAAGTTTCTGTAGCTGTCCTTGAACCTTGATCTGTTTTAAAGGTTGAATACCTAAAGGTTACTGTGTATCCCATTAAATTAGCAAGCTTTATATTACGTTCAGAAATTGTATCAGGTGAATAAAATTTGAATTTAACATTTTCTCCAAGAACCTGCGCAAGCTTCTTATCCATACTATCAAGAGAATCATATAAAGCTGACGAGGATGTGGATACTTGATTTATATCCTTATCCCCTCTAGTTCCAAGAGTATGTCCTTCTGAATATATTTTCTTTATAGTCTCAGCGTTATCAGCATTATTTAAATAATTTGAGGATATAAAGAAATTTAATTTTAGATTATTGCTTTTTGCCAAAGCAAGTAGAGAATCTACTTTGCTATTAACATCTGAATAATGAAGCATAAATGACATATATATATCTTTTGAGTCACTTCCAGGCTTTGTTAAATAACAATCCTTGTCTGAGGTAGCATCAATCGTCGATGACTGAGAAAAAGCCTTTTTCTCTTTATCAACTGCAAGTGAAAGATCTTCAGTGCTCAAGCCTTCCAACAATGTATAATCAATAGAAGTTTGCGTTTGATCTTGTCCATTAGGTGTTGCTGTCGCTGTTTGCTCAGGTACCTGTGTTTCCTGAACAATTGTATCTGTAGATACTATCGGTGCTTGCGTTGTATTTATCTTTGCTGTTTGCTTAGGTGCTGCCGGTTCTTTGTCACTGCAAGCGCCTATCCAAATGAATATACTTACTGCTATAAATAAAATTACTAATGTAATTGTCTGACTTTTTTTCATTTGTCTTTACACCTCTATTTTATAAAGAATTCTTATGCTATATTACCAAAATGCAAGGAATTTGGCAAGACAAATAAACCTCGGAATGTCACCCATAAGCACACCCCGAGGTAAATATTTAGATTTTATTCTTGCATAAATCCATACTAGTTGATATTTACTATATGAAAAAATATTACATTGCTGCAATTCTTGAAGCAAGTGCCTCATATTGAGCCTTGATTTCAGCAGGAAGCTTTTCAAAGCGTGCTAGATGAGCCTTTTGATCTTCAACCTCTTGCATCCATGATTCTTTATCAATTGAAAGAAGTCCCTTAAGAACATCAAGAGTAATACTTGTGCCTTCAATATCAATATCCTCTGGCTTTGGTAAATATCCGATAGGAGACTCTACAGCATCTACCTCATTATTGCAACGAGCAAGAATCCAAAGAAGAACACGAAGGTTATCGCCGAATCCAGGCCAAATAAATTTGCCATTTTCGTCAACTCTAAACCAGTTAACATTAAAGATTTTTGGTGGGTTAGGAATCTTCTTACCCATTTCAATCCAATGTTGGAAATACTCACCCATATTGTATCCGCAGAAAGGAAGCATAGCCATAGGATCACGTCTTACAACACCTACAGCACCTGTTGCAGCAGCCGTTGTTTCTGAAGCCATTGTTGCACCAACAAATACACCGTGTTCCCAATCAAATGATTGATATACGAGAGGAGCAACTTTAGCACGTCTACCACCAAATATGAATGCTGAAATCGGTACACCTGCAGGATTTTCCCATTCAGATGAAATGCATGGGCATTGTGAAGCAGGAGCTGTAAATCTTGAGTTAGGATGTGCACCCTTTGTATCCATATCAGGTGTCCAATCATTTCCTCTCCAATCTATACCCTTAGCAGGAGCATCTACTCCCATATTTTCCCACCAAATATTCTTATCTGGTGTAAGAAGTACATTTGTAAATATTGTATTTTTTTGACATGTAAGAAGAGCATTAGGGTTAGACTTCATACTTGTTCCAGGAGCAACACCAAAGAAACCAGCCTCAGGGTTAACTGCCCAAAGTCTTCCGTCTGAACCAATTCTAATCCAAGCGATATCATCGCCTACAGTCCATACCTTATATCCCATGTCTCTATATTTTTGTGGAGGAATGAGCATAGCAAGGTTTGTCTTTCCGCAAGCACTTGGGAAAGCAGCTGATACATATTGGATATCTCCCTTAGGATTCTCAACACCTAAAATAAGCATATGCTCTGCCATCCAGCCTTCTTTTCTTCCAAGCCAGCTAGCTATACGAAGTGCAAAACACTTCTTTCCAAGAAGAACATTTCCACCATAGCCTGAGCCGATTGACCAAATTGCATTATCCTCTGGGAAGTGACAAATAAATCTCTTTTCAGGATCAATATCACCTTTTGAATGGAGACCCTTGATGAAGTTTGGTGAATCACCAAGCATATCCATGGCGATTTTACCCATTCTTGTCATAATTCTCATATTAAGAACTACGTAAATACTATCTGTAATCTCGATACCAACCTTACTAAATTCTGAGAAAGCAGGTCCCATAATATAAGGAATAACATACATTGTACGTCCCTTCATGCTACCTTCAAAAAGTGTACCTAATTTAGCATATGCAGCACTCTTTTCCATCCAATTATTTGTCGGTCCTGCGTCTTCTTTATGTTCTGTACAAATAAATGTAAGATGCTCTACTCTTGCAACATCATTCTCTGCTGTTCTATGATATAAGCAACCTGGAAGCTTTTCTTGATCAAGCTCTACTAACTCTCCTGTAGAAAGTGCTTGCTTTGTAAGTCTTTCGCGCTCCTCTTCTGAGCCATCAAGCCAAACAATTGAATCTGGCTGAGTCATTTTAGCCATTTGTTCAACCCATTCATTAACATAAATGTTGTTATACATATCTTCTTTCCTTCTTTCTCGCTTATTTTCTCGCTATAACTTTATATTAAATATTTGCGATTTGCCTTTATATTTTGCGGAATTCTAAAACCCCACAAGTTATATTATACTCAAATGCTTAAATTTGTGCAACAAAAATATTTATTTTTGTAAACACATATAAATTCATAATAAATCAGCTCTTTATCTCATAAAGCAAATTTGAAAGCTGACCAAATTCCGCAGATGACAATACCTCACCACGAATTCCGGAGGATTTACCAAGCCTCTCTATGCAAATAGCCGCTTGTTCTCTGGTAACACCCAAATAAGGTGCATTTCCCAAAGAATTAGCAAGCATTTTACGTCTTTGACAAAAAGCCGCCTTAATAACCTTAAAGAAATAATCCTGATCCACGAGCTCAAACGGAGGTTTATCACGCAAGGTCAAAGTTATAACTGCAGAATCTACATTAGGCTGTGGTATAAAACAATGAGGTGGCACAATAAAATTAATTTCTGCCTCAGAAAAATATCCCACTGTAACAGTAAGAGCACCATATTCCTTGCCTCCAGAAGCCGCAGTCATCCTCTTTGCAACTTCCTTTTGGACCATAAATGTCATAGATTTGAGTCCCGATATTTTATTTTCTAAGAAGTTAAAAATTATCGGAGTTGTAATATAATATGGTAAATTTGCTACAATCTTTACGTTCTTAAGACCTTTTGGTGTTTTTGCAGTATATACAACCGATTCCTTGTTATAATTATCTATCTCACCAAAATCCAAAGAACACTTCACTTTACCAGCTTCATTGTCTTGAGATTCAGACAACTTTTGTGCTATTACCTCATGAACATTTAGTTTTAGAATATCTGCATTAATAAGCTCAATGTTATCATGCATTTCACATACTGCCATAAGCGGTGGAATTAAATTCTTATCTATTTCTACTGCAATAACCAAGCCTGCAGCATCTGCTAGTAAGTCTGTCATAACCCCGAGTCCAGGTCCAACCTCGATTACAATGTCTTCTTTTGTAACATTTGCAGAATAAACAATTTCCTGAACGACGGAAATGTCGTTCAGGAAATTTTGTCCAAGACTCTTAGTCGGCTTAATGCCGAAAAAATTCATACGATCTTTTGTATTAAACCTCTGATCCATTAATAAGCCTCTCTAATATTAATTATTATCGCAAAGCAAATATATCTACGCTTTGATCTTCAAGTATATAAACAGTTACATTGCGTCTACCAAATTTTCTACATTCAGACTCACTTTCCATAAACAAGTCTATTTTCATGTTTTTAATAGCGCCACCTGTATCCCATGCTATTGCATAGCCATAATCGCTTCCAGAATTACTCTTAACATAAAGCTTTGTTCCAAGCGGAATAACATTCTTATCTACCGCAACAACACCTACTCTAGCTCTATTTCCAGATGCTGTAGAATATCCATGATTTTCAGGAGTTGGAGCATATGCAGTAGCTACCATTGAATAAGAAGCTGAATATCCTTCGTTAAAACCTCTTGAATTTGTAAAGTATGATTTTGTGCCAACTGCAACAACCTTGTTAACAGCTTCAACCTTGTCTGTTGAAACTAACTCTCTTGAAACCTCTTCATCATCTTCATAAGTAGCTAAATATGTTCTTGTTATAAGACCATTGCATCCCTCTGAAACAACTTCAGTTTCACCCTTATACAAAGTCGCATCATCTACATAAGTTACATCGAATGGAATTTCTTCTGTTTCCGTGATTGTCTTTGTAGATACAATAACTACATTAATTTCATCTCCATCAGAAACTGTTCCATCTTCCGCAACACCTTCAACAATATCATTGTCACCAAGCTCAATATTGTTTTCTTCTAGAGCTTTTTCTGCATCATTTGTATACGTTTTAATAACTGTTTCATTGCCTGCCATATTTACTGTCAATGTTATAGGCTTATCAACCTCAATAACACCCTCGACACCATCTATGCTACAAGTCAAATCGTAATTCACTTTGTCATCTGATGCAAGAACAATTCCCGCATCCTTCAATGCTCCTGCTACATCTTCAGCTCTTGTAGTAATCTCATAGAGCTCACCATCATAGCTTACTTTAACAGTTTTCATATCTTTAGTAATAATACCTGCTGCAACCACCAAGGAAACAGCGAGTGTGCCCGTCAATATGGCTGTGTACTTTACAAGCCCTATTGTGTTTCTAATTGCTTTGATTTGCTTTCGAATACTAATACAAACCTCTCCAATCTTTCTTTTTTTGTTTAAACCCAAGACGATAGTAATCAAATCTCGCGTTTAATTACGTTGTAATTTTATCTTATGAGCAACGACAATGTCAACTCAAAAAGACCTCTAGAGGCAAATTTCATGCACCATGCAAGCAATATGAACAAAAAAAGCTGTGGAAAAAGCAGATTTTTAGTGCACTTTGCTGAAAATTCTTTTTGCGTTTTCTGTTGTCAAATCGCAAATGTATTCCATTGACACATCTAAGATTTCTGCAACACGAGCAGCAGTATAAGTCAAATATGACGAATCATTTCTCTTTCCTCTATATGGAGCTGGCGTCAAATATGGACTGTCCGTTTCTAACAAAATTCGTTCCTTTGGCATTTTCTTTAATGCTTCTACAAGCTTAATAGCGTTTTTAAAAGTTACAACTCCTCCAATAGAAAAACTAAAGTTCAAGGCTGTAAAATCATGAACCATCTCAGCACTTCCGGAGTAACAATGAAGTACATTTTCAATTTTTCCTGATACATTATCTTTAAGCATTTTAAGAGTATCCTTGTGAGCCTCTCTATCATGCACAACAATTGGTAGACTTAACTGTTCTGAAAGTTTAATATGTTCTTCAAAGTTTATCTTTTGTAGCTCTTTTAATCGCACAACCTCTTCCGGGTTATCCTTTGGAAGCCAATAATAGTCCAAACCCGTTTCACCTACACCTACAGCTTTAGGCTCATTTTTAATCAGCTCACCTATTTTCAACAATTTTTCATGCGAATAATCCTCTGCAAATTCCGGGTGTATACCTAACACACAATAAATACTCTCATATTTTCTTGATAACTCAATCGCCTTAAGAGATGACTCATAAGTTGTTGATGCATGGATAATCTTACTTATGCCGGCCTTGTGGCACTTTTCAATACAAGTATCTAAATCTTCATTAAAAGCAGCATCATCATAATGAGCATGTACGTCTATTATCATAACTATTCCTTTCTACATTATATTATATCCATTTATTTCCTAATTAATACTATTATAAATCTATTTTATCAAACATTGTATTCCTTCTGTACCATCCGGCAAAATACTCCTAATACAAAAAGCTCCATCTTCATTTTTAGCGCATTGTATCGTTACCATTCTTTGTTTTTCTGGAATTTCTAAAAGCTCTTTGTATGAAATCTCATGCTTATATTTTATGTCTATTACTGAAATCTGTTTATTGTTTTTGAAAAATTCCTCCGGAAGGATATTTTCCATCCATTCAACGTATTTAGCATTATTTACATGCCCATTATAGTCAAAATCCGTATATTCCGGTATTTTTTTCTTAATTGAAATTGAGTTATTTTCAAAGACATTCGCATCATAAAACGAACCTTTAGGAAGAATAAAAGGAGCTTCTGCTTCTATCGCTTCAGGGAATCGAATATTACATTCTGTTGGTCGCATAACGGCTCTTTTGACTACATTAAACAATGCCCATTGAGAAACAGCAGCGCCATATAGCTCACCTGTCTTCGATTCTACTGTAAAATATCTAGTAAAAATTGCTTTTGCATTTTTATTTGGCCACGTTCTAAAAACGACCGTTTCACCTGCCCCCGGATGCTTTTTCATTTCAAAACGCATTCTAGTTAAAATATAACAGGCATCATATTGATTTATAAGCTCACTCCAGCCACATCCAAATTCCATACACTGTTCATTAGCTGTTTCTTGTACTATAGCAAAAAGAGATGACATTTTAAGCTTATTGTTCACATCTACATCCCTAGCAACCAATTTTCTTTTCTCCGTAAATGTACCATCTTTGTTTTGTCCCATATTTTACTCCTTTTTCATTAACTATAATAACAGCCCCTCTTTAATCATTTAGAGGGGCAATGTTATTTCTAAACACTTTTTATTAATTATTTAAAACGACAACTCACGCAGTTTCAATTGCTGCAGCGTCAGATAGATTTAAGGCATCTACGGCCATTTCACGCATTTTATATTTTTGTATTTTTCCACTTGCTGTCATTGGGAAGCCATCCATAAACCAAATATATCGTGGCATTTTATGACGGGAAAGATTTTCTCTTATAAATTCCTTCATTTCATCCTCTGTAGCTGTCTCGCCTTCTTTTAATACTATACACGCACAAACCTCTTCACCATAGTTTTTGTCGGGCACGCCTATTACTTGAACATCCTTAATCTTCTCATTGGTATAAAGGAATTCTTCCAGCTCCTTAGGATAAATGTTTTCTCCACCACGAATTATCATATCCTTAATACGTCCTGTTATATTGTAGTATCCATCCTCGTCCTTAACAGCTAAGTCACCAGAATGAAGCCATCCGTCTTTGTCTATTGTCTGAGCAGTAGCCTCTGGCATTTTATAGTATCCCTTCATTACTGAATATCCCCTAATTACAACTTCTCCAGGAGTATTTACCGGTACATCCTCACCTGTATCAGGATCAATTAATTTCACCTCTATAAATGGCATCTTGCGTCCTACCGTAGAAACCCTTTTTTCAATTGAATCCTGTGTGTTTGTCATAGTACAAACAGGCGACACCTCTGTAAGTCCATATGGTATTGTAATTTCACTCATATTCATAAGATTTACAACCTGCTCCATAATTTTGATAGGACATGGTGAACCTGACATTATTCCTGTTCTTAATGAAGAAAAGTCATATTTAGGAAAATCCGGATGTTCAAGCATTGCAATGTACATTGTAGGAACACCATAAGTGGCAGTACATTTTTCAGCTTGTATTGTATTCATTACTCTTACTGGATTATATCTTTCTACAGGCACAATTGTAGCTCCATGAGTTATACAAGCCATTATTCCAAGCACACAACCAAAGCAATGAAAAAAAGGTACAGGCAGACACACCCTGTCTCTATATGTTAAAACCTGATTATCTCCTATGCACTTTCCATTGTTCAAAATGTTATAGTGCGTAAGCATTACACCCTTAGGAAAGCCTGTTGTACCAGATGTATATTGCATATTTACAACATCATGATAATGAACTGTTTTTTGTCTTGCAATTCTCTCTTCTTCAGTAATCTTTTCAGCAAGCTCATGAAGTTGAGACCAATGTAGCATTCCTTTTGGAGTATTTTCTTTATTATCCAAATAAATAACTCTCTTTAAATATGGCAGGTTACTACAATTCATTTTTCCTGGCTCACTATTTTTAAGCTCAGGACAAAGCTCGTTAATTATATCTGAATAATTTGTATCCTTAAGTCCTTCCATCATTACTAAAGTATCAGTGTCTGATTGTCTCAAAAGATATTCTGCTTCGAAAACCTTATAGTTTGTATTAACAGTAACAAGTGTTGCTCCAATTTTTGCTGTAGCATACATAAGTACAATCCATTCTGGGTAATTAGTTGCCCAAATTGCAACATGAGAGCCTTTTTCTACACCAAGAGCCATTAAACCTCTAGCTACAATATCACATTCTTCCTTGAATTCTTTATAAGTTTTTCTAAAAGGCTTATCATTGCAAATCACGCAATCATTATCTGGATAAATTGTTGCAACTTTATCTAGCAAATCTCCTAAGGTCATTTCAATAAGAGAATCCTGTTTGCCATCAAAAATCTTATAAGTTTCCATTTCAAACATTTTACGTTCCTGCCTTTCGTATAAAAAAAAATCGTCTCTATATTCATAGAGACGAAGAATAAATCACTCCGCGGTACCACTCTGCTTAGCATTTAAGTTTTAAATACTCACTCAATTACGGTTAACGCCCGTCTACGAACAAATCTACTTCGTGGCCGATTAATCATTATAGCCACTTTACTTCAACCTGCCTGCTCCAAAACGAGTTCACGACTTAAAAGTGTCCTCCTTTCACCAAACTGGAGGCTCTCTACGCACTTCAACATTCGCTAATACTTTTCTTCATCGCATTTCATATTAACTTGTAAATTCGATTTTTTAACAACTTTAAGAATCTTTAAAAAACGAATTTAACATATAGTAATTTAAAAATCATTTTCTGTCAATACACAATTTTCACAAGAAGAACCCTTTGTTATCGAATTATTATGCACTTTTATATTTCTTTCATCTTTAATGTATGATTATTATATTTCTAATTTGTCATCTCACTAAAAACAGCATAAAAAATGATTTCTCCACATCTTTTTCCACAAGTATTGTGGAAAGCTGTTGATAAGTTATTTTTTGCAAAAATCGATATATTTTTATCTAAAATTATATTAATATTTCAATTCTTTCCAATGTTTTAAAAAAAGTTATCCACAAAAAAAGCAAAACGAATGTGGATTCACACGATGTTAAATTTATGTTAATAAACATGCCTTTAATATTAACAAAAAAGTGGATTCCTTGTAAGAAATCCACCATAAAAACGTATTTTAAACTTCGTATACTTATATTTTAAATCTTAAGCTTATATCCATGGCTTTAACAGAATGAGTAATTCTACCAATTGAAATTATGTCTACACCTGTTTGCGCAATAGCTACCATACGTTCTTCTGTCACATCACCTGAAGCTTCTACCAAAGCACGACCATCAATGTACCTAACTGCTTCTGCCATAGCAGCTTCATTCATATTGTCAAGCATTATTATGTCAGCGCCTGATTCAACAGCCTCACGCACCATATCCATATTTTCAACTTCAACTTCTATTTTTACTGTATGCGGTATATTAGCACGCACCTTAGACACCGCTTGTAATATCCCACCGCCAGCCGCAATGTGGTTATCCTTAAGCATAACTGCATCTGATAAAGAATAGCGGTGATTTCTCCCGCCGCCACATCTAACAGCATATTTCTCCAGATATCTAAGTCCAGGAGTTGTCTTTCGTGTGTCAGCAACACTTACATCAAAATCCTTAACTAAATCTGTAAATACTTTAGTTCTTGTAGCAATGCCTGATAATCTCTGAAGTATATTTAGTGCAGTACGCTCTCCTTTCAAAATACCAGCCGTATGTCCCTTCAGTATAGCAATAATTTCACCTTTTTGAACTGTATCACCATCATTTTTAAAGATTTCAATTGAAATGCTTTCATCAATCAACTCAAAGACCCTTGTAACTACAGGCATTCCAGCAATAACACCATCTGCTTTAGCTATAAATTTTGCTTCTGTGATATCATCTTCAGGAATCAAATTATCCGTAGTAACATCACCATAGGGCATATCCTCTTCAAGAGCATTCAAAACTATCTTATCGATTTGCTTTTTGTCCAAAATCATAAAAAACTCCTTTAAATCACAATATTTCATTTAGAAACAATAATATGCTTCTTCCAGTTTTCATCATCTGTTTTTGGAAAATCTGCTCTATAATGAGCTCCTCTGCTTTCTTCTCTTTCTATTGCAGATTTAATAAGAAGTATTGCAAGCATGCTTTCATTTGCAACTATAAAGTCCTCTGGTCCCTTACACTCCACAGAATCTGCCTTATCTGCTATTTCAGTAATAATTTCAAGAGCTTCTTCAAGACTTTCTTTTGTTCTAACAATACCAACTAAAGATGACATCGTACGCCTAATTTTATTTATAGCCAAAGTTGCATCAAATTCAGTTTGAATACCTCCACAAGAAACAACAAAACCATCTTCTTTTTCACAAGCAGCATTAGAAATTGCTTTTCCCTTGAAGTCAGGCATTTTCTTAATTTCATCAATCATATCATCATGTGTGAGCTCATAAACCTGTGAGCCTATTCTATGACCGAAAACAAGGCCTTCTAAAAGTGAATTGGAAGCAAGTCTGTTAGCACCATGAATACCATTACATGCAGCTTCGCCGCAAGCATAGAAACGTTTAATACTTGTATCACCGTAAAGACCTGTCTTAATACCACCCATACAATAATGTTCTGCTGGAGCAATCGGAATATAGTCTTTTGACATATCAACTCCATATTCCAAGCATGTGCTGAATATAGTTGGAAATCTCTTTTCAAGATGATCTCTTTCCTGATGTGTAATATCTAGCCACATATGATCCTCGCCGGTTTTTTTCATCTCACTGAAAATGCATCTGGAAACTACATCTCGAGGAGCAAGCTCTGCAAGCTCATGATATCCAGGCATAAAGCGCTCGTCCTTTGAATTTTTAAGCAATGCGCCCTCGCCTCTTACGGCCTCAGAAATTAAAAAGCTTTTGTTTTTTTCATGATATAAAACAGTTGGATGAAATTGTACAAACTCAAGATCTGCTAACTTACCTCCGGCCCTATATGCCATAGCGGCACCATCGCCGGTCGCCACCTCAGGATTAGTGGTGTAATAATACAACTGTCCATATCCACCTGAAGCACAAATAACAATTGCTGCATAATATGCTATATATTCGCCTGTTTTTTCATTATATGCAATTATTCCATAGCATACATTATCCTTTACAAGTAAATCCAATGCCCAAATGCGCTCCTCAATGGTGACATTTTTGCGTTGGCTAAGTGTATGGATCAGCTTATCACAAACCTCTTTACCAGTAGCATCTCCTGCATGTATAATTCTATTTTTGCTATGTGCACCTTCTCTGGTTAGTGCCAATTGCTTTTTATCCTTTTCATTCTTATCGAATTTGACACCAAAATCACAAACACGTTTGATATTATCTGCTGCTTCATGCACAAGAACATTTACACTTTCTTCATCACAAAGACCTGCTCCTGCATAAAGTGTATCCGTCATATGCTCCTCTGGAGAATCGTTTTTATCAAGAGATACAGCGATCCCACCCTGTGCTAGGACCGAATTACTAATTTCTACTTCTTCTTTTGTTATTACAGTAATTTGATATTCGTCACCAAGCTCAAGCGCTGTATACACACCTGCTATACCGCTGCCTATTACAAGAACATCAGTATATACCTTCTTCATATTTTTTGTATCAAAATCTATTAAATAATTTCTCATATTTACAGCCTCACTCTTATTACAATTATATTAATTACCTAGCTCCAACATACGATCAAGTGCTTTTTTTGCATTCTTTGCAACACTTTCCGGAACATTTACTTCGTATTCTCCTTTTTCGAGGCAATCAAGAATACTTTGTAATGTTGTCTTTTTCATATTTGGACAAATAAGCTCTTTTGACATTAAATGGAATATTTTATCAGGATTATTTTTCTTTAATTGATACATAACGCCTAGCTCAGTTCCGATTATAAATTCTTTAGCATCTGATGCTGTTGCATAATCAATAATCCCCTTTGTACTACCTGCGTAATCTGCAAGTATGCTTACATCCGGAGCACATTCTGGATGAACCAAAAGCTTTGCCTTAGGATATTTTTCTTTTATTTCTATTACTTCTTCTCTTTTTATTTGATCATGAGTCGGACAAAAACCATTCCATAAAACAATATTTTTATCCGGACATTGTTTTGCAATAAAACCACCTAAATTTTTATCAGGGCAGAAAATAATATTTTTTTCCTTCATACCACTAATAACCTTATATGCATTTGACGATGTAACTATAACATCTGACTCTGCTTTTACAGCTGCTGAAGAATTGATATATGTTGCAACCGCATATCCGGGATATTGCTTCTTGAATTCCTTTAATTGTTCGGCAGTTATCATATCAGCCATAGGACAACCTGCATTACGAACAGGAATTAATACCGTTTTATCAGGTGATAAAATCTTGGCACTTTCTGCCATAAAATCCACACCACAAAACACTATTGTACTTTCAGGGCGAGTCGTGCAAAATTTGCTTAATGCAAAAGAATCTCCTACTATATCTGCAACAGCTTGCACTTCGTCGTTTTGGTACATGTGCGCAACAATTACTGCATTGCGCTCTTGCTTTAATTTCTTAATACGTTCAACCATAGTAAACACCTGAAATTTCTCTCAAATTACACGAGCAACGTACTGTTACTCGACATTACTCTACTATAAAGATAGGTTTTTGTCAAACCCCAATATATCCGTTTTCAAATCTAGTTTAATACAATATCAATAGATTATACCATTAGTTTACATATGTTTTTTCTTGTACTAAAGGCTTTTATATGCTATATTTACAAAGCTAAAAAATTTCCGAAGGGTTTGATATATTAATGACGCATACTCAAAACAAGGCTAATTCATCTTCTTCCAAAAAAAGAAGCTCTTTTTCCAGTAAAATAGGTTTTGTTTTCGCAGCCGCAGGAAGTGCCGTTGGTTTAGGTAATTTGTGGCGTTTTCCATATTTGGCAGCCGAATACGGCGGTGGAATGTTTTTGTTAGTTTATATCATTTTAACTGTAACATTCGGTTTTACACTTATGCTAGCCGAAATTTCAATCGGTCGTAAAACAGGTCAGAGTGCCATTAATGCTTATGGTGTGCTAAACAAAAAATGGGGCTTTTTAGGTAAGCTAACATCAATAGTTCCAATGATTATTTTACCTTATTATTGTGTAATCGGTGGATGGGTTTTAAAATATTTTAGCATATATGCTTCAAAACAAGGTGAGGCAGCATCAGCTACAAATTATTTTGATAATTTTATTTCACAACCATTTGAACCTATTGTATGGCTTTTGATTTATCTTGCACTGACGGCCATCATAGTCCTTTTAGGTGTAGAAAAGGGAATCGAAAAATTCAGTAAGTTTTTAATGCCAATTTTAGTAGCACTTTCAATTGGAATTGCAATTTATACAATAACTCTTGATGGAGCCGCCGAAGGTGTTAAATATTATCTTTTGCCTGATTTTAGTAAATTTTCAATCATGACTGTTTTAGCTGCATTAGGTCAGCTTTTCTATTCAATGTCTATTTCAATGGGAATAATGATTACTTACGGCTCATATCTCCCAAAAGATACCAGTATAGAAAAATCTGTCCATCAGGTTGAAATTTTCGACACCGGTATTGCATTTCTTGCAGGTTTAATGATTGTACCCTCTGTATTTATATTTACAGGCGGAGACGAAACTCAGCTTCAAGCAGGACCCGGATTAATGTTTAAAATGCTTCCCAAGGTTTTCAATTCTATGCCTATGGGAAATATTATAGGACTTGTATTTTTCTTGTTAGTTTTTTTCGCAGCTTTAACATCCTCTATTTCACTCATGGAAACAGTTGTTTCAATCATACAGGACAAGTTCAATATAAAAAGAACTTATATTTGCCTCATAGTATTTGTAGGCTGCATCGTTTTAGCACTTCCTTCAGCTCTAGGCTTTAGCTTTTGGAGTGAGATAAGTGTTCGTAACCTTACAATTCTTGATATGTTTGATTTCATATCAAATAGCGTTATAATGCCTATAGTTGCTTTCCTAACATGTATCTTTGTTGGATATGTAATAAAACCAAAAAGCATTATAGAAGAAGTAAATTCATCAGGTCCTTTCCGTCAGGAAAAATTCTTTGTTGTTATAATAAAGTATATTGCACCGGTTTGTATACTAGCGATTCTTATTTCTTCTGTTTTAAACGGATTAGGAATTATCAAAATATAAAAGCTTAAAACTTCATTATATAAAAATTAATGGCGGAGATTTGAGTCTCCGCCATTTTCATTATGCCTTATAAATTATTTATCTTTTTTACATATAACAGATGCCAAATTTAATGCTTCATCTATTGTATTACATATATTTTCTTTACTTATCATTTTAATAATTCCTGATTTTTCCAAAGCCTTCATTGGTTGAGAATTAACATGCGAAAGAATTAAAACTTTATCTTTTTCTTTTAATCTTTTACAAATACTTTCAAGTGTATTAATAGCTGTTTCGTCAATTGCATTGACATTTCCCATTCTGAGTATAATACACTTTTTATCATGAAATGCATCTATTCCAGCAATTCTGTCAGCAGCACCAAAGAATAAGGGTCCATTTACATCAAATACAGAAACACCCTCAGGAATATCTAATAGCTTGTCTGAATTTCCCTTATTTTCTTCCCATGCACGAATATTTGTTTCATCACTCATTCTCTTCATAAATAAGACACACGCAAGCACCATTCCTACACCTATAGCAACAACAAGATCAAATACAACTGTAAGAACAAAAGTAAGTATTAAAACAAATATATCGCTTTTCGGCGCAGCCTTCACTATACGGACAAAAGGACGCCATTGACACATATTATATGCGACACTAAACAAAATTGCGGCAATAACAGGCATTGGAATCCAAGATGCATAAGGCATTAGAACAACAAGAATTAAAAGAAGAACAATGGCGTGAACCATACCTGCAATTGGTGTTCTTCCGCCACTTTTTATATTTGCTGCTGTTCTGGCAATAGCACCCGTTGCAGGAATTCCACCAAATAAAGCAGAGCCCACATTACCTATTCCCTGCGCTATTAATTCAGCATTTGAATTATGCTTTGAATTTATCATACCATCAGCAACCACACATGAAAGAAGTGATTCTATGGCCGCAAGCACCGCTATAGTAAATGCATCAGGCAAAATCTTTCTTATTAAATCTAAATCCATTGATGGAATTGAAAAAGGAGGTAAATCATTACTTACTTCATATAGATCGCCTATTGTATTCACATTTAAACCTGAAAGCTTTACTATTACTATGCCAACAATTACAGCTATAAGAGAGCCAGGCACCTTATTTAGATATTTAATCCTAGGCCATATGATTAAGATAGCAAGGCTTATTACACCAATTATTACTGCCCAAATATTAATTGATGAAAGATTTGTAAAAAAGGCTTCTAGTTTTTCAACAGTTTCAATCGGAGCTTCTTTAAGAAAACGACCAGTATATGATATCCCAAAGAAATCTTTAAACTGACCAATTAATATTGTAACAGCAATACCGGCTGTAAATCCCGTAGTTATCGTATGTGGTATAAATTTAATAAAATTTCCCAATTTGAATATACCCATTAAAATGAGTAGTATTCCTGCAATGATAGTCGCCAAAACTAGCCCTTCCATTTTATTTACCGCATATATTCCAGCTACAATTGTAGCAAAAGCTGCTGTAGGACCAGCAATTTGTACCTTACTTCCTCCAAAAAAAGAAATGAGAAAACCTGCAACTATCGCAGTATATAGACCTTTTTCGGGCCCAACTCCCGAAGCTATTGCTAATGCAATAGATAGTGGCAACGCTATAATTGCTACTATAATTCCTGAAACAACATCACTTGCAAACTGTTTTCCAGTATATCCCTTTAAAGACGAAAACAGTGCAGGCTTAAAATCCTTCATAAAATCCAACCTTCTCTTCTCAAAAATCATATATAAAATCATCCATATAATTTGTGGTAGGTTTCAAAGCCAACCATAAATGTTAGATTCATTTATAACAAACTTATAATCATTTCAACATTTTAAAAGAAACAAAAACATGCTTAACGCACAAAAAGCACCGACTATAGTCGATGCTTTTATAACTGGCGTACCCAAAGAGATTCGAACTCCCGACCGACGGCTTAGAAGGCCGTTGCTCTATCCAACTGAGCTATGGGCACAAATGGAGCGGGTGAAGGGAATCGAACCCTCACAATCAGCTTGGAAGGCTGATGTTCTACCATT
>JAZNOJ010000005.1:0-5292 GCA_045580735.1 Candidatus Egerieisoma sp. | reverse complement strand
CAATCTGCTAAACGAAGAGCAAGGGGATATAGAACTTTAGATAGTTACAAACAAATGATTTATTTGATAGCAAGTAAATTATCACTGGACTGTCCTCCATTATTTTCGTAAACTTTTCACGGAAATAAAAAAAGAACCTTTGAAAATAAATAAGTTGACAATTGTGTGTTGATTGTGGTATCATAGTCGAGCGCGTTAAGAGGGAGCAGTTCGCTTCACACCTTGGCCGACAATTTGTCTGCGGGTATCACGCATGTTTATATATGAGATATGATTTATTTACAAATGTATTTGTGTGAAGATTTATCAAATATAGAAAGCATACGATGAAGTAAGGTGTGGCGAATCGGTAACCCGATTCGCTATTTTATTATCATTTGGAGGTGTCTGTTATTAACAAAAACGAATTAATGGTTAACGAAGAAATAAGAGAGGCTGAGGTCAGACTTATTGATGAAGACGGTGCGATAGTAGGTCTTATGTCGTCAAAGGAAGCTTTACAAGTTGCATATGAAAGAAATCTTGATATGGTTATGATTGCACCAACAGCAAAACCGCCAGTATGCAAGATAATGGATTACAACAAGTATGTTTTCGATATGGCAAAGAAAGAACGTGAAAATCGTAAAAATCAAAAAGTCGTAAACATCAAGGAAGTACGCCTAGGACTCGGAATCGGAGAACATGATTTTCAGGTAAAGGTTAAAGGCGCAGTGAAATTCCTTAAGGATGGAGACAAGGTTAAGGTAACAGTTCGTTTCGGCGGAAGAGAAATGAATCATACCGACGAGGGCGAAGTTCTCATAGAGAGATTTGCTGATGCAGTTAAGGAATATGGTGTTATGGATAAAAAGCCTAAACTCGAAGGAAAAAGAATGACTGTAATCATTAATGCAAAATAAGTTAGTAACGCAAACCAAAATAAAACCAAAGCGCAGGAAAGGCTGGTAGGATTAGAGATAATCAAATTAGCTAAAAACATACGGTAGAAAGGATAGGGATTTTAAATGCCTAAAGTAAAAACACATAGTGCGTCAAAGAAAAGATTCAGAATCAGTGCAACAGGTAAAGTAAAAATGAGCCATGCTTGCAGAAGACACAGACTCGTAAGTAAACCAAGAAAAGCAAAGAAAGCACATAAGATGCCAGCATATGCAAGCGATTCAAATGCAGCAAGAGTAAAGAAAATGCTGCCTTATATGTAATGACACGGAGGTAGTAGAGTTATGTCAAGAGTAAAGAATTCAGTAGCAACAAGAGCAAGACGTAAAAGAGTTTTAAAGCTCGCAAAAGGTTATTTCGGAAGAAAGAGCACAGTTTATAAAACAGCAAATCAAGCAGTAATCAAATCTGCTATGTATGCTTACAGAGATAGAAGAAACAATAAGAGAAATTTCAGAAAACTCTGGATTACAAGAATAAATGCAGCTGCAAGAATGAACGGAATGTCATATAGCACATTTATGCATGCTCTTAAGGTTAAGGGCATTGAGCTCGACAGAAAGATTTTAGCAGATATGGCAGTTAATGACAGCGTAGGCTTTGCAAAGCTCGTTGAAACTGTAAAAGCATAAGAAAAATTTGCACATATAAATCCCGTAGCCCATTAACTAGATACAATAGTTCAAGCTTCGGGATTATTTTTAGTGTAATAAAATATATAGATTAACATCTTTATGATTTTTAATATAAAAAAAGGATTGCCATATTTGTTTTATGCAGATAAAAATTTATGGATAACCAAGAATTGTTTTTTTGTAGGAAGTAAAAGATTGAAACAATTTTAAGACGAGAAAATAAGTAATAAAGGCTTTTCAGTCAGAAAGAATAATTTATTTATGGATAAAGAAATAATAACTTCAAAAAATAATAACACCCTTAAATATTTTATGTCATTAAAGGAAAAAAATACAAGAGAGCATTTAGGACTTTTTCTTTTAGAAGGTCGAAGAGCTGTATCGGAAGCAATTGAAGCAAAAGCTGTGAAGCATTTGATAATGACTGAAGCATTTCTAAAATCAAAGGAAGCTCGTGTAATAATAGGCAATTCAATAACAACAACAATTCTTTCAGAGCAAATGTTCCAGAGAATTTCAGAAACGAAAACTCCGCAGGGAATAGCAGCAATCTGCAAAATTAAAAAGCATGACTTACAAAAGGTATTAGAAGAGGAAAAAGATATACTTTTGTTAGAAGATGTAAGAGATCCTGGTAATATGGGTACTGTCATCAGAACGGCAGCAGCAGCGGGATTTGGCGCATTGATAGCATCCAATGGCTGTGTAGATGTGTATAATCCAAAGGTTGTACGTTCGACTGTTGGATGTCTTTTTAAAATGAAAATTATTCAGAGCAAGGGTAATTTTAATGATATTGTTCAGGAAACGAAAAATAAGAGCTTTTATATTTATGCTGCACATCCAAGAGGTGGAAAAGATTTGTTTGAAACAGATTTTTCTAATAAAACAGCAATTGCATTAGGAAATGAAGCGAATGGATTATCTGAGGCTTTGCTAAAACAATGTGATAAATTAGTAACAATTAATATGGAAAATGGTGTAGAGTCGTTAAATGCTTCTGTTGCAGCTGCACTTATGATGTATGAAGTGCGTAGAAAAAAATAAATTCATCATATTTCTGCTAAAAATAGAAGCTAATTTACCGGATTAGCTAAAGAAGTATAAAATAATTAATTTGAATTAAATAGGAGGAATAAAAATGGGTCTTTATAAAAATTGGGAAAAAAGTATAGAAAAAGCAACCCCACAAGTAGCACAACAATTACTCGAGGAATATTATGACAAGGAAACATTGGCTTATAAAAAAATATTAGCTCAGAAAAAGCAGGTTATTTCTGACAAAGCATCAGTTTTGGCAGCAGAATTGGGCTTGACAGCAGATGAATTTGGTGCTTTTGTAGATGGTATAAATACCTCTCTTGAAAATCAAATAGATTTAGATACATTAGAGGCTGATAGCGATGTAGAACTTAAAATTGTTTGGAATGAGCTCTATAAGAACATGCATAGAGCAAAAGCTGATTGGCTTTATAATTTGACTGAATGGGATGAGATTCTCTCTGAAAGTGAGAAAGCAGTGCTTTTACGTGAATATAGACAATCATGTCAAGCTGTAAGTAAAAAGGTTGGACGAAATGACCCTTGTCCTTGTGGAAGTGGTAAAAAATACAAGAACTGTTGTATGGATTAATATAAACAGGTAATAGTATCATTTAGCCTCTGGTAAATATCATGTATTTATCAGAGGCTTATTTATTGAAAAATACTTGCTTAAAATTAATTGGGTATTTTTGCATATTGATAGTGAAATAATGTTAGCAATGTTAACGAATGATTAAGTTCTATAAATCTATCATATTAATATGATAGATGATGAGATACAAGTATTCAGACAGTAAATAATAGTGCTGCTACTGCTGTAAAAAAGTAGAGAGATTTATAGTAGATGCTTTGTATTAATAGTTGAGATGGCTGATTTATAAATAATTAATAAACAATAATAATACTGCTAAAGAATTTCATTAAACCAATTTGAAAGATCAGAAATAATTGTATCTGCATCAGCAAGAACTTTTCCTTTTAGGCTCATAAGAGCAACAGAGGCTTTTATTGCATTGGATATTTCATCAATAGAAAGCATACAGCCTTTGAGACTGCTTTTTAATTGGTCAGAAAGGTCGGCATCCATTGCATCTGTATAAATTTCAATATCATCTATTATGCCTTTGTTTGCAGTAAAAGCGGCTTCAAAGCAACCCCATGAAAAACGTGTTTCGTATGAAGCATTAAAGGTAGGGGTTTCTCCCATACGCCAATTCCAGGAAGAATATTTTTCATAAAGCTTTAAAACCTCAGTAGGCGCATTATCCTCAGAAAAATCAAGATATGTTATTGATTCTGTGTTGCTATCATTACCATATTCATTTATAAAGGATATTTTTAAGGTGTTGTTAAGGGCATGTACAGTTAAATTCTGATTTAATTCAATTAAATTTACAACGCGGGAACGAACGGAATTTACTCCTTTAGCTTTCATTTTTGCAGGAGAAACTTGTAAATACTGCGACATTTTTTCGGAATCAGTATCTAAAAGGAGAGTTCCATGCATTAAACCCTTGTCGCCTGAAAATCTGAAAGCATTTCCAGAAAACTTTCGACCATCATTAGTGACAATGTCATTTCTACCTGTAAACATTGCATCTATATTATGCGATTTTACCGCATTTAAAATGACGGAAAGCTGCCGTTCTAAATTATATAATCTACTAGAGCAGATAAATGTATAGCATAAATTACCTAAATCATGAAAAACTGCTCCGCCACCTGATGGACGTCTTGCAAGCTTACCTCCATCTTTTTCTAGAGCAGAAATTCTACATTCCTTCCAAGCATTTTGTGATTTGCCTATAACCACAGTGTTTTTATTTTGCCACAGATAAAGTATAACACAATTATCTGGTATGGTATTAAATAGGTATTCTTCAAGAGATAAATTAAACCAAGGGTCAACAGAGCCCGAAGTAACTATTTGTAGATTGATATTTTTTTGGCAACTGATATTTTCCATTTTTTATCCTTTTTATTATAAATTTTCAAGCTCTATTCATGAATAAAATCAAAAAATAAAATGTTTTTTGAGAAAACTTATTCTTAAAGGTGACTTTAATATTTGTTGGTATTTTATATCACCTTAATCATTATAAAGCTTTAACGAAGTTGATATTTGCATATGCGAACAACATAAATACTAACATATATATACGAAAAAGTACAATAGCTTTTTATGCATAAGTGAAAATAAATTGAATGCTTAGGTACAAATTATTCATCATCAAACAACTAAGAGATTAAATTATTTTACAGGAAATTTAGTGTCACTTTTGTATTTGTATGCATAATATGTAATTGTAATGAGCGATACGGAGGAAAACGAAATGTCTAGTGGATGCTTTGATTTTATTAACCAGGATTGCCTTTGGTGGATTATTTTAATTGTAGCTATTTTGGCAATTTTGAGTGATGATGGCTGTGATAATGGTTGTGGTTGCAATTGTTCTTGTGTTCCAAACAATAGCTGCTGCTAATAGGGAAGGACATCATCAAAAAGGGGCGGATTTAAACCGCCCCTTTTTCTAGTGCGCTCGGCATGCGTTACAACTCGGCGGTGAAAGTCCGCTACAGGCTTGGCAGTAGGAACTGTTAGCCAAAGACAAGGGCGTCCATCGTGAGGCGGAGTCTGAAGGAAGTCGGAGGCAAAACCTCGGTCTGACGA
>JAZNOJ010000004.1:0-6892 GCA_045580735.1 Candidatus Egerieisoma sp. | reverse complement strand
GGCTTCATTCTTTTAAGAAAAAAGGAGCAAGCTATATATGAACTTTATGGGGAGGGGAGAGGGAAGTGGGTGTGGAACCACTAAGTCTTACATGCTTGTTTGGAAATTCCGAACTACCACTTTTTGACTTGCTCCTTTTTTGTATTTAGTTTGCTGCTTTTTGTGAGAAAAAAGGAGCAAGCTATATATAAGATGGATGTTTGTTATCCGCAGTGTAGAGTTTGAGAAAGGAGGTACTATTTTGCAGACTATAGGCTTCACCTCGCGTGACACTTGTAGAGTACCTTTGGTTTGAACTATTCGGAAAATCCTAATAGTTGCATCCTCTTCTAATTCACCTCTAAACTACTGCTCTGCGATTTGTTATTCTTTTTTTGCTTCTCCATCTTCGATAGGCAGGATTGCGTCCGATGCTCGCATGCAAGCCTTTGTGCCACTTATATTCGCCCACGCATTTTGCCATCCGCAGCTCGTAATTTGAACTGGTGACAAATTGTCACCGGTTGACCTGCTTCGGCTAAAATGCGTTCTTTTAGCTTATTCCAATACTTACGTGCAGTTTGGTAATCGCTACCATTTAGTACTTGCATCACATCTACGACTGAGAAGTACCACTTCTCTTGTGTGTCATCCCAAATGGTGCGGACGTTTCGCTCTTCAAAAAGTTTTAATGATTGTTTTTGTGTCATGATGCATTGTTTTTAATTTCTTATCTCGGCATTTTTGCCTAGAACGATTTTTTCCGCTGCAAAATTTCGCGTTCGGCAATAAGATCGCATTGACCGATGATTTCGTCATCGTTGAGGCGACTTATGCCTCCGCTCTCCCCACTCGCTCACGCAGCTCGCGGGGACCCCAATTGGATTAAACTGCTAAATCTTGTCAGTACGGAGAAAAAAGTACAAATTAATTGTTTTTTCTTGGGTTTTATATGTGGTGGATGCGGTTTTTCATGATTTCATCTCTGACTTGCTCCTTTTTTTGTTGAGTTTGCTGCTTTTTGTAAAAAAAAGGAGCAAGCTATATGTGAGTATATTAAGTATGTGTGAGTATGTATAAATAGGTATGGGTATGTATGATTTGTTTCTTTGTGTGGAGATGGAGGGATTATATCATATCAATCAGCAGTTGTCTGAGTTGTTGGCTTATATCTTGTTGGATGATGAGGTGCATGAGTTCGCTGTCAAGTTAGAGAGAAAAGTTATTGCTTAATGTTATAATAACATATATTATGTGGAAGTTTTATATTCTGTACCCACAATGGCTTACCTAACCATCCTTGTTCTTTAAGACCAGTCAAACGATACAATGTTAGTACCACTTCATTTTTATATTTATCACCGAGTAATCGATCTTTTTCAGAAAGCAAAGTTCCTGTCCCTTTGCTAATATTTCTATTTTTGCGAACAATCAATCTAAATTTCAAAGATTTATTTTTAATACACATCGCTTCAATGCAAGATATAAATGCAAGAGTGTCAAAGTCATTGGACTGATGATTATCTAAGAGTTCAAGAATCTTAATAACAGTTTCTTTGTCACTTAAAACAGAATCTTTGTCAACATATTTTAATACGATTTTATCCACAGAATCGATGTTAATGCCTAAAGGCTCTTGTGTAAAATAATTTACACATCCATATAGTAAATTTAATTCATCCTTTTTAATTACATTACTTCTAGTGGGTTTAATACCATGTGGATATATCAACTCTACCATATCAACACCTGACTCAATTTGTTTTTTCAACAAATTATCTGCTTTATTTAACTCTACAAAAAGATGGTATGTGGATTCTGGTATGAAAATTCTAACCATATCAGGATCTCTATCATAACCAAAAACTCTTGAGTGTTGCCAAAAAGTATCTGCTTGTGGAACTCTTGCTGTACGACAATAATATACAGTTTGTAAATTAGGAAATGTTAATCCACGCCCTAATGTATTACCTCCAACGACAATATTAAACCCTTTTGATAAATCTAGAGCATCAGGATTCCTCGAGTCTCTACATATAAAACTTTTTGAATTTAGAGGAATAACTATCACCTCTGTATTTTCTAATATAGATATTACAATTTCTAGTAATATTGATAATGATGGTAGATTTTTTTTTGTACTACTCAGATTTAACCATGCTTCATAAAAAGATTCTTCGAAATTTATATCAGTTGTTGAATTTACTAATAAATTTAACTCTTCTTGTACTATTTTAACAAATTTAGAATGTATGTTTATTCTATAACTTGGATGGATAAGAAAATTACAATTTGTTTCTCCTCTAACCTTTTTGTAAGCACAGTTTAATAAAAATGAACGTAAACTCTCTTTCAATCCTAAAGGACACAAAACATCATCATCATCTGTCACATCACCTAATTCATATTCATTGGTGTAAATAATGTTTGAAGATACTTCTTCTGAAAAGAAAAAATCCCCACCCAAATATTTTGATCCTGGCTTTATATACTTTACAAAGTCTGCTTTCCAACCAGACTTTTCTGTCTGTAGTAAAACCGCTTGAGGTGTTGCAGTAACTTCAATATAAACGGTGGCGATAGCAGTATTTTTTATTTCCGTAAGAACTTTATTAATTGGACTTACGCTTCTTTTGTTGATTTTAGTATTTAAGCTAATAGCATCTGCTTCATCATCAAATATAGCTAAACACAATCCTTTACAAGCATTTGTTGCAATAAAAAGATTTCTCCACTTTCTTAAAACTGAACCATTTTTTTTAAGAACAATGATATATGGCTGAGATAGATTTTCAGGACGAAATAAAACTTCATCTCGTTCTGATAATACATTAAATGTGGGCAATGCCTCTTTAATACGTTTATATGTTTGTCTTTGTAAATCAATATTATCAGTTGTGAGTAATACGAAGAATCGATAACCTTGGTCTGCCATTCTTGATATAATACCTAGCATCTGCCCTGTCTTACCGCTTTGTACATCTCCAACAAGCAACCCATTAAGTTGCTTGCAAAATTTAAATTTTTCTGTTATTGCATTAACAATAATTTCTGATGAACTTAAAACAGATTTCTGTAACTCAATATTATTACAGAGTGTCTGAATATATGTATCTATGTAGGTCATATCTACTTTAATTGGATTAGCCATTTACCAGATTTCTTCTTCTCAAAAAGTATCTTAGTTTTTCCAAAACGCATTAAAGTTTCTTTTGTTACAGGTTCCAATATACCCAATACACCAGCATTCTCCATTTGCCCTTTAATCCATTTCCCTAAAATTTTCAAATCATGTGCCGATCGTAGATTCTTGTCATAGTCACCCTGTCTTTGACACTCAAATTCATATCCGTCAGTTGTTACGACGGTAAATAACTCTTTATTGCAAGGAAGAGGACAATTCAGATTCTTTGAGATTATTATTTCCACCTCATACCAACTTCTTGGACTAAAACGATGTTTAACTTTTCCTGCACCAAAATATGTATTTAAATTACTTTTTGCCTCTGTTTTTAAAGGAATCTCACAATACACAACAGTCTTTTCATCAACTATACTATTGAGTTCTCCTGAAGATAATTCTCTCACGTATGTATGCCCTTTTAATAGATTATTGTTAGGCTTTCTAAAATTACTAATTTCAGGAACATCTTCTAAATTCACACCAAGAGTTTGATACAAAGTTGAAATACGGTCATTTATAATAATTCCCTCATTTGCTTCAAAAAAAATGTCATTTTCAATATAATTCTGACTTGTGCCAACAAAGCTTCCTAAATTTGAAGAGCCAACAAAAGATGCAAGACAATTTTCTTGATTCAAAAAACTATACATTTTCCCATGATACATTGCTTTTGTTGAAAGCATAACTTTTCCCACATTATGTTCACGTAGATAAAAATGCAGCTTTTTTACAGCATTATATTGTAACTGAGTAAATCCTTCTATATAATTCATCCCTATCAAGAGATTCAATATCATCGGTCCTTTAGGAGACAATAAACGATACTGGACTGCTTGTTGGATTTCAACAATAGACTCATTTGTAATATAACCTGTTGCAATATTAAAGTGAGTAGCTTCTTCAACTAACGATTTATAAAGTTCATCAGTAGATTGTGATCCCAACATAATGGGATTTCTCGTTTGAAGAATTTCCATAAGATTAAAGGTCTTTTGTGAATAAACTATATCTTTTTTCAAAGGGCATATTTTTCAACTCGTTGAACTTCGCAACAAGATTGATTTTTTCATATTCGCCGTAAAACAGTGGCTTTAATGTTTTAGCCAATTCATGAACACCCACAGGAGGTACTGCATTACCAATTTGCCTTCTAACTTCTGTAGTATTTCCATAAAAAATAAAATCATCAGGGAAAGCTTGAATTCTAGCTCGCTCACGATTGGTTAGAGGACGATTTTCTGGGTAGTGATATCCCCACGTTCCTCCACCTCCTGCTGCAATAATAGTTTTAGAAGGCTCGCCCAAGTGAACTCGACGATAAACATGACTAATCATTCCTTTAACATAATAAGGACTATCCTCTGGAATACTGGTAAAATTCCCTCCTTCTGGAATAAGACTAATTATCTTTTGCGTTCTTGGAGTACATCTTATCAATTCATTATTATATGGTACATCTTCAACACATTTAAAAGCCTCTCCTACTGTGATATAAGGAATTAAACCGTCTCCTACTCCGTGAGTTGGTTTGGGATGTTTAAAATCGAATCCTAAGTCACAGCGAATACCTACAATCAATAAACGTTCTCTAAATTCAGGAACTCCATAATCTGCAAAATTATATAAGTGAGGGATCACTACATAGCCTGGCGATATATTTTCAAAATCTTCAATAATTTGTTTGATTGCTTTTTTTCCATTTGCAGTTAGTAAACCTTTGACATTTTCAGCTACAAATGCTTTAGGTTTCTTTGCATCAACAAAGCGTAAAAAACTTTTATATAAATTTCCTCTCTCCCCGTGTAAACCAGGTTGTTTCCAAATAATAGAAAAATCTTGACAGGGGAAACCTCCTAAAATTATGTCGCAATCAGGTATACTCTGATCTTTATAAGGATCTATTTGCTCTATGTCACCTTCAACAATCACATCTCCAAAGTGATTTCTAAATGTAACACATGCTTCGTGCTTAAAATCATTAGCCCAAATGGTTTTATAATCTCCAACTTGTTCAAATCCTAAATCAAAACCACCGCAGCCAGAAAATAATGATAATATGTTTATTTGTTTTCTCATTTCTTCTTACTTTTTTTTAATTGATTTGATTGAAACTTATCAAGTTCTTCTTTTGTAAATCTTCTTTGTCTTCCTTTATATTCAAATTGTGACACATAACCTGCAACATATCTTCCTGTTGATGTCCAATGTCCAGGAACCCAATACCCTCTTGTTTCCTCTTTTTGTTGCAATCTGAGAAAGCCTTCTAAATCTCTAATAGTGTTCAATGAAAAATCGTTCTTATGATTATTAAATAGTGTTTTACCCTCTTCCGTTATCTGATAACCTACATTTTTTGTAAATGTAATGAGATTTAATTTTTTCAAATAAGTAGCAGTCCAAGAAACACGATCCGCATGCCTAAAATGTCCACCTTTAGTTTTTTGTAAAACATCCGTTTTTGTTAATGAAAAGAAGTTAGCTATATAATCTCTGATTTCAAACATCTTGTAAACATCTCCATTAGAGAGACATAACATAAATGGATAAAAATATTCTTTAAAATTCGGTATCATTTTTCTATTTTAGTTATCTTAAAATCTAATGATTCATTAACAATTGATTTCTTAAACAGAATTTGTAGCATTTGAGCAGTAGCCATAATTGTGTAATTTTGAGTTGTTAAACATAGATTTATTCTAAAATTGGCTGCAAAATTACTATGTCAAACTGCTAAAACTTGTCAGTATCTCGAAAAAAGTTTATTTTTTTTGCGTTTTTTTGATTTTTCTTATTTCTTCCTCTTTAGCCTGCAAAGTTACTACATTTTTTGCATATATGCAAATAATACCGCCATTTTCTGAAAAAATGGCGATGTTATTGGGTCGGCTACGCCGAGGTTGTGTGCGCGGAGCGCAAGGATACCCGAATAATATTCGGGACAATAAACAAACATGAGCGGGCGTAAGATACTCGCGGGTAAAGCTGCGAAATGCACCCATAACGCAGACGTTATCGGGGATCCCGCGAGCACTAAACAGATGGTGGGAATCGGGACACGCGAGACGGGAAACCGTCGAGCGTAGAAGGGGTAGAAGGGATGTAGATCGGCTGCGCATGGAGATCGCTCGCTATGCTCGCTGGAGTTGGTAGATTGGGCTGCGCCCTAGAAAAAAAAAGGGGGGGGGGGGAGGAGAATCTCTCAACAGTGTCGAGAGTAAACCCGAATGACATTCGGGACAATAAACAAAGAGGCGGGGATTTCTCGCGATGGGAATCGCGAAGTGCACCCCAAAACGCCACGAGCGTTTTCGGGGACCCCGCAGAGCAGGACAGATGGCGGGAAGACAAGGATACCCGAATAATATTCGGGACAATAAACAAACATGAGCGGGCGTAAGATATTCGCGGGGAAAGCCGCGAAATGTACCCCATAACGCGGGCATTATCGGGAATCCCGCGAGCACTAAATAGATGGCGGGAATCGGGATACGCGAGAGGGGAAACAACACATTGCGCGCTCAAACGGCAGCAGACAAAATGCCCATTTATAAGAAAGAGGGAAAGTGGGAAATCTTAACAAACAGCACTTTGTCTTATACTGAAATAGGTTTACTCATAAAATGAATAAAAAGTATCAATTATTAAGAATTAAGTTTTATGAAGCGAACTCTAAATCGTTATTCTGCATCATTCAAGCAACAAGTTTTGGATGATTATTTTCAGTCAGGT
>JAZNOJ010000003.1:0-14768 GCA_045580735.1 Candidatus Egerieisoma sp. | reverse complement strand
TGAACACAATATGATATTTACATATCCATTTTGTGTGTGCTAAACTATTTGCCTTATTGGCCATATAAATCACCTTTCCTTTCTTATAAGATAGCCTGAACAACTGTCATTATAAGGGAAAGGTGATTTTTTGTATAACCTTTATCGCTCACCCGCATAGCGGGTGGTTTATATTTCGCTCGCTTCGCGTGCTCAACTGGGTCACGACCCATAATTAAAATAATAATCGTTCGGATTATTTTTTCAGGAAATTTTTATATCCCTACATTTTTTTGTCCTCCGTGGCCGGATTATCAATCAATTCACCAGATTCAGTGAAGCGCGAGCCATGACATGGACAGTCCCAAGTATGCTCCGCTTTGTTATATTTAAGGGCGCAGCCGAGATGAGGACATCTAGGCACAGTTGGTGTGAGGATACCTAGCATTGATTCAAAGGCATTGATAGCAAGCTGCGGATGCATGACGGTGCGTGAGGGGTCGAATACCTTAGCATAAATGTTTGATTTTTCTTTAATGAGATCACATAAAATATCTGCGGCAACCATAGAGTTAGTCATACCCCATTTATTAAATCCCGTTACCACATAGACATCGCATGTAGCTTTTGCGTATTGACCTATATAAGGGATATCATCTAATGTCATACAGTCCTGAGTTGCCCATTTACCTAAAATATCAAAATTTTTGTAATACTTTTTTGCAAAATTTTCTAATTCTTGCCAGCATCCACCTTTTTTGCCTGTACGATGTCCTCCCCCGCCAAGTAGTAAAAGATCACCATAACTACGGAAAGATAGCCCCGTATCTGATTCGTCCACATACATTCCGTTTACATTCTGTGCGCCTTTTAGCAAAATCACATAAGAACGATGCTGATAGAGCTTTAAAGAATAAAGTCCGTGCTTATTGAGCATCGGAAAATGAGTCGTTATAACCAGCTTTTTATATTTAATTTCACCATAATTAGTTTTCACCTTATAAGGCATCAATTCCACTACCTTGGTATGTTCATAAATTGGCAGATTTTTTGATATTTCATAAAGGAATTTTAATGGGTGGAATTGCGCTTGTTCTTTCACACACACAGCCCCGGCAATTCCAAACGGAAGTTCACAATTTTCCGAAAACTCTGCTTTCACTCCGAGTTTATTAAGGGCAATAACCTCTTTCTCCATTTTCTTGCGATCATTTAAGGAATAAACATAGGAATCTCTTTTCTCATAGTCGCAATCAATTTTATCACATATTCTAGCATATTTACTACACGCTTTTTTCTGTGCTTCCACGTATAGTTGTGCTTTTTCATTACCATAGCGACGAATCATTTTGTCATATATTAATCCGTGTTGCAGAGTTATTTTCGCGGTAGTGTTTTTTGTAATTCCACTACAGATTTCATTTGCTTCCACCAATATGCAATCTACACCTGCTTTTTTCAACTCGTATGCGCACAAAACACCGGCAATCCCACCACCGATTATCAAGACATCTGTATTTCTATTATCCTTTAAAGCGTCAAAGCTTACTATTGGCACTTCCTTTTCCCAAATTGATTTCATATTCAACCTCCTTGCTGTTATATGGTTAGTTTTTGTTTTTTTAAATAGAGTATACACATAATTTTACTTTTCCCTTCTTTATCAGTTGCATCACCATAGATTTCATCATTTTATTAAAATCCCCGAGAACACTTGTGACTTTAGCCATGAGATGAATTGGCTATTGTTTATGAATTACTAACAGGCCATATACACTTAAAAGTCATCAATAATTCTCGCTATCTGTTTCGTGTATAAATTTTCAAACAATGCTCAAAATAAAAAATATACGGAGGTAAAGATATGAGTAACAGATTAGCAAATGAAACAAGCCCTTATTTACTTCAACACAAAGATAACCCTGTCGATTGGTATCCTTGGACAGACACAGCATTCGAACGAGCAAAAAAAGAAGACAAGCCTATTTTTTTAAGTATAGGCTATAGCTCATGTCATTGGTGTCATGTATTTGCTCACGAAAGCTTTGAGGACTCTGAAATTTCAGATATATTAAACAAATATTTTATTTCCATAAAAGTTGATAAAGAGGAACGTCCTGATATCGACAGCGTATATATGTCGGTCTGCCAGGCCTTTACAGGTAGTGGTGGCTGGCCTATGAGTATTTTTATGGATGCTGATGGAAAGCCTTTCTTTGCAGGCACATATTTTCCTAAATCCTCACGGGGTAGAATAATTGGATTTCGTGAATTATTACTAGCTATACACGAAAAATGGATTTCCGACCGTAATAGTCTCTTACAAAATTCCGAAAAAATTATTCAGCATTTAAACAAATCAGAATATGAGTCAGATATTGCTGACAATGACCTGACTAATTTAGCAATTTCTCACTTTGAGCATATTTATGACAAAAAAAATGGTGGTTTTGGACTCTCACCAAAGTTTCCGACACCACACAATTTGTTATTCCTGCTAAATTATTATGAGCGATACCAATCCATCTCTTGTCTGCACATGGCTGAGTACACACTTACACAAATGTATCGCGGTGGTATGTTCGATCACATCGGCTTTGGCTTTTGTCGCTACTCCACTGACGAAAAATTTCTCGTTCCGCATTTTGAAAAAATGTTATATGATAATGCGCTTCTAATTCTCGCATATTGCAAAGCTTATTCTATAACAAAAAAAGAAATATACCTTGAAATTGCAGAAAAAACGGCTGTATATATTTTACGCGAAATGACATCACGCGAGGGCGGCTTTTATAGCTCACAGGATGCTGACAGCGATGGAGAAGAAGGTAAATATTATCTGTTTATACCCAATGAAATTACCAATGTACTCGGGTACGAGGACGGAAATCGCTTCAATAGTCATTTTGATATTACAGATACCGGAAATTTCGAAGAAAAGAATATACCTAATCTACTCAAAAGTGACCCTTTAGATAAGAGTTTTAATTCTTTTTTACCTGCATTGTACTATTATCGAAAAAAAAGAATGTCACTTCATCGCGATGAGAAAATTTTGACTTCGTGGAACAGTCTAATGATAGCCGCTATGTGTAACTTATATCTAGTTAGTGGGCAAAAAAAATATCTTTCTGTTGCACAAAACGCAGATAGCTTTATACAAAAAAATCTATGTGATGGCGACATGCTCTATGTAAGCTTCCATATGGGCAAGCAAGGCACAAAAGGCTTTTTAGATGATTATGCATCATATATTTTTGCACAAATTCAACTATACCGTGCCACATTTGAAGATAAATACCTGAAACGTGCATACAAATTATGTGATAGAGTTATATCGGATTTTGCCGATAATACCGGTGGCTTTTATTTATACAGCAATGACCACGAGAAGCTGATATTGCGCCCAAAAGAAATATATGACGGTGCAATTCCAAGTGGAAATTCTTTAATGGCTTATAACCTTGTACGCTTGTCGCTTGTAACTGATAATGAAAAATGCAAAACGTATATGCAACGTCAGCTTGATTTTCTTTCAAAAAATGCGCTTCACTATCCCACAAACCACACTATGTTTTTGATTGCACTTTTGGAATACGAAAACCCACCAATCAAAATAACTGTAGTGGCAGACAATCAAATAGATAAGAGCAACCTGGCGATTAATCTTCCGCTAGATGCAATAGTCATTTTATTAGATGCTCCAACAAAAGAATTTCCTATAAAAAACGGGAAAACCACCTATTATATCTGCCGTAATAACAGTTGTTTGCCCCCAACAAATGATTTGTAGGACAAGAGGCTTGTTTTTTGTTCTTTTATCGTAACTTAACATATAATAAAACCTTTATTACTCCTCTTTATAAAAAATATAAACATCAAATTTATCGTCGACATTTAATAGCAAATATGCTATAATCAAAGAACAATAAAGGAGATGAAAAAATGCCTACAATTTCAATGTTCCGGGGTATTAAAATCACAATGTATTATTCCGATCATATGCCCCCTCACTTCCATGCCACATACGGAGGAGAAGAAGCTTATATTTCTATAAATGATTTAGAAGTAATTGAAGGAAACCTCCCAAACAAGCAATTAAAAATGGTTCTTGGTTGGGCTGCAATTAGGCAGGATCAACTCTTAGAAAACTGGGAACTTGCAGTAAAAAAACAAGAGCTTTTCGCAATCGAGCCATTAAAATAAGTGGCTCCTTTCCCATTCAAAAAGAAGGATGTACTAACATGAACAAAAACGTAAACTATTATCTCGCTAAGGGCTATGAGCATAAGATGGCAGAATATTTTGCATCAGGTCGCAAACATATTATCAATGTTGTTCCTAATGACAATTTTACTTTGACTTTGACATTTGACAACGGAGAAGTTCGGCTATATGATGTTGCTCCAATTCTTAAAGAAAGTACAGTATTCGATCAACTTCGAAAAATAGAAAACTTTCGTAGGGTTTATTTAGACGAAAATAATAGCGTATCATGGGATATTGATCCTAATGTTGACAGTACTATTGTTTGGAACAACAAAATCGATCTTTGTCCAGATAGCTGTTATGTAGATAGTGTGCCTTTTCAAGGAGGTGTCACTAATGCCTGAAAATTGTATGACCCTCATTGATCAACTCATAGCAGAACGGCATCGACAAGGAAAAACACAACAGCAACTCGCTCAAGATGCAAACCTCACGCAATCTGTTATAGCTCGTTTAGAAAGTAAAAAGACCACTCCTCAGCTCAACACATTGTTAAAAGTAGTTTCTGCTCTTGGTTGTGATATTGCTGTTGTCTCCTCAAGCAAAAAAAACAACTAAAGTTAAGTTTTTCTTCGTTTCAAGCCCCTTATTTTTAACTCTATCTGCCTCGCTATGTCTATAAATTCCTCATCACTTTTCCCTGTAGGGTCTGGCAGCCCCCAATTATCGTCAAATTCCCTACCGATAAAAGGACATCCCACATCGCATCCCATTGAAATTACAATATCGGGCTGTGGTATTTTGTCAATCGTTTTGCTATACTGCGTCAGCTCCATATCTATGCCGTAAAGCTCTTTAATAATTCGCACTGCATCTTGGTTTATGCGTGGTTTCGTTTCAGTCCCTGCCGAGTAAAATTCAAACTCGTCACCACGTAGGTGCTTTCCAATTGCCTCTGCCATTTGACTTCTACATGAATTATGGATGCAAATAAATGCTATCTTCTTTTTCATTTAAACGGACACCTCGCACCGATACATTGATTATTTTGCTTAAAATGCACGCACTTTACTTCAGAAAGCTCCATCTCTACTCCGAGATTTTCTTTAACAAATTCAACAGCCTTGATAATTGAAATATACGAATCTCTTTTGCAGCAGCGTGGACCACCAATTTCACCGATTGCACCAAGTGCTGATGACGTCATCATGTTTGAAAGTCCCCATTCTTTATTTGCAAGAGGCGTTGAAGCTGTCACAATGGACACAAACATACCTGCACTCACACCGGCTCCACATGCGCCCCAAAAGCCACAAGCACCACCGGGCACCTTCGTTCCCCTTGCTTTCATTTCAACAAGCGCTTGTTCAATATTAATATTGCCTCCTGCATTTTTATATGCTGTGAGTAGTGCCGAGCCAACCATAACATGGTGCTCAGGGCCATGCATATGGCAAAATGGAAGTTCCATCATTTTCTGAATAATTTCGATGGGATTTCTTGATGTTTCTGCAAGGCACAAACCCATTATACTATCCATTCCCTGCGTGTGACATTCATTGCAAATATAATGACCTTTTTCACAAATGGTTTTACTGTTTTCTTTCTTATGACAAATGGCACATTCCATTAGTTCATCTTTTTCTAAATATTTTAACGGTGCTCCGCAGATTAAACATTCTTCTTTCATAAAAAACCTCAAATATGCTAGTTTTATTAAATGGATTGTAGCATATAATTTAGAAAAAAACATGATATATTTTGGAATAATTTGCGTTATGGCTCTATTAGCTAAAAAATCCAAGCAAAAACTACCATATAAATTTTATAAATCAACGTGGTATTTGAGATTAATTTAGACAATTAAATAAAAACAATAAATTCCATAGAAATTATTCAATTGTAAGAATATCAACAAAGCCGGTAATCTCAAACACCTCAGATATTACCTCGCTGACATTTTTTATTACCATTTTACCTTGCTTGTTCATTATCTTTTGCGCTGTAAGAATCACACGAAGTCCAGCAGATGAAACATATTCAAGATTTTCAAAATCAAGAACAAGCATCTCTATTGAATCAAGACTATTCTTAATCTCAGCTTCAAATTGCGGTGCTGTACTTGTATCCATCCTTCCACTAATAGCCATTACAAGCTCTGTTCCGTTTACTTTTTTTTCAATAGTCATAATCAATCATCTCTCCTTTTTATTTTTATGCTTTTTTGACGTATAATAAGAAACTCATTTAAGTGTATAATAATCTTTATTTATCGTATAAATGAAAAGCATCACTTAATATTCATATTTCAACTCTCTTTCTCTCATTCTTATCTCCTATTATATCAATGCAATGGTAATCCGTAAAACATTTCTTTTATCTATACGATTATACTCCATACTTTCAGCCATTTTTTTTGCAATGTATATTCCAAGTCCCCCTATTTGACGTTCTTCAGCAGAAAGTGTAATATCAGGATCGGAAGCTTCAAGAGGATTGTATTCAATACCATCATCCGAGAAAACTAAATTTAGTTTTTCACCAGTTATATCGTATGATATCGTTGCAACCGTCGCCCCGCTATATGAAACAATATTGGTATATATTTCATCTAGTATAATGTGTATCTTATTTGCAATTTTAGGAACAACCAGTAGCTTTGAATCCATTTGCTCTGCAAACAAATCTATAAATATGCGTGATTCATCATTAGGAATTATTGAGAGCGTATATTCACTAAGCATACAACGGTAATTAAATCCCAGCATAGTGATATCATCAAATTGCGGTGCATCACCCACAAAATTATCAACATTCTCCTTAACTCGCTCGCAAAGCTCCTTTGGGCTTACATTCCCCAACAAGTTTACAAAATCTAAAAGTCTTTGTTCTCCATATAATTCATTTTGATTAGTTGCTGCCTCCGTCACACCATCTGTATAAAGATAAATACGATCCCCCGGATATAATTGAATTTCATTTTTACGATAAGAAATTCCTTCCATACCAGCAAGAACCAATCCTGACTTTGCTTTAAGATACTCGAAATTTCCATATGTCTTACATATAAGCGGTGGATTGTGTCCTGCATTAGCGAAGTTCAAAAGGCCTGTCGAAATATCCAAAATACCTAACCATGCTGTAACAAACATACCGGCCTCATTGTTTTCACAAAGTGCAGTATTTGCCCTTGTGAATATTTCATCGGGTTGCAAACCAGTTTCAGCCAAGCCCTTTATAATTGCCTTTGCTTTCATCATAAACATGGCAGCCGGAATACCCTTTCCTGATACATCTGCAATCAAAAATGCTACAGTATGATTGTTAATCATATAAAAATCATAAAAATCCCCACCTACTTCCTTAGCAGTAACCATTTTTGCATAAAGCTCAAATTCCTGTCGCTCAGGAAATACAGTAGGAAGTGATGAATATTGAATCTGCTTTGCAAATTCCAGCTCCTTATCAATTCTGGCAGCCGCTTCAGATATATAATTTTTCAATGTAGAAACAGTAGAATTTATATCATGTGACAATGATGCAAACTCTTCATTTGATGTTACATCCACCTTAACATCAAGATTACCCTTTGTAATTTGAGCTAAAGATAGGTTGATTTTTTGTATATTCTTTATTATCAGCTCCTTAATAAGGAAGTAAATTAAAACGAACAAAGCCGCAAAAATAAGCATTTCAGAAAATGTATTAACATACCCGGAAAGAGTCTTCATATACATAGCTTCCTCTGTAGGCATAGTACCAATAAGATAATATCCTTCAACGAAGTAATATGCACACAAATGAGGTACACCTTTTATCTCAATTTCAAATATTTCACCCGGCGTTGCGTCTTCCCGATTTACAGGCATACCAATCGAGCTTAAACCCTTTCCATTTATTTCCTCGGAATCAGAAACTATATTTAGTTGTTCATCGCAAACAACAATAAATCCATTGTCCCCTATATGACGATTTTTGACGCTCTTAACAACAAACTTATTTACATCAGCGCCAAATTGCTTTGCATCATATCCAACCTGCAAAAAGCCACCATTCTCAAGCACTCTGCCACCATATTTGCGATATGTCTTATTATCATATGAGGTCGGACGATAATCTTGAATATATTCTTGAGTCTCACCCTCTAACAGAATCAAAAATTCAGCAGATTGTTCACCATTTGACATATCATATCCAATATATTCCTCATTATTTGTCTGCACAATAATGCCATTTTCATCAATTATATTTACCTCAATAACATTGTATTTTTTAGCAAGATTTTTTACACTTTCACCAGATATATACTCATCACAAATGCTGATTGTTTTGTTTAAAAGATTCTCATTAGAAGCATCCACAACATCCTGATAAACATCGTTTAAATTAATTCTAATAACGGACTCTGCTTCTGTTTGACTTACTCTTGTTTGTAAAATAGAGGTAAAAATATTAGTAGCCACAAAAGCAAGAATTATACATACTAAAAGCCATCGCTGAAAAGTTTGAGATATTTGCTTTTTTCCTTTTTTATGCTTTTCCTTACTAAGAAAAGACACAAAACCAATTGAAATTCCAACAGCCATGCCATTTCCAACCACCATAGGTATCGTACAGCCTTTAACAAAGCTAAATGCCGTTGCTACATCATTCATGTTAGTGAAAAAAATCATTAACATGTGCATTATTTCACAAATCATGGCAATACCGGCTCCATATATCCAAGTAGGCTTTTTATCATCAAACATAAACTTGCGAAGTATTGCAGCAATAACTCCCACAAAAATTGTTGACAACGAGCACGCCAGCTGAGTATAACTCCCCGCCATCCCCAACAATGTCGCTATATATCGAAATATACCACCAATCAATCCTGAAATCACACCTGCCGGCGCACCGAAAATCAATCCGGCACAAAGCGGTGAGGCATCTCTAACATTAATGATTGCCCCATTCAAATTCATACCGCCCAAAGGAGTACTAGAGTAAATTGCTACAAGGCCAAATAAAACACCTGCTATAAGCTGTCTAAGCTTATATGTCAAGCGACCATAAAACGACCTTTTTTCTAAAACATAGAGTATTATTGACAATGCAATATTTAAAAATATAGTAATAATAAGATTCACTGTCATAGGCATATCACCAAATTACTTAATTATATTTCCACCAATTTTATTCGTATTTTCATCATGTATATATTTCATTTTTTCTCAAGCGATTTATTTTGCAAGCACTTTGTCCTTTATTATAATGTTTTCGCACAAACAATTCAATAAAATTCAGATTTCGAGGAGTTTTAATTCATTCTATTTGATATTATTTGAAAACACATCAGCAACCTCGCTAATGATAATATAAGCAGAATGGTCAATTTCATGAACAATATCCTTCATTCGTATTACTTGATATCTGTTCACAACAAAATAAATCATTGCTTTGTCCCTATTAGAATATCCACCCTTTGCTTCAATATGAGTCATACCACTCCCAAATGCCTCGCCTAAGGCTTTGCATATTTCATCAGGCTCCTCAGTAATAATAATTGCACATTTCGCTCTGTCAACACCCTCAACAATAAAGTCAATGGTTTTCAAAGCAGCAGCATACGTTACTATTGAATATAGAGGCAATATCCAACTTTCGAGCACAAAACCACAAATTATATACAATAAAACATTGTATATCATAACAAAGGTTCCCACAGTGATTCCTAATTTCTTTGCAAATATCACAGCCATAACCTCTACACCGTCCATAGCACCACCATAACGGATTGCCAAACCACTACCGACACCAGATATTACTCCTCCGAATAAAGCACATAATAGCAAATCAGTACCTGCAAGCGGAGATGCAATACTTACATCAATTGGAAATACATCAGTTATAAGCCAAGCAAAAAGAGAATAAATTGCAACTGTATAAATCGCATATACCGTAAAAAGCCAACCTTGCTTCTTAAATCCAAATAAAAATAACGGGATATTTAATATCAAAAGAAAAATAGAAAGAGTTAAATATTCTGGTGTAATTTGATCCAATAGCATTGATGTACCAGAAATACCACTATCATATAATTTAACAGGCGTCAAAAAAATAGTAATTCCAAACGCATTAACTATTCCGGCAACTGTAAGCATTAATATATTTATAAAACGAATCTTCTTTAAATATTTCATCAAAATCAATTCCTCACTTATGTCATTTTATCAATTATATCATACATATGATAAATTTTCTAAAAAATATAATTAAGCTGATGAAATTATATTTAATTTTAAAAAATAACGATTTCTCCACCACTATCAAGAGATTTTTTTATAGCCTTTAAAATCAAAACATGTGAAATCAACTCATAATAATCTCGATTTTGTTTTCCACCTAAGAGTAATCTATAAAATTCATCAAAATTCGCTTTATGTGCTTTATCTGTAATAAAAATTTCCGAAGCCGTAATAGAATCCAAACTGCTTCTTGAAGCAAAATAGATATTACTTCCCTCGACAAATAACGCTGTTACATCAAAACTATCATACCTTAAAACTGCCGTTATATTACCACTATTTTCATATGCCTTTACACTTTTAGGCTGATAACCATATACTTCACAAAGCATCTCTACCAAATGAGGTGCATAAAAAAAGAATCCCCCAAAAGAATTATTTTTAAAAAGTGGAGCTCTCATAAATCCACCAACTGTTTTTTGGCTATTCTCACCTAGTAAATGTTCGCGCTTCAATTTCTGTATAAAATCTATATATTTACAGCAAGAACCGCCACACACTCGCACACCTGTATTCTTCATTTTTTCAATCAGAATAGTCGCTTCGCTTTCTTTGATTGTAAATGGCTTATCTATAAACATGGTCATACCTTCTTTTACGTATGGCATGACGAAATCAAAATGTTTATTTCCGTCTCTGGCCATTACCATAATACCATCAGCCTCCGAAGCTAATTCATCAAATTCTGACATAACATTTACAGCATATTCTTCTGAAAGCATTTTCGCAGCATGTTTTTCATCACTATAAATGCCTATAATATCAATTTCGGGATATGCACCATTTTTTAACAATTCCAAAAAAACTCTCGCATGGGAGCTTTCACATCCAATTATTACTACTTTTTTCATATAAAATCCTTAAAAAACAAGCTCCCTTTTCAAAAGAGAGCCTGTTATACGAACATATTTAAAAATCATCAAAGAGCTTTTAAATAATTAATACTTTTTTCAATACACTCAAAAGGAGTCATTCCCTTAGAAGGGTTATCAATTTCAACAACTACCCATTTAGCCTCAACCTCTTCTGCTGCTTTGAGAATTTCAGGGAAGTTCTGATATCCATCTCCTACAGGGCGGAACTCAAACTCAGTTGGAGCTTCCTTTTCCTTATCATCATCCACGCCGATAAGAGCATACATATTATCAGACTTTTTACCTGCAAAATCCTTAAGGTGAATAATATTAGTTCTATCCTTATATTTTCTGATATAATCAGCAGGATTTTCACCACCTACATTAACCCAGCAGGTATCGATTTCAGTTTCAAGAAGACTAGAATCAATATCATTATAAATAATATCTAATTTATATTCACCGTCTACCTTTTCAAACTCAAAATCATGATTGTGGTAGCAAAGCTTCATGCCAAGAGAGTTAGCTTCTGCACCGAGTTTTTTCAAGTTTGCTACAAAGTTAGCATACTCAGGTCCTCCGGGAAGCTTGTCGGCTGACATATGAGGAACAACTATATACTTACATCCTATTTCAGCATATGTTTTAAGAGTATCAGGATTACCTGTCATTTCTGCATAGCTAACATGCGCTGAAATAGGCACAATACCAATTTCCTCACAAAGAGCTTTAACCTCTGCAGCGCTTTTTCCAAACAGGCCTGCAAATTCAACGCCATCATAGCCCATTTCCTTTACTTTTTTTATAGTGCCTGCAAAATCTTCTTCCATTTGCCATCTTACTGAATACAACTGCACAGCTATAGGAAACTTCATATTTACTCCTCCATTTCAAATAAGAAATTAAACCTCAGGAATTTCTATTGTAACTTCCTTACCCTCTTTAGCAGAACGAATAAGACCGTCAATGATTGCCTGGTTAATAACAATTTCACTTGTAGAAACTGTAGCCTTTCCATTACATTTAACCTCATCAATGAATGAACGAAGCTTTTTGTAGAAGAGATCTCCTGCAGGCTTAAGAGGCACCTGATATTCAACAGGCTGATCGCCGAGTGTTTTGTAAATTGTGAGTGGTCTGTTAAATTCACCATTCCAGCAATCTGTTGAAGGAATACGAAGTCCACCCTTAGTTCCTAAAATAAGAGCATCGCCGCAAGTATCCATGTGCATTGCCCATGAAATACGGAAGTCTAACATAATGCCGCCTTCAAGACGAACAAAGCCTGCTGCAAAGTCCTCTACTCCAAATTTTTCAGCATATTCAGGATGTGTAGGATAATATTTAGGATCTTTTCCGAAGAAATCTGATACATAACCTGTTGCTGTAAGAGGCTTTGGATATCCTACTGCATTTAAAAGCATGTCAAGTGAATAACATCCTATATCACCCATAGCACCGATTCCGCCTGTATCTTTTTCAATGAATGAAGTACCAAATGGTGTTGGAATACCGCGTCTTCTTCCGCCGCCTGCTTGAATATAGTAAACATCGCCGAGCTCACCTGATTCAACGATTTTCTTAATCATCTGCATATTTTCGCTCATACGTGGTTGGAAACCTATTGTAAGGATTTTTCCACTTTCCTTTTCTGCCTTCATTACTTCTATAGCCTCATCAAGAGTTACTGTAAAAGGCTTTTCGAGCATTACATGAAGTCCCTTTTTCAAAGCATGAATAGCACATGGTGCGTGCTGGCAGTTATATGTACAAATAGTTACACAATCAAGGTCCTTTTCAGCCTCTAACAATTCTTCATCACTATTGTAAATTCTCGCATCGTTAAATTCGAATTTTTGAGCAAAAGCCTCTGCCTTTCCCGGTACGATATCTGCAAGAGCAACAACCTCTACGTCTTCCATTTTTTTGAGATTATCTGCATGTTGTCCAGCAATCCAACCTGTTCCTATAATACCAATTTTAACCTTCTTAGAAGTATCAATTACTTCCACTTCTTGATTAGTTTCAAAAGCATCTAAACCTGCTGCTTTAGCCATTTTAAAATTCCTCCTATATTATGATATATAATAATCTGTTAAATATGCTTAAATTATTTTTTATTTATTTCAGGATATATGAGTCCTGCCTCTTTTTTGATGATATCCATACATTTTTGAACATCATAAGTAAGCCTGCTTATTTTATCATATTCATTTTTAAATTCCCCATAACGAAGAATATAATTAGCAAAATGCTGCGCTTCACTTCGCATTTGCTCGGCTTTTGATTTATAATCAGATATAAGGCGGGCTCCATCCTCTGTGACCAGCGTTACACCTGCATATTGTGAAATCATGTCAATTTTCAAAGTACCCTTATCTCCAACAATTTCACTCCCAATACGTCCTGCTCCAGTTTTGCAATATGTCAATACTGCAGGGAAGCTCTCATAATCAAATATTGCATATCCAGCCCCGTCAGCGCCGTTTCTCAATGTATATTTATCTGCTTTTATTTTGCTCGGCATACCAAGCAAATCAACAGCCCCACTAACACAATAGACACCTAAATCCATAAGTGTTCCAGCATGGAGCGACATGTCAAATATATTAACATTATCCCCATTATTATATGAATCAAGCCTGCTCGAGCGTTGACAATAGTCGATTTTGGCAAATACAATATTGCCAAGCTGCTTCAAAGCATCTCTTATTAGCTCGTAATCCTCATTATGTCTGGAAATCATTGCTTCCATATATATCAAAGACTTACTATCTGCTATTTTTTTTAATTCTATATAATCCTCAAAACTTGTAGCAATTGGCTTCTCACAAATAACGTGTTTTCCATTTTCTAAAAAAAGACGGCTTTGTTCTGTGTGAAAAGCATTAGGAGATGCAATATATACAGCATCAATCTCATCACACCTTGCCATTTCTTCAAGATTTGTATATATTCTGTCTACTCCATAATCCTTTGCAAAAGAAGCACCTGTTTCATGCTTTCTGGAATATACTGCATTTAGCTCAAATTCTTTAGTCAGTATCATTCCGCTTAAAAATTTTTTGCATATATTACTTGTGCCGACAGTTGCAATACTTATCATATTTCAGTCACCACAGTTTGATTATTTTCTGCGGATTCAAAAGAACATTCCATTACACGAAGCACTCTGCGAACCTGCCAATTTTTTATAAGCTGTTCCTCTTTACCATCAATAGCCTTGCAGAAATTACGATAAAAGTCATGAACATCACTATTTGGAATTTCCACATCGTACTCGTCCAATGTGAGACTATCACGAGGCGCCATTGTCTTGGTTATTCCTGCTGCATTTTGAACAGGTGTGACATCCTTTTCTATCCACTTCGTAAGCTTTGCAACGTGCGCTTTAGTTTTCCAATCGGTCAAATACAAAGAGCCTTCCTTGCACTGCATA
>JAZNOJ010000002.1:0-57873 GCA_045580735.1 Candidatus Egerieisoma sp. | reverse complement strand
ACTACAACAAGCTCATCTACTACATTACCATTGTCAATAAGCTGAATTTTTGCTCCTGTTCCTACTTTAGCATCGTTTGCTAAAATATTGCCATCCTTATCAACTATTTGAATGTTTTCAGGATTTGCAAAGCTTGAAATAATATCAGCTTGAGGTGTATTTATTAAGATATCTGTAAGGATATTCTTATTAAGCTGATTATCAACAGAAATAGCCAAATCAGATTCTTTACTTAATTCAAAGGCTGTATCTATTGGCATAGTTGAATTGAAATGAATTGTTGCAGAGGTAAGAGCCTCGTTGAATTCATCAATAAAAATATTATTCCACTGTTCTTCTGTTCCTGTGTAGTAAACATTTGTTAAGGCATCACAAACATCAAACGCACACCATCCTATGGTTGTTACACTATCTGGTATCTCTATGCTTGTTAAGGCATTACAATATCGAAACGCAGAATCTCCTATGCTTGTTACACTATTTCCTATTGTCACACTTGTTAATGCATCACAATATGCAAACGCCCAAGCTCCTATGCTTGTTACACTATTTGGTATTTTTATGTTTGTTAATGCTGAACAAGCATAAAACGCAGAATCTCCTATGCTTGTTACACTATTTCCTGTTGTTATGCTTGTTAAGGCATTACAATCATAAAACGCAGAATCTCCTATACTTGTTACACTATTTCCTATTGTTATGCTTGTTAAGGCATTACAATCATAAAACGCAGAATCTCCTATGCTTGTTACACTATCTGGTATTACATAACTAGTATCACTTTTACCTATTGGATATTGTATTAATTCTGTTTTATCTTTATTAAATAATACGCCATTTATACTTGAATAATTTTCATTACTTTCTGATACATCTATGCTTGTTAATGCAGAACAACGATAAAACGCATCTTCTCCTATGCTTGTTACACTATTTGGTATCTCTATGCTTGTTAAAGCACGACAAAATGCAAACGCATCACTCTCTATGCTTGTTACACTATCTCCTATCGTTACACTTGTTAAGGAATCACAATTATAAAATGCAGATCGTCCTATGGTTGTTACACTATCTGATATCTCTATGCTTGTTAAGGCATCACAATCTTCAAACGCAGAATCTCCTATGCTTGTTACACTATTAGGTATCTCTACACTTGTTAGAGTAATATTTTCTAAAAATGCAAAAACACCTATGCGGCAAACTGGATATCCATCAATTTCATTGGGTATGATAATTTCAGTATTTTCTCCATTATAGCTTGTTATTTCTGCTTTATCATTTTTAATCAAATAACCAAATCCATGTTCGTTAAATAATTCTTCATCAAAACTAATTATTTCTTTATATGGAACCGAAAAGTCACGAAAAACATATTCGCACTGTCTTTCTGTACCTTTATAATGAATATCATTTAATGCATCACAATATGCAAACGCAAAATTTCCTATTCTTGCTACACTATTTGGTATCTCTACACTTGTTAAAGCATCACAAGAATAAAACGCATAATCTCCTATACTTGTTACACTATTTCCTATTGTTATGCTTGTTAAGGAATTACAACCTGCAAACGCAGAATCTCCTATACTTGTTACACTATTTCCTATTGTTATGCTTGTTAAGGAATTACAACCTGCAAACGCAGAATCTCCTATACTTGTTACACTATCTGGTATTACATAACTACTATCGCTTTTACCGTTTGGATATTGTATTAATTCTGTTTTATCTTTATTAAATAATATTCCATTTATACTTGAATAATTTTCATTACCTTCTGATACATCTATGCTTATTAAGGCATCACAATAAGCAAACGCCTTATTTCCTATGCTTGTTACACTATCGGGTATTTCTATGCTTGTTAAGGCATCACAAGAATAAAACGCCTCTTCTCCTATGCTTGTTACACTATCGGGTATTTCTATGCTTGTTAATGCATCACAAGAATAAAACGCAGAATTTCCTATGCTTGTTACACTATTTCCTATTGTCACACTTATTAATGTATCACAATAATAAAATGCAGAATCTCCTATCCTTGTTACACTATCTGGTATCTCTATGCTTGTTAATGCATCACAATCACAAAACGCATCTTCTCCTATGCTTGTTACACTATCTCCTATTGTTACACTTGTTAAGGCATAACAATCTTCAAACGCAGAATTTCCTATGCTCGTAACCTTATGCCCCTCTAACTCACTCGGGATAACAATCTCTGTATCTGAACCGGTATAATCCGTTATCTCTGCTGTACCGTCATCAAGTATCACATATACATAATCTCCAATCGTTTCAGCGCCCACTCTTACAGCTGAAAATGGTAGTGAAGTACAAAGTACAGCAAGCAACATAATAATGCTCAAAATTCTCTTTTTCATTTCTTTACGTCCATACATAAAATTAAACAAATTAAATCAATAATAATATATCGAATTTAATTATTTGCTATTATAGCACTTACTTTAATGATTTACAACAAAATTATGTAATAAGTACGAGCTTCCTAATACTCATTTTTAAGAACGTTTGTGTGAATGAGTCCTGTTGAATACAGACTATCCACCTTAGTTGCATAAAAAATAGCGTAGCAGCGATTAAAACTGCTACGCTTAAAAAGTCTAACTTTTTGGGGTCACCTCAGTCACACAACAGGGCATTATTAACTATTTTATAAACATTCATTAAAAATCTTAATTTTTAGAACTGGTTTTCCCATCCAGCTATAGTACGCCTTACCAAAGCAACATCCTTTGCTGAAATCATTTCATCACAATTGACATCTGCAGACTCCCAAATAAAGCTCACTTCCCAGTTTGCAACATGGCGTCTAGTAATAGCCACATCTTTTGTAGTTATTTGTGTATCACAATCCACATCGCCTTTTACAACCAATGTAACCTCATCAGTGACTTCACCATTGTGTATGTATTGAGCTTTGAAGCCTGTACCCACAACTTCAGCATCTTCTAAAACTTTTCCTTCGTTATTTAAAATCTGTACATTTTCACTGTTTTTGATATTGCTTTTAATTTCACTTACTAAAGAATCAATTTTTATACCATTAAGTATCGAAAGGATATCATCTTTCTGAACAATTTCAAGCTTTGAATCTTCAACCAATACAATTTTATTTAATAAGCTTTTTCCACAGCGCTGACAAACATCATCTATAAGATCATGTCCCAAAGCACTCACTGTGATTTTATCAATTGCACCACAGCCATAATCACAACTCGATGTTTTTGTTCCTGCCTCTGTACACGTTGGATTTTTATCGATTGTATATTCTGTAAAAGAATGTTCAAGCTGTGTACCTTCATCTTCGACTGTACTGGTTTCACCACAGCCATAATCGCACTCTGCTGTTTTCGTTCCATTTTGTGTACATGTTGCATTTTCGTTGCTTATATATTCTGTAAAAGAATGTTCAAGCTGTGTATCTTCATCTTCAATTGTATTGGTTTCACCACAGCCATAATCACATTCTGCTGTTTTTGTACCATTTTCTGTACATGTTGCATTTCCATCACTTATATAATTGCTAAAAGAATGTTTACATGGCTCTAAAACAGTAATTACTCCCGAAACAAACTCAAATGAAACAGGATTTATATCATTATCCCAAATACCATATTTAGTATTCCCGGCAGAAATATTATACTCTCCGGGATTAACATTTTCATTAATTTTAAATTCTATAGTCGTTAAAACTCCAGATTTATTATTTGTTTCCAATGCGTCATCCCATGACATAACAAATGGATTTACTGTGGTTTTTCCGCTATGTAAAGGATTGCTTAGAACCTCACCATCTTTAATATTAACAATTTCAAATCCATCCGGGTAGCTTATCTCTATACCCAGTCCTGAAACGCCAGGATTATTAGTAATAGAAATATCCACAAAAATACTACCACCGGCTTTTCCCGATACCGACGCAACTGATATTGTCGGCGCTAATGTTTCAGTTGTTTCTGCAAATACATGCAATGATAAAGATGAACAAATGAATGTCAAAGCAATAATAAAACTAACAATTTTTGTTTTCATAATTTCCTCCTACAAAAATAAATACAACAGCTATTCAAACATAGTATAAAAATTATTCTAATCCAAAGAAAGCTAAAATACGCCTTACAAGAAGTGTAAGCCATCCTGCTTTTTCCATATCTTCACTTAGGGCTATATCAATCCTGCCTACCTCTTCTTCATCCAAAATGTATATAACCTCTCCTACTACATCACCCTTTTTAGCCGGTGCATGTACTTCCTTATTAATCTCAACCTTTTTCTGTATCTTATCAAAATCGTTTATATTAAGCAAGACAGAAAAATCCTCTGCTGCCTCAGTAGATATTTTTTTGTTTTTCCCATCCTTTATATTGATTTTCCTTACAAATGTTCCTGCTGTTTCAATTTTTCTAAATTCAAAATCTGACAAACCATATTCAAGGAGTTTTTTTACCTCTGCTGCCCTATAATTTTCATCTGCAGCACCAATAACCACTGCAACGCTACGAGTCTTTCCGTCGGAAACGGTTGCCACCATCGAATATCCGTCTTCCTTGCTATTTCCCACCATTAATCCATCACTTTCAGGATAAAATTTTCCTCTTGTGAGATTGTTTGATGAAACCATGTCAGTTTCACCCAATCCCGTAGAGGTATGTTGGAATTTTCCGTATGTCAGTTTAGTATAATCTAAAACCTCAGGAAATCTATTTACAATTTCACAGCCTAAGATAGCTACGTCCTCTGCAGTTGTGTACTGTTCTGTTTTAATTCCCGTTGAATCAACATAATCAGTATTCTTCATGCCTAGCTCTTTTGCCTTGTTATTCATCATTGTTACAAAATTAGACTCGCTACCACCTATATTTTCAGCTAAAACATAAGCCGCATCATTAGCTGAAGCTATACAAACAGCCTCAATTGCTTGTTTAACCGTAATCTTTTCACTTTTATATCCATCAAGAAAAACTCTAGGCCACCCATTTGCCGTTGTTTGTGCATTTACTGATGTGGTAATTATACTATCCATAGTAATAATGCCTTTTTCTATAGCCTCAAAAGTCAAATATAGTGTCATTAGCTTGGTAATACTTCCTACATGATACTTATTTTGTGTGTCTCCACCCACCTGTACTACTTGATTTGCATCAGCATTACCTATCGCATAAGCCTTAGAGGTTATTTCTTCTAGCTTAGTAGCATTGTATATTTTTGTTGCTTCAGTCTTAGAAAACTCTGCCATAGCTACAGAGGATAATACAAACGTATTTAAAGAAGCAATTATAAGTAAGGCACATAGCAATTTGGTTATTTTTTTAGAAATTAAAATCTTTTTCATATAATTCCCTTCTCTTTGCAAGTATGTTTAATTGTAATAATTTCTACAACCTCGTTAATTCCAAAAATGTATTTTTCACAATTTCAAAATCCTTGTCAAAGACGTCCTTTAAAGACCTATTATATATTTGGCTAGCCGGATGATACAACGGAATATGTATACTATCCCTGCCATTCAAGCACATATTTATTTGATTTCCATGACAAGCACCTATTTCAAGTATAGCACAATTTTTAAGCAAACACAAAGCCTTTAAAGGAACATTTCCTAGAGTTAAAATAAGCTGTGGTTCAATAATTTCCAGTTCTTTTTTAAGCCACGGAAGACTTATTTCTATTTCCTTCATTGTTGCCGGTCTGTTCTTAAAGCTGCCTTCTCTGCTACCCTTTTGCATAAGACGATATTTTACAACATTAGTTATATACAATTGTTCTCTTTTTATGCCTGTAGAATTCAATATACCATCTAAAATAGCACCCGCTTTTCCAACAAATGGTTTTCCATTTTTAACCTCATCCTTGCCCGGGGCTTCACCAATTAAAACAGCTTGTGCTTTTTTATTTCCAAATCCATACACAAAGTGCAAGGGAGCTTCCATTGCAGGCTTAACACTTTGAACAGCAATTTCAACCTTTTTTTTGCAAAACTCATTTAATTCTTCCAAGCTATACAAATTATCCATAAATATCCTTATTCTAAATCACACTTAAATACCCTTTAACTGTTGCAATTTTTCTTTTACAGCACGAAGGTCTCTCCACATAACTATTTTTTTACTCTCGTCACGAAGTAACGCTGCAGGATGATACGTTGCAGTAAAAAGTGTACCTTTTTTATTAACCCACTTTCCTCTTACAGCAGAAATTTTTTCACCAAGTAACGCATTAGATGCAACCGACCCCAAGCATACAATAATTTGAGGCCTAATTAGCTTGAATTGTTCTCTTAAATATGGCATACATGCATTAATTTCCTCTGGTAAAGGATTTCTGTTTTGCGGAGGTCTGCATTTGACAACATTTGCAATATAATAATCCTCCTCTTTAAAATCTAGTGCCGAAAATGCCAAATCAAGTAATTTCCCTGCCTGGCCGACAAAAGGAATCCCCTGCTCATCCTCCTGCGCTCCAGGACCTTCACCAACAAATAGAATCGGTGCCCTTGTATTGCCTCTACCCAATACTACATTATGACGAGTAGCACACAAAGCACACCGATTACAATTTTTACAATAATTTGTAAGTTCTTCCCAATTCATAGCCTTATAAAATTACTGTCCCATACATTTTACGAGAACAGCCTTTTGTACGTGAAGGCGATTTTCTGCCTCGTCAAATAATTCATTAGCATGCTCTTCAAATACCTTTGCAGTAATTTCTTCTCCTCTATGTGCAGGAAGGCAATGCTGCACCATTGCGTCTTTTTTAGCAACAGCCATTACAGCATCATTTATTTGGTAATTTACAAATATCTTCTTTCTTTCTTGAGCTTCGCCTTCTTGACCCATTGAAGCCCATACGTCTGTATAAACTACATCCGCATCCTTTGCAGCTTCCAAAACATCCTCTGTGCAAACAAACTCGCCATTTTCTTTAGCCCACTGCATAATTTTAGCATCAGGCTCATATCCCTTAGGACACGCAACGCTTACCTTCATGCCCATCTTTATGCCGCCAACAATCAAAGAATTTGCCATATTATTTCCGTCTCCAATATATGTAAGCTTATTTCCTTGAATTGCTCCCTTATATTCTCGGATAGTCATTAAATCTGCCAAAACCTGACATGGATGGCAATAATCAGTAAGACCATTTATAATCGGAATAGAACCATATTCAGCCAATTTTTCAACTTCTTCCTGATCAAAGGTTCTTATCATAATTCCATCTAAATAGCGAGACAACACTCTTGCAGTGTCCTCAACCGGTTCTCCTCTTCCTATTTGAAGGTCATTAGAGCTCAAAAAGAGTGCTTGTCCACCTAAATCGTACATTCCGACTTCAAAAGAAACTCTTGTTCTAGTTGATGATTTTTGGAAAATCATTCCCAATGATTTCCCTTTCAATCTCTTATGCTCAATGCCATGCTTCTTTTCGTATTTAAGTTGGTCAGCCATATTTAATATACTATTAATTTCTTCCCTGCTTAAATCCTGTAATTTTAATAAATGCTTCATTTTGCTATTACCTCCTTAAGTATTTCAATTGCTTCTTTAAGCTGCTCCATAGTAATATTTAAAGGAGGAAGCAATCTTACCTTTGTTTTTGCACTTAAAACAAGAACACCCTTATCCATTGCGTCTTTTATTATTTCTGCTGCCGGACGCTTTGTTTCAATACCGAGCATCAAACCTAAACCACTAATTGAAACGACACCCTCTGCTCCATCTAATTGTGATTTTATATATTCACTTTTCTTGAGAACATCAGCCATAAGCGCTTCATCTATACGAGATAAAACACTATAAGCACCTGCAGCACAAATCGGATTTCCACCAAATGTCGAGCCATGTGTTCCCGGAGTAAATACATCCTTCATTTTTTCTCCGAGCATACAAACTCCAATTGGTAGTCCACCGCCAATTCCTTTTGCCGTAGTTACTACATCAGGATTTAAATCATAATTCATGTATCCATAAAGCTTACCGGTTCTACCATTTCCTGTTTGAACCTCGTCAACAATAACAACTAAATCTTTTTCTTCAGCTATTTTTTTGATTTCATCAACAAACGCCTTTGATAGAACATGAATTCCACCCTCTCCCTGTACAACCTCAAACATAACTGCACAGCATGCGTTTTCCGAAACCAAATTTCTTAACTGTTCAATATTATCTGCTTCACAATACACAAAGCCTTCAGTAAAAGGTCCAAATTTTGTATGGAAGGTATCTTGTCCTGTTGCAGCAAGAGTGGTAATTGTTCTTCCGTGGAAGCTATTTTTAAGAGTGACTATTGTACTTCTGCCTTCTCCATATTTTTCAAAAGAATATAATCTAGCAGCTTTAATAGCACATTCATTTGCTTCAGCACCGGAATTTCCAAAAAATACCTTTTTTAAGCCAGTTTTCTTACATAATAGCTCTGCTAATTTTGCACAAGGCTCTGTATAATACAAGTTTGATGTATGCTGTAATTTATTAATTTGATTTACAACAGCATTTTTCCATTCATCATCACATATACCAAATATATTAACAGCAATTCCGCTTCCAAGATCAATATATTCTTTTCCATCAAAATCCTTTAATATTGCGCCCTTACCGCTTTCAAAAGAAACGGGAAATCGTCCATATGTATGTGCAATGTATTCATTGTCAATAGTCATTATGTCGTTCATATAAGTGCCTCCTATCAGCCCTCTGTAAACATCGTTCCAATTCCCTCATCTGTTAATGTTTCAATTAAAATTGAATGAGGAATTCTTCCATCAATTATAAACACCTTTTTTACACCCTGTCTTATAGCCTCAATGCAACATTCAACCTTTGGAATCATGCCGCCTGAAATAACACCATCTCTTACTAGTGTTGGTGCTTCACTTGCTACTACTACTGGAATTAATGACTCCGGATCATCCTTATCTCTCAAAATACCACTAATATCAGTCATTGAAATAAGGCTTTCTGCCTTTAGCTTGCCAGCAATTCCCGATGCAGCCGTATCAGCATTTATATTATAAACATTTCCTTCCTTATCACAGCCTACCGTTGAAATAACGGGAATATATCCTTTTTCAAGAACATCTTTTATAACATCCACATTTATATCGGTAATTTCTCCAACAAAACCAAGCTCCGGATTTAACTGTGTGGCCTCTATCATGTGACCGTCTACACCGCTTAGACCTATTGCTTTTCCTCCTGTATTTTGAAGAAGATTAACTAGACTTTTATTTACTTTTCCTGCAAGCACCATTTGAACTATATCTGCAGTTTCTGCATCGGTAACTCTAAGTCCATTTACAAATTCTGACTTTTTACCTACTTTTTTTAGCATATCGCTAATTTCTGGGCCACCACCATGAACTAGAACAACCTTCACACCAATAAGAGATAAAAGCACAATATCTCCCATAACAGCCTGCTTTAAATCTTCATTTATCATTGCATTGCCGCCATATTTTACCACGATAATTTTATTATAATATTTTTGAATGTATGGAAGCGCTTTAATTAATATTTCAGCGCGCTGAGCATTACTAATCTCCTTCATAAATTTACCCCTTTTATATTATGTTCTATAATCACCGTTAATTTTAACGTAATCATATGTCAAATCACAACCCCATGCAGTTGCATCAAATGCGCCATCCTTGAGGTCTATTAAAATGCTAATTTCGTTTTCAGTAAGCACCTCTTTTGCCTTTTCCTCTGAAAATGGAATCCCTGCTCCATTTTTACATACTTCAAGAATGCCTTTTTCAGACTTAAATGCAACATCAATTTTATCTATATCCACATCTGCTCCGCTATAACCAATTGCACATAAAACACGTCCCCAATTGGCATCTGCTCCAAACATTGCTGCCTTTAAAAGCGATGAGCAAATCACTGATTTTGCTACTGTACGCGCAGCCTCAAGTGTTTTTCCACCCGTTACTACACATTCTAAAAGCTTAGTAGCGCCTTCTCCGTCAGCCGCCAGCATCTTGCAAAGCTTTGATGTAAGCATATAAAGTGCTTCGCAGAATATATCAAAATCAGCACCCTCAGAATCAATCAGCTTGTTTCCTGCCATACCATTTGCAATAATCGCAACAGTGTCATTTGTTGATGTATCACCATCAACACTTATCATATTAAATGTTTTTTGAGCATCCTGCGTAAGTGCTTTTTTTATCATTTCAGAAGAAATACTCGCATCACAAGTTATAAAAATAAGCATTGTCGCTAAATTAGGGTGTATCATACCAGAGCCTTTTGCAATACCGCCCATTTTACAGGTAACACCATCTATTTCAAATTCAACGGCTACTTCCTTAACTGTAGTGTCTGTTGTCATAATAGCTTCTGCTGCATTTTTACTATTTTCTATTCCATTTCCCAGCTCATTATAAAGTGCCTCTATAGAATTTTGAATAGGTGTAACATCAAGCGGCATTCCTATAACACCTGTAGAAGCTACTATTACATTTTCAGGTGATATACCACATTGCTTTCCAGCTATTCTACACATTTCTATTGCTTTTTCCACACCATCAGCATTACAAGTATTAGCGTTTCCACTATTACAAATAATAACCTGTGCTTTACCATCAGCTAAATTCTGCTTGTCAACAAGAATCGGTGCTCCTTTAACAAGATTTGTAGTATAAACAGCGGCTGCTGAGCCCAACTTTTCACTTACAATTAAAGCTACATCACGCTTTGTTTTATTTTTTCTTATACCGCAGTGAAGTCCACTGGCTTTAAATCCTTGTGCTGCACAAACGCCGCCTTCTATATATTTCATAAAATTTTTCCTTTCCTATTTCAAAATCGAAAAAACACACTTAATGATATCATTTCTAGTGAAAATATACAATATTATTATAATTCAAGTCCTTTTGAAGGTGTTGCTCCCATTTTTATATTCAAGCACTGTAGTGCAGCTCCTGATGCACCTTTTCCTAAATTATCATATTGTGCAATAAGCAAAATTCTATCCTCGTTTCCAAGAACACTTATTTTCATGCTATCCTTGCCTGAAAGACCTGAACCAGATATAAAGGCTCCCCCTTCTTCATCTGTAATATCTTCACAATATTTTACAATTTCTCCTGTATATAAATTCTTATATACATTCTTGATATCTTCTATTGTCTTACCATTAGCAAGCTGCTCCTTGAAAACAGGTACTGTCATTACCATTCCGCTATAAAAGTCAGAAACGATTGGACTGAAAACAGGTGCTATGCCCGTAAGTGCCTTCATTTCTTTTAAGTGCTTATGTTGCTGTGTAAGTCCGTATTGGCGAGGAGCATCCAACAATTCACTTCTGTCCTCAGCTTCATATTGAGCTATCATTTTCTTTCCGCCCCCACTATATCCCGTTATGCTATGACAAGTAAGGAGCGCGCTTTGAGGAATGATTCCTGCTTTAACAAGCGGATAAACAAGTGCTACAAATCCACTTGCATGGCAACCAGGTACAGCTATCCTTTTGCTATTATTAATTTTTTGTGCATGCTCTTCATCTATCTCCGGAAAGCCATAAGCCCAACCCTCTGATGTTCTATGTGCTGTAGAAGTATCAATTATTATCGTATTTGGATTTTCACACATCTGTTCAGCTTCAATTGCAGCCGCATCAGGCAAACACAAAAACGATATGTCACTCGCGTTGATTGCTTCTTTTCTTTTTTCCGGATTTTTTCTATCTTCTTCCTTTAAAATTATAAGCTCTATATCATCTCTGTTTGCAAGTCTATCATAGATTCTAAGACCTGTTGTTCCTTCTCTGCCGTCTATAAAAATCTTAGTCATTTTTTCAAGCACTCCAATACAATTTTAATTTGTTTTTCTACTGATTCTACAGATGTTCCACCCTCCGAAATTCTCTTATTAACACACGTTTCGAGACTGATTTCATTATATAAATCTTCTTCAAAAAGGTCACTGTATTTTTTATATTCATCCAAACCCATATTATCTAGCACTTTATTTTCAGCTATACAATATGCTACTATTTGTCCCACTGTTTTGTATGCCGATCTAAAAGGAAGTCCTTTTTTTACTAAATAATCTGCAAGATCTGTTGCATTTATAAATCCCTTTTGTGCTGCTTTATACATATTATCTCTGCAAACTGTAAATGTACGCACCATTGGGGCAAATACCTCAAGACATTTTTGTACCGTTTCAATGCTATCAAAAATTGCCTCTTTATCCTCCTGCATATCCTTGTTATATGCTAGTGGCAAGCCTTTTAGCATTGTGAGAAGTGTTATTAAATCACCGTATACACGACCAGTCTTACCTCTTACAAGCTCTGCCATATCAGAATTCTTCTTCTGTGGCATAATACTTGAGCCCGTTGTAAATGAGTCATCTAGCTCTATAAATTTAAATTCCCACGATGACCAAAGTATAATTTCCTCTGAAAAACGAGACAAATGCATCATTATAAGCGAAAATGCACTTGCAAGCTCTATACAAAAATCTCTGTCTGAAACGCCGTCAATGCTATTTGCAGTTACTCCGTCAAATCCTAATTTTTCTGCAGTAAATACTCTATCTGTATTATAAGTAGTTCCTGCTAATGCACAGCTTCCTAAAGGAGATAAATTCATTCTACTTAAAGCATCCTTAAGTCTGCTTATATCACGAAGAAGCATCATTGCATAAGCCATTAAATGGTGTCCAAATGTGATAGGCTGTGCTCTTTGTAAATGAGTATAACCAGGTAGTATTGCATCCTTATTCTTATCTGCTTGCTCCACAACCGCGTTAACCGTTTCTTTAAGAAGCTCGATTACTTTATTTGTTTCATCTCTCAAATACATACGAATATCGAGTGCTACTTGGTCATTACGGCTTCTGGCTGTATGTAATCTTTTACCTATATCGCCTATTCTTTTTGTAAGCTCTGCCTCAACAAACATATGAATATCTTCACATGTCATATCTATTTCAAGACTACCTTTTTCAATATCCTCTAAAATGCCCTGAAGGGCGCTGATAATAGTATCGGCGTCCTCCACGGTAATAATGCCCTGTGCCCCGAGCATCGCTGCATGAGCCATAGAGCCTTTAATGTCCTGACGGTACATTTTTGAGTCAAAGGATATCGAGGAATTAAAATCATCTGCTGTTTCATCAAGTGCTTTTGAGAAACGTCCTTCCCACATTTTTCCCATTTCGAAACTCCTTTTTATGTCGCTCAATTATTTTCCAAGACGTTTTTGATCCATCATTGCTTTTACCTTTATTGGAAGTCCAAAGAGGTTAATAAAGCCTTCAGCATCAGATTGATCATATACATGATCCTCATCAAAGGTTGCGATTTCTTCACTATAGAGTGTATATGGTGATGTAACACCTGCGTTAATCATATTACCTTTATAGAGCTTGAGTGTTACACTACCTGTAACTGTCTCTTGTGTCTTATCAACGAAAGCTGAAAGTGCTTCACGAAGTGGTGTAAACCATTGACCAAAGTATACAAGCTCTGCAAAACGAGCTGCGATAAGCTCCTTATAATGCATTGTATCTCTATCAAGACAGATAGTTTCAAGTACCTGATGAGCTCTATAAAGAATTGTTCCTCCTGGTGTTTCATACACACCACGTGATTTCATACCAACTAATCTGTTTTCAACTAAGTCAGCAAGACCAATACCATTCTCTCCACCTAATTTATTAAGTGTTTCTACGATTTCAACTGCACCCATCTTTTGACCATCAATCGCTACAGGAACACCTTTTTCGAAGTCAATCTTAACATATGTTGGTTTGTCAGGAGCCTGCTCAGGTGATACACCAAGCTCTAAGAAGCCTTCTTTATTATAAAGTGGTTCGTTTGCAGGATCTTCGAGATCTAATCCCTCATGTGAAAGATGCCAAAGGTTTTTATCCTTTGAATAATTTGTTTCTCTATTTATCTTAAGAGGAATATTGTGTGCTTCTGCATATTCAATTTCTTCATCTCTTGATTTAATATCCCATTCTCTCCATGGAGCAATGATGTGAAGATCCGGGGCTAATGCTTTGATTGTAAGCTCGAATCTAACCTGGTCATTTCCCTTACCTGTACATCCATGGCAAATTGCATCTGCACCTTCTGCCTTTGCTATCTCTACAATTCTCTTTGCAATAACAGGTCTTGCAAATGATGTACCTAAAAGATAATCACCTTCATATTTAGCACCGGCCTTAACTGTAGGGAAAATATAATCCTCTACAAATTCTTTTCTCAAATCCTCTATATAAAGCTTTGATGCACCTGTTTTAATTGCTTTCTCTTCAAGTCCTTCAAGCTCTGTACCTTGTCCAACGTCACCTGAAACAGCTACTACCTCACAATTATTGTAGTTTTCTTTAAGCCACGGAATAATAATTGATGTATCCAATCCACCTGAATAAGCAAGTACTACCTTTTTGATATCTTTTTTGTTCATCTAAAACAACCTCCTTGTTTTATCACTATAATAAATTTATCAGTTTTTAAATTTCAAATCGTATTTTATACAATTTTCTGTATATTTATACATCTTTATGCATACGATGTCAATACCATTATTGAAAATTTTCTATAAAATCTTCAATAAAAACAAAAATTACTTTTTATTTTATCAAGTATACTTTAGCTTTGATTCTTTGAAAAAAATCACCCGCGTAAATATTATACAACGGGTGAAAATTTCTAATAAAAAAATCAATACTTACGCTTTCTAGCAGCCTCAGATTTCTTCTTTCTTCTAACACTGGGCTTCTCGTAATGCTCTCTCTTACGAACTTCAGCAAGAGTTCCTGCCTTAGCGCAAGATCTTTTCCATCTCTTAAGAGCGCTGTCCAATGATTCGTTTTCTTTGATTCTTACTTCTGACATCTAAATCCCCTCCCTCCAACTGAAGCAGTTGATGGAATACCAACTTATCTAAATGTTAATACAAGACTATGCTTGTATTTTGCTTAAGCGACTTTCAATCGCTCGTTAGATTATACAACTAATCATATTCCTCTGTCAATAGATTTTGTTACTTTAAGAAGATAAATTTTGTAAAAGTTATTCTTGGGATTTAAAAAAAATTCTCATTCGCCTTTTGGTAACAAAACGGTTCTTTCTACGTTTCTTTGTTGTACTTGGAGTTGCACTTCTTTTCTTAGTTTACTACTGCAAAATTCATTATCTACATATTCAATTACTTTAGATATTACTTCTAATATCATTTCTGCTGATATATTTTCCAATGTATTTGTATTCCTGCATATATCAGCAAATCCATCTTCTTCGAAATTTTTTTAAATTTTCTCTACCGCTTTTGCTATAATTTGTGTTAAAATACTTTCCATGGGAGCCACCATCCTTTAGTGTTTTTTTGGTTACAATTTTTTGAATAAAAAGCAAACTAGTGTAATCTAGTATTAATATTTTATATTGCGAGGTAAAAATAATGAAAAAAAATTTTTTTGCTATCAAAATAATAGCATGTGTACTTATAATAATTTGTGCAATAGAATGTATGCTTTTTGCCATACTATACAATGGTGAAAAGATAGAAATCAAAAATGCCTCCGACATTAGCCTTTCAGATATAGATGAACACACAACTATATATATTGAGGATTTTGAAATACTAGAAAGATATGCATTCAAGACAGTATATGAGTATAGTGACAGTGAAGGTAGCTATTCAAGTGATACTTATTATGTTTACGAAGCAACACACCCCATGGACAAAAATGAACTTTTTGCAGAATACTTTATTGTCAAGTTTTGTGATAAAAACAACAAAGAATACATAACATCTCTTTGCATCGATGCCAGCAACGAGATAGCATCTTCTCTAAAAAATGTACCCTTACAAATTTCAGCGTGTGTTTGGACTTTATACCCTTCATCAGCCACAGCCTTATCAAGCGAAACCGACAAGCAACTAATAGAAATACGAGAAACTTCCCTGAATAATTATTCACAACAGTCGCAAATAGAGCGTGCTCCTGTTATATTTGAATATCAGTCAGAAAGCGCAGAGCAATATATTCAAGACAATGAAAATGATGCTATTGTAGCAAGAATACTAGTAGCAATATTAGGAATTATTCTTCTCGCTGTCGCTGCTTGGTTAATACGAGTTATTCGAAGAAAAAAATCATGTTAGTTTGTTAAATGGTGACATGAAATCTCAAAAAAATCATTGCTAAAATTAGAAACACCATATAAATCAGGCACCCTACATTCGAATTTACAACTCCTGTGGCAATATTGTTTATCCAACTATGTGCAACAGAGATTGTTCTATATACCGCAGCCAACCAAATTTTAGCTGGTTTATGCGTATTTTGCAATATTATCAGACTAAGTTGGACACTATTTTTCACAGTAAATGCAACATTATGCTTAAGTGTTGCATTTACTTTGAGAATTTACCATAAATTTTGTAATTATTTTAACAATAATTATTTAACAAAAAAAGCGTATCACTATTCTTAAAATGATACGCTTTAATTTTAATATTTTTTTAGTAAAAGCATATTACCTTAGGATTAATAATCTGAAGGTACCCATGCATTTGCATCATCAACAGTTTTGAAGAAGCCTATATATGCAACATTAAAGTAATAATCTCCTGATGAAGCATTAGAAGCATCTTCTGGATTAGTGAAGTTTACACAGTCCATTCTAAAGTGATCCATTTCTGTTCTTGCCTCTACAAAAGCCTTACCTTTAAGCTCTGCTACGTCGAAAACATATGTTTGGAATTCTTCATCATTTGCAGTGATTTCAGCTTGGAAGCAGTCCTCTCCTTTATCTCCAGGGCCTGTAGGAAGGAACATTTCAAATACAGTAGAAGGTGTTCCATTTTTCAAGCAAACCTTCATTACCGGATATTCAGCAAGTGAAATTGTGTCGCCGAGTTCTCCCTCTTCTCCTGAAGTATGTACAGTAAAGAATGGGTCAGAACCAACAATACTGAAGAAAAGACCATCCTCAAACCATAAATGGCACTGATTTCCTATAGGCTCAATAAAATCATCTGTTAACCACATATACTCTGAATCATCATAGAATCTGAAAAGCTGAGCATCTACTTCAACTTCCTCAGGAGCCTCTGTCTCCTCAGGAGCTTCTGTTTCCTCAGGAGCCTCTGTTTCCTCAGGAGCTTCTGTTTCCTCAGGAGCTTCTGTTTCTTCAGGAGCTTCTGTCTTTTCAGGAGCTTCTGTCTTTTCAGGAGCCTCAGTAGCTTTTGCTGTTGTTGATGGTTTGTTTGTTGCTGTAGATTCACCCTCACCAGAGCCGCAAGCAGCGAATAATGACATAGTCAATACTAAAGCAAGGATAAGTATTAATGATTTCTTCATTTCAATCATTTCCTTTCGATAATTTTTAGGTCAGTATAACATCACTAAATATAAAAATCAATATTATATTTATTAACGTCGTGTTAATTACATCAAAATTTTTACTAGCTATCAACTACTATCTGCAATTAATAGCCTATTGACAACCTCACACCGAGATCGTCGCATATTTTTCTGTATTTATTAAGCATCGCATCATTTCTTCCCGATGTTTTTATCGCTTTTATCATAAGATTTTTAGGTGTATCAATAGGAGAAATATATTCTAGCATATTTACATCATATCCATGCCCCTCTAAATACATCGCCCTTAGTCCATCGGTCAAGCTATCTGCTATACGCGCCTTCAATATTCCATATTTAAGTATATCTTCAAAACCATCCATATAATATTGAGAATTCATTTCCTTATGACAGCATGGCACACAAATAATAGATGAAATCTTGTGATCAAGTGCAAATCTCAAAGCCTTATCTGTTGCTGTATCACAAGCATGAAGAGTAAGGAGCATATCATAACCTTCGTCGGGTTCAAAGGCGCCTATGTCAGTTTCTATAAACTGCATGTTATTGTACCTAAGTTTTTTAGCGATTCTGGCAGATTCTTCAATTACTGCACCATTGTAGTCAAGCCCCGTAAAGTAGCAATTCTTTCCAAGGACTTCTTTAATATAATAATTGAGTGCGAAAGATAAATAAGATTTTCCGCAGCCGCAATCAACTATTCGAATTTGCTTTTTTGTTGCACAAAGTTTTCTAAGCAGCGGATCTGCAAGCTCTATAAAGTGGTCTATCTGGTTATATTTGCGTATTTTGTCATTTCTGACTTTTCCATTTTTTGCAAGTATTCCAATGGCTTCAAGTAAATCTGCCGCTTTATCAGGCTTAATAAAATATTCTCTATCACTCATTACAGAAGAGCTTACCGCTTTAGATGCTTTTTCTTCACTTATTTGTATATCCTTTACTTCGATTTTAACATCCCTGTTATCAGCTCTAATTACAGTCTGTTTACCTCTTTCAAGATATACTAGCAAAAGAGAATCGAACTCTGGAATTTTACTTTTAATAAATGTAGTAAATTCACTAAATTCACAATTAAAAGTATCACCCATGAAATTATATACTAATTTATCCCCTTCTAAAGATATAATTGAAGAATATTTTTTGTTACCCGATACAAATTCAAGCTCTATTGATAAGAAAAAATCTTTACCATCCTCAAATCGTCCCTGTAATCCCATCAAGAACAAATCAACCTTTTGTGCAATTTGTTTATTCATCTAAAAATACTCTCCTTTTCTTCTTCTGTCATTTCTCTATACATACCTGCTTCAAGTGCTTCATCAAGACTAACACTGCCTATCTGAACTCTTTTAAGATACAACACTTTGTTTTCTCTTGCAAGAAACATCTTTTTTACCTGGTGAAATTTTCCTTCCTGTATTGTAACAAAAGCCGCCATATCATCATTTTCAATGCGCTCCAATTTTGCCGGCATACATATTGTACCATCCATAAATGATATACCTTCTTCAAAAGCTTTTATATCTTCATCGTTTATCGTTTTTTCTAGAATACAATAATACTTTTTGTTTACATGCTTATTCGGCGTGATAACATTGTGAATATATTCTCCATCGTTTGTAAGTAATAAAAAACCCTCACTGTCTTTATCTAATCTTCCCGCAGGCGAAACATTATAATGTCTATATTCGCTTGACAATAAATCAGTCGCACAAAGCGCACCCTTTGAATCTTCAGACGCAGACAGAACGCCTGCTGGTTTATTCATCATAATATAAACAAAGGGTTTAAAAGAAACAATCCTTTCTTCAACAGCAACCTCATCTATACTTTCATTTATAAGCAATCCCGAGTCTTTTATTATTGCGCCATTTATTGAAACCTTACCACAAGAAATAAGTTTTTTTACCTCTTTTCTCGTACCAACACCCATATTTGCAAGAAATTTATCAAGACGAATCAAATAAGACGCCTCCATCCTTTAGGATACATATTTTTTAACATTCCAGAATTTACCATTCCAAGTCCAAGGACATACGATTTATCTTTTTTATTATTTATTGTAACGCAAACTGCATTCCAACCCTCAGAGCTTTCATTAACGAGCGTAAGCGTTTCTCCTCTTAAATATCTCCTTACATCTTCAGAATTATATTCGAGAAAAATTTTTCTTATAAATCCCTGTCCAAAACCCATAGCAAATTGTTGCGAAGGCTTAAATTTACTATGATTAATTTCTCCCATATTCATACCGATTTTAGGCACTTTAAGTCCATCAATATCCGGAGGTACACAAGGTAGATAATACAATCCCTCTCCTGCCGTATAATAATATCCAACCGGAGCTTCGCCTTCCATATTCTTTTTCCAAAACTTCACAAATTCATCAGGAATTTCTTTCAAAAGCTTATAGCTTTTTGTATTTTTAGTCTTTGGTTTCTCCGAAGCAATTGAATTGCCTGCTTTTTCCAGCATTACAGTAAAATGACCTTCTCCTTTTAATTTATGCGGCCATAATCTAGCAGCCTCAGTCATACCAAATAATCCATCCACAATACCACCTGTTTTTTCAAGTGGAATCAAAGTATATTCTTTATACTTTTCAATAAATTCCTTAATCATATTTTCATCTTCATCTGGTTCAAAGGTGCAAGTCGAATATAAAATATGACCTCCGGGTTTAAGCATAAGATGTGCATATTCAAGAATTTCTCTTTGCATTTCCACACACACATTTGATTTGAATTTACCCCAGCTTGATACAGCTTCGTTGTCCTTGCGGAACATTCCCTCTCCTGAGCAAGGTGCATCAACCAAAATTTTATCAAAATATCCGGCGAATTTCTTTGACAAATTTTGAGGAGATTCATTCGTTACTATAACATTCCGAACTCCCGAAAGCTCCAAATTATAAATTAAAGCTTTTACTCTTTCTTGACTTATATCATTCGCTACTAAAAGTCCCTCTGAATTTAGCTTTACGCCTAATTTTGTACTCTTACCACCAGGAGCCGCGCATAAATCCAGCACCCTGTCACCAGGCTTTACATCTAGCTGCTGTGCAGGATACATGGCACTCGGTTCTTGTATGTAATACAATCCAGCATGATAAAATGGCAATTTACCGGGTGTTTCTGTATTCTCCTTTTCAAAAGGATCATAATAAAAGCCGTCACTAGTCCATGGTATCTGTTTCTTTACATTTACAATTTCTGACAGCTCATTTAGAAAATCCTCTGTGCTCATTTTTAAAGTATTTACTCTTATTCCAAACGAACGTTCTTCCTCTAATGCTGCACGGTAAAGAGAAAATTCCTCTTCACCGAGCAGATTAATCATTTTTTCAACGTATTCCTGTGGTAGCTCCAATTATACCCTAACCTCCAAATTTTGGCCTTTTTCGTCAAGATCAACAACTATTTGAGTATTCATTTCCAGATTTCCCGAAAGAATTTTACGAGCTATCATTGTTTCCATTGTGCTTTGCATATATCTTTTTAGTGGTCTTGCTCCATAAATAGGATCATAACCATGTTCTATTATAAAATCCTTTGCAGCATCAGTAATATGCAACTTCAAAGACTTATAGGCAAGTCTTTCTTTAAGTCTTTCAGAGAGAATATCAATAATCTTTCGCATATCCTCTTTAACCAATGGCTTATAAAATACTATTTCATCCAATCTGTTTAAAAATTCCGGCCTGAAGCTTTGTTTTAAAAGTGCATTCACGCTTTCTTTTGCTTCATTTGAAATATAACCTTTAGGTGCAATTCCGTCAAGCAAAAATTGTGAGCCCAGATTACTTGTCAAAATAATAACTGTATTCTTAAAATCAACTTTTCTTCCTTGAGAATCAGTTATATGTCCATCGTCTAAAACCTGTAGCAAAATATTGAAAACATCAGGATGCGCTTTTTCAACCTCATCAAATAGTATAACACTATACGGTTTTCTTCGCACAGCCTCAGTAAGCTGACCACCCTCATCATAGCCTACGTATCCTGGAGGAGCTCCTATAAGCCTTGATACCGAAAATTTTTCCATATATTCAGTCATATCTATTCTTATCATATTATGCTCATCATCAAAAAGACTTTCTGCCAATGCTTTTGCAAGCTCTGTCTTTCCGACACCTGTTGGTCCTAAGAACAAAAACGAGCCTATCGGTCTGTTAGGGTCTCCTATACCTGCTCTAGAACGAATAATCGCCTCAGTAACCTTAGTCACTGCTTCGTCTTGTCCTACAACTCTTTTGTGTAAAATCTCATCAAGATGTAATATCTTTTCTCTTTCACCCTCCATGAGCTTTGCAACGGGTATTCCTGTCCATCTTGCAACTATTGACGCAATTTCTTCTTCTGTAACAGTATCACGAACATAATTTACTTTGTCATTCCCATTTTTTGCTCTCTGCTCACTCTTTTTCTGCGCCTCCAATAATTTCTTTTCAAGTGCAGGCAATGATGAAAATTTTAACTTTGCTGCTTTTTCATATTCATAATTTCTTTGAGCCGCCTCTATTTCATTATTGATACTATCGATTTCTTCCTTTATATTTTTAACAGCATCTATATCTTGCTTTTCGGCCTCCCAAAGAGATTTCATTTCATTGTATTTATCCCTATTTTCAGCTAATTCCTCACCTATTTTTTCTGTGCGCTCCTTTGACAATGTATCTTTTTCTTTTTTGAGTGCCATTTCCTCTATTTCCAACTGCATTATTTTTCTGCGAACATCATCTATTTCAGCTGGCATAGAATCAATTTCAGTTCTTATCTGTGCACAGGCCTCATCTACCAAATCTATTGCCTTATCAGGCAAAAATCTATCTGTTATATATCTGTCTGAAAGGGTTGCAGCCGCCACTAATGCATTATCCTGAATTTGAACGCCATGAAATATTTCATATTTCTCCTTCAAGCCTCTTAATATTGAAATCGTATCTTCAACATTAGGCTCATCTATCTGAACCGGCTGAAATCGTCTTTCTAGTGCCGCATCCTTTTCTATATATTGTCTGTATTCATCCAATGTCGTAGCACCTATACAGTGTAGCTCGCCTCTAGCAAGCATTGGCTTGAGAATATTGCCGGCATCCATGGCCCCTTCGCCTTTTCCTGCGCCAACTATTGTATGAAGCTCATCCACAAATAGCAATATGCGTCCCTCGCTGCCTTTTACCTCATTTAGCACCGCCTTTAGTCGCTCCTCAAATTCACCTCTATATTTTGCTCCAGCTACTAAAGAACCCATATCCAATGAGAAAATAGTCTTATCCTTTAATCCTTCCGGTACATCACCTCTTAAAATACGCTGTGCCAAGCCCTCAGCTACTGCAGTTTTACCAACTCCAGGCTCTCCTATTAACACAGGGTTATTTTTTGTTTTTCTAGACAAAATCCTTATAACATTTCTAATTTCACTATCTCTACCTATTACCGGATCAAGCTTTCCTTCTTTAGCTCTTTCAACAAGGTCAAATCCATATTTATTTAAGGCGTCATAAGTGCTTTCCGGATTATCTCCTGTAACCCTATTGGTTTTAACCTTGCTTAATTCTTTGTTAAATAACGACTCAGTAATGTTAAAGCCCTTGAATATTTCTTTTAATCCATTTGTAGGATTAGAAATACATGATATCATCATATGTTCCACTGAAACATATTCATCCTTATTCTTTTTTGCGAGCTTTTCTGCTTCGTTTAAAACTTTTTCTGTTTCTTTTGATATATAAACCTTATCAGGTTCTCTTCCACTTCCACTAACCTTTGGCAATTTCGATATTAAGTCGTCTACCGCTGCTAAAAACCTATCCGTATCAACGCCCATACGCGTCAACAAATTACCTATTAAGCCCCCGTTTTGATCTACAAGTGAATAAACAATATGCTCCGGCATAATCTGCATATTTTCATTTTCAATCGCCATTTCTTGAGCATTTTTAAATGCTTCCATTGTTTTTTGAGTAATTTTATCTGTCATATTAAACCAACTCCTTTGCTATAATATTCAAGATACAGTTGTTCAACCTCAGCAGCATTATACGAGCCACTAACATACCCTTTTACTAATTTATCAAAAACCTGAATATACGTAGAAATATTGTCTCCAATTTCTTCATTTGTATAATTCACGTTCGGTTTGATGTGAATACTTCTTATAAATTTCCCATCATACAAGGCATAATTTATATTAACATCCTTCCTATAGGTATTTTCTAATTTTGTCCATAATCTAAAAAAATCTGTCATTGCCGAAATTAAACTTTCAGATTGCGTTCTAAAAACAACGCTCAGCTCGCCTATAATTCCATGCTCTGCACTTCTATTTAAGCTAACCTCATATTTGATTGTCGGTCTGTATTTGTACTCAAGACTGCTTTTAAGTGACATAGTCATTTGATTTGGTGATACATATGGAACAATACCCATGCCGCATTGATTAATCAATTCCTCTATACTGCGAAAAATATTATTCACTCTCTTTTCCGGAGTAATCATGGATACATATTCTGCTAAAATCTGATTTACTAAATTTGATCTGTTCGTATTTTGCTGTAATGCCATCATGTCTATCTGTCTTACCACTTCATCCATTAGCATTAAACTATATAAGCTTTTTCTCATTTCTTGAAGCCTCCCATATAAAAGAAATATTAATTATGTTTCTCTTTTATGGCAAAATTATACCCTCAAGTAAATAATTTGTCAAGCTATTTATATAAATTGCATTACGAGTTTTTTATATTTAATTCCCAATTTGGTGTCAGCTTCATATGAATTATGCCTAGAATATCCCTTACCCAATATTCTGCAAAAAGCGGCAGATAAATATCCGCACTTATGTTATTTGCTTCATAACCATTTTGCTTTGCAAACATGTATGCTCTGCAAGAATGAAACGTGTCTGTAATTATATACATTTTTTCAGGCAAATTATTTTCTTTAATAATTCTGCCTGAGAATTTTATATTTTCGTCAGTATTTATAGAATTGTCCTCCATATATATCCTATCTTCAGAAATTCCCTTTTGAACCAAATATTTTTTCATCACGTATGCTTCAGATACTGGCTCATCCCATCCTTGACCTCCTGATACTATGACTACAGCAGACTCATTTTCCAACAGATATTCATATCCGGTCTCTAATCTACCCTGCAAGGTTCGAGATGGATTTTCACCATTAATTTTACAGCCTAAAATTACTACAGTTCCTTTGTCTCCTGTATTTTCAGGTGGTTCATTAAAAAATGCATATTTAATCATAAAAAGGCTTATAATTGCACCCAGAACAAAACAAGCTGCTAGTAAAATAGCAATAACTGCTTTCCCTATTTTAAATATTCTCTCATATAAAGCTTTTGAAAATTTTTCAGGTTTATAAAAAAGAACAAGCAAAAGCAGCACTCCATAAATAACGAGTGCTACATTTCCAGAATTCAGATGAAAATAAAATATCAAAGGCACTATACCACCTATTAAACACACTACAGCGAATACGAAGCATATAAGCCTAAATATTTTTATTATATAATCTTTTATTAGCTTAATCGTAGAAAAATCCATTTTGACGCCTCACGGAAATACTCAACAAAACACCTATGGACATAAAATTAGTTATCATGGAGCTTCCGCCCTTGCTCACAAAAGGAAGCGGAAGTCCAGTTATAGGCATAATTCCTATATTCATTCCTATATTCTCTATTATATTAAAAGCAAACATTGCAAAAATGCCTGCCGCAACACATTTTCCGAAGGTTTCTCTGGCATTAGACGAAATATAGACCATGCGCAAAAGCATTATAAGCATAAGTGCAATAAGAATCACACAACCTATAAATCCAGCTTCCTCACCAATTACAGCAAAAATAGAGTCAGACATTTTTACAGGAATTTTCTTTCCTGTGTTCATTGTTCCTTCACCAACACCTTGTCCGGTAAGCTGTCCTGAGCCTATAGCCATCATGGTTCTTCTAAGCTGGTAGGAATAATCAAGATATTTATCTGGATCTACAAATGATAATAATCTACCTCTTCTAGCGTCATTCATACCAAACTTCCATACAAACGGAACAGCCACAACTCCTACTGCAATAATTGATAATAAAAACTTTTTGCTTATGCCACCGACAAATAAAGTTACCATAAATACAAAAATAAAAACCATAGCCTGACCTATATCCTTTTGTAAAAAGATTAGACCTAGAGGTAATAAAAATGCACCAAGTATGGTTATCGCTCTTTTAAAGTTCATACCGCCTTCTTTATTTATATATTCAATCTGTTGTGCTATTACAAGGACCATAGCTAGCTTCATAAGCTCAGAGGGCTGATACGTAGTAACTCCTAAATCAATCCATGCTCTACTTCCATATTGTTCTATGCCTAGCGGTGTAAAAACTGTCAGCATTATAACTACATTAAAAAAATAAAAAGGCCAACTAAAAAGCCTAAATATATAATAATCGATAAACGTAAATCCACATGCTATGGCCGTACCTGCAATCAAGCTTACAATTTGTACAGTCATAGCACTCTTACCACCATCTTCATACATATTAGACATAGCGCCCTCAAGAAACACCAGTCCGATAATTGCTATTGCAAGAACAGAGCCCATAAGAACATAATCAAATTTTGACAAATAATCGAGCTTTTTATTTTCTTCTATTCTATTATACGCTTTTATTACATTACTCTTCATTAGTCATTTCCTGCTCATATTTTTGCTTTCTTTTTATATCTATAAACAACGCGATTCCTACAATTACAAGAATAGCAGATAATACCTGAGAAACCCTTATATCGCTGTTTCCTATATATAAACTATCAGTACGTAGGCCTTCTACTATCATTCTCTCTGCTCCGTATAAAACCATGTATAAGCAAAGAGATTCTTTTTCAGATTTTTCCCATTTTTTACGATAAATCATCATAAATGTAAATGCAGCAAAGCACCATATTGATTCATATAAAAATGTCGGGTGTACTAAAGTACCAATACTATAGCCCTCTACACCAAGATTTGCCTGATTTATAACAAATTGTTCAATTTCATTACCTGTCATTCCCCATGGCAATGTTGTAGGTCCTCCAAAAGCCTCTTGATTGAAAAAATTACCCCATCTGCCTATAGCTTGCCCTAATATTATGTAGGGCATTGCAAAGCCCGCAACATTCAAAAAAGAATGTTTCTTGTATTTAGAAACACAGAAAAGTGCCACTAGTGCTGCTATTACGCCTCCATATACAGCTAAGCCACCCTGTGAATAATCAAGTATCGACAGTAAATCATCAGAATAATTATCCCAATTAAATATTACATAATACAATCTGGCACCTATTATAGCTGAAGGAATTGCAAATAGTATATAATCTAAAACATCATCCTTCTTTAATCCATGTTTTTCACACGAATGAAGCCCCAATAATATACAAAGCAATACTGCCATTGATATGATAACTCCATACCATTTTATTTCCAAAGAGCCTAGTGTAAAGGCCGTATCATTTATTGGAATAAACAACCCTTTATTTCCGAATAGTTTTGGAAATTCTACCCATCCCTTTGCCATACTGATTGAATTACATAAATCTATATTCATTATCACGCCAACCCCTCGATAATAGAAACTGCCATTTCTGAGCTTAGCAAGCCTCCAAGTATATCATTTATATCTTCCTCGCTAATTTTACCACAGGCATTGAAATAGTCAAATCCATCCATACCATCAAGATAATATTTACCAAAAATTCTACCCAATTGCGAAATAGAATCAAAAATTCTGATTCTCTGTCCTTGGATTGCATTTTTCACTCTGTTAAAAGCTAACTTGTCTATACCTTCTTTGTTTAATTTTTCTATATAATTAATAATATATTCCTTAACCTCCAAATATTTATCAGAAGTTCCCGCTATCTCAAATAAGCCATAATCTCTTTCAAGCTCATATGCTGTCTGGAAAGAATAATTTATATAGCCTTTGTTGTATAACTCTTCGTACAATTTAGATGAGCTTCCAAAAAACATATCATTTGCGATAGAGCCTGCTGTTTTTCTCAAAACTCTGTCTAAACCGCTATATTTCGAATGTTCCTCTTTAAATCCAAAGTCGAAAATCGGAGTCGCTGTTTCCATTTTACTCATGCTGAATTTTCCGGCAAGTGCACTTGGTTCTTCCGGAAGAAGTTTAATTATTGACGTTTTACTTTTTGTTGGCAGAGCTGACTTTTCTAAAATTTCAAATATATCACCAATATCAAAATCGCCCACTAACGATAAACACATATTAGATGGATTATAAAAGGCTCTGTGGCAATCATATAAAATATCAGCGGTAATGCTGTTTACACTCTCCTGCGTTCCTGCAATATCATTTCTAATCGGTAAATTTTTATATAATAACTTTAAAAGCTCCATAGAGCTAACATAATATGGATTATCTAAATACATATTGATTTCTTGTATAATTATTCCTTTTTCCTTTTCAACATTTTCGTTGGTAAAATATGGATGAAAAACCTGCTTTAAAAGTAATTCAAAACACTCTTTAAAATTGTCCATACATTCAAAATAATATACAGTATTTGAAAACCCTGTCATTGCATTACATGAAGCCCCTAATGCTGAAAATGCAGACATAACATCACAATCAGGCTGTTCATATAATTTATGCTCCAAAAAATGTGCAGTTCCTTCAGGTACTGTAAAAACTTTTGAATTTTCTGAATAACTGGTATTCAGGGAGCCAAAATCAACCGTAACACAAGCATATTTCTTTTTAAAACCCTTTTTGGGAATAATACAAACGTGGAGACCTGATTCATGGTCAAACTCTATTACCTTTTCATTTAACGCATCAAAGCTTCTTTCTTTTAAATTGTAATTATAATTATTCATTTTCGTTTTCTCCTTCTCCTGCAAGGAAATAAACAGTATCTAATGACATTCTTTGGGCAACACGTGAAATTTGTTCAATTGTAACAGCCTTAATTTTTCTTACATATTCTTCCAAATCAGTCATTTTTCCCATTAAGGATTGATTCATAAAAAAGTTAACCATATGTCCTTTGTTATCGCTCATTGTTAAAAGCTCTTTGCATAGAATATTGACAGCCATTTCCAATTCATCTTTTGTTATATGACCTTTTTTTATTTCTTCTAATTGTTCAAGTACTAATTCTATTACTTTTTTCTTATTAATAGAATCAACACCACAATAAGCAAACATAACACCCTTTAATCTGTCTCCGTAAGAGCCTGCATAATATGCTAAGCTATTCTTCTCTCGAATGTTTGTAAAAAGCTTCGACTGAGGACCTCCGCCAAAAATTGCATCACATAAAGCAACCGCATAATAGTCTTCGGAAAGCGGTGGTGTGTTTGTTCTAAATCCCATAAAAAGCTTTCCCTGCATTACATTTTGTTTTTCTTCGACTTTTTTTACATTGTCAGGAGAAATATCACCAGTGTAAACATATGACTCATTAAGCTCCGCTCTATCTTGCCCTCCGAAAAACTCGATTGCAAGCTCCGTTAATTTTTTAGGATAATTTTTACCTGAATAAAAAATTCTTACGGTATGCTTTTTTAGATATTCATTCTTAAAATAATCATAAAGTATTGTCGGTGATAATTCATTTCCGTCTTCTTCATTACCATATACAAAAACAGACATCGGCTCATTTTCAAACATGATTTCCATACATCTTTTTTGAGCAAGCGAGTCCTTGTCGTTTGTATAAGAACGGATCTGTTCGTTTCTGTTTTCCCTTTCTGTATTAAAGATTTCTTCGTTAAAACCCTTTTTTCCATCATAATCTTGTAATAATGGATTTTTTAGTATATCAAATACAGTATCAAGAATGTCATTTTCAAGCTCCGGATATTCCGGTGCGTATGAAGGCTCTGTATAAACACAAGACAAAACATTACTCTGCACCTCTGCAAGTGTGCATGTATACATACCTAATTCAGCCCCATACAGTTCCTGCATTCTTTTCGTTATAGCATTAATTGAGGGATATTTTTCTGAACCTGCATATAGTATCATGGGAATCAATGCATTTTTATAAGCAGTTTCTTTGTTCAAATTTGTACTTATCGAAATAGTTAAAAGATTGCTTTTAAATTTATCCGTAGGAACATGATATATTTCAAAGCCCTTTTCTTTATATATTGCTTTTACATCGTCACACATATTAATCCTTTCTGTCACATCCACTTTTATACGCGAAATAAGCTCCTCCGGAGAAGAAAAAGCAACCTCGCCACGAAGCTTTTTTATAAACTCTACTTCTATATATTGCCCATAAAGCTCCTCTTCAAAACCTATTAAATTAGTTTCAATCGTGACATTTTTCACATCATCAAAGGTTGGATTATTACCAACATTTGTAACACTTCTATATATTTTACCATTCAGCCTTGTTTTCGTAGCATAAACACCAAATGCAGGTAATACAATGCCTTTTTCAGGAAAAATATTAGCAGTTGGAAAACCGAGCTTTTTCCCAACTCCTCTTCCACGCTCCACCACTCCAGACAACTTGTAATTATATCCTGCCATACGGCTAAAAGACTCCATTCTACCATCTGTTATAAATTCTCTTAAAACAGTGCTTGCTACAACAACGCTTTCTCCATCATCAGTTTCTGTAACAGGCGGGATAACAATTAATTCGAATCCATATTTCCCCTGTGCCTTTTTCAAAGATTCGACATTTCCCATTCCAAATTTACCATAAGTGTAGTCAAAACCAACTACAATTAGCTTGGCATTTAATTTTTTTATTAGTATTTTTTCTATGAAAGCTTCAGGAGATGTATTAGCATATTCTTCATCAAAATACTCTAAAAAAAGCTCATCGACAGAAAAAAGCTCAAGAGTATTAATTTTTTCTTTCTCTGTCATAATAACAGGTGTCTTTTTATCTTTAAAAATAACATTATTAGGATGATTTTCAAATGTATATACACAAGATTTCAAATTCGATGCTCTGCATTTCTCTACAAGAGAATTTATCAGTGCCCTGTGTCCTTTATGTATACCATCGAAGTTTCCTAAAGCAACGCCTCTATTTTCTTTTTGTTGTTGTACATTTTCAAATTGACCTCTGTATATCTTCATGAACCCTACTCCAATTTAAATATCGGGGCTGTTATTAACAGCCCCTAATAATTACATTTACGATTATAATTTTTTACAACAAAGCTTTTGAACAATCAATCCATATAATCTCTAAGCTTCTTACTGCGACTTGGATGACGTAATTTTCTGAGTGCCTTAGCTTCTATTTGTCTAATACGCTCTCTTGTAACATGGAATTCCTTACCTACCTCCTCGAGTGTTCTTTGGCATCCATCATCAAGACCAAATCTAAGTCTTAATACCTTTTGTTCTCTTGGTGTAAGTGTTTCAAGCACCTCCATAAGTTGCTCTCTTAATAATATAGCTGCCGCACTTTCTGAAGGAGCCGGGGCATCATCATCAGGAATAAAGTCACCAATATGGCTATCTTCTTCTTCTCCTACAGGAGTTTCTAAAGAAACTGGATCCTGTGAAATTTTCATAATTTCTCTAACCTTATCTACCGGAATATTCATCTCTAATGCAATTCTCTCCGGAGTAGGATCTTTTCCTAATTCCTGTGAAAGCTGTCTAGATACTCGTCCTAGCTTATGGATAGTTTCAACCATATGAACAGGAATTCTAATTGTACGTGCTTGGTCGGCAATTGCACGCGTAATAGCTTGTCTTATCCACCATGTAGCATAAGTACTGAATTTATATCCTTTTCTATAGTCAAACTTTTCAACAGCCTTTAGTAAGCCGAGATTTCCCTCTTGAATAAGATCCAAAAACTGCATGCCTTTTCCAACGTATCTCTTAGCTATACTTACAACGAGTCTTAAATTTGCTTCATTAAGCCTGTCCTTAGCAAGCTCATCGCCATTTTCAATTCTCTTTGCTAGCTCAACCTCTTCATCTGCAGTCAAAAGAGGAACCTTTCCTATTTCTTTGAGATACATTCTTACATGATCCTCAAGTCCGACTCCTTCGGCCAGGGTTTCTAAATCCTCTGCATATTGCTTAGAAGAATCCGCAGCAGTTGAATAATCATCACCTACAATGCTTATTCCTACTCTTTCAGCTATTTCATATATTTTATCAACAAGCTCAACCTCAAGTCCCGTTTCATCCATTACTGTATTAATTTCATCGAGACTCATGCTTCCTTTAAGCTTGGCTTTGTCAAAAAGTGAAATTACCAAAGGTTCATCATTAAATATGGCCTTATCCTCTTTAGTAAGGACAGAAACTGTAGAATATTCCTCATCAACATATTCAGATAACCCATCATCACTCTTAACATTATCGACATTAGCATCCATATTTACATCAAAGTCTATGGGCTCTTCTTCGATATCATCTAAATTATCTGGTTCTTCAATATCAAAGACGTCAATATTTTCAAACTCGCCATCATCATCGAAAAAATCCGTATTAATACTCTCTGATGTCGTTTTCTCAATACATTCTTCCTTTTCCACCTTATTATTGTCCTTCTTACATGCCATTTTCGTACTTCTTCCTTTCTTTATTTATGGTAAGAATTTGCTCCATTAATCCTTGAAATGTGACTTTATAATCATCACTTTTTATGTCTAAATCTGCTATCATTCTTTTCAACTCTGCAATACGTATGTCGCATTTCAGCATCATACCATTACGTATAATATTTTTACATTCTACATCTAAATCAGGTGGCCGTAGCCATTTACTGATTATATCAGTCAAAACTCTAGACTCTCTTTCAGGCAGTTCATTAGAATCAGCCAATACTGCTTCAGGACCAATTTTACCTCCTGCATCAAATCTATTTTTCAGCTTGTCCAAAAGAAAAACATTATTTTTTACACTTATCATCTTTTTAGCTTCAGGATAATATTTACTCATTATCCTCTTATCATCACTTATAAGAAGTAATAATGTTTTTTCATATTTATCAAGTTTTATTTCATTTGGCGATAAATTATCCGGCGTTTCTTCTTCAAGCTGTCCTTTTTTTATTTTTTTCTTATTTTTCGGTTCATTATATATAGCTCCGCCTTTATTAATAATTTCTATTCTCGACAATAACCAATCCAAGGTTACATCATACTTATCCGTAAACCATTTATAATAAACAACCTTTTTTGAATCATCCTTTATTTTCGACAAAAATCTTACTGCTTCATCAAGAAAAAAAGGCTTTGATTCGACATTATCCGGAGAATATCTTTCAGCTAGCTTTTCAATTTTATATTCTATTACTGATTTAGACTTTTCTACTACCTCTAAAAATTCTTCCTTACTATGCTTTTTTAAAAATTCATCCGGATCCTTAACATTTTTATCCACGACACCTAGTGTTAAAATTTTTATACGAAAGCCCACCTGTTCTAAAATTTCAACAGCTCTTTGCGTTGCCTTCTGACCGGCACTGTCTGAATCATATCCTATCACAATCTTGTCAAAATATTTCTTAAGTAATTTTGCCTGGTCAATAGTAAGAGCCGTTCCTAATGAAGCGACAACCCAATCTATACCTGCTTTATTAATCGCTATGCAATCCATGTATCCTTCTACTAGAATAACAGTTTTAGATTGAGATTTTTTTGCTACATTTAGCGCATAAAGATTTTTTCCTTTAATATACGCAACCGTTTCTGGAGAATTTAGATATTTAGGCAACGAGTCATCCATTACTCTGCCTCCAAATGCTATTACATTTCCGGATGCATCCATAATAGGAAACATAATTCTATTTCTAAATTTGTCATAATAACGATTCTTGTCTTTTTGAGCTGTTATTAAGCCTGCATTCTCAAGTAATTTATTATCAGGAGATATTCCACTTTCCGAAAAATGTCTATATAGTGCATCCCACGAATCCGGTGCATATCCTAGGCCAAACTTTTTTACTGTTTCAAATTTAATACCTCTGTCATAAAGATATCTCTGTGCCTGCGTAGATTTTTTTAAATTGTCATAATAAAATCTAGCAGCTATTCTATTTACGGAAATTATGTCATTCTTTAGTTTTTCTTTATCTAACTGAGCTTTTGTAGCCTTCTTTTCGATTGAAATGCCTACGCGTTCTGCTAAAAACTCCAATGCTCCATAATAATTAAGATTTTCAGCATACATTATAAAATTGACTACATTCCCCGCCTTACCGCAGCCAAAGCATTTAAAAATCTGCTTTCCCTCATGAATCGAAAAGGAGGGAGTCTTTTCATTGTGAAAAGGGCACAATCCGCTATATCCATTGCCTTTTCTTTCAAGCTTAACATATTCACTTATAACATCGCCGATATCATTTTTCTCTATAATCTCATCGACCTGCTGCGGTGAAAGCATATTTTTCCTCTCCTAAATCAATTTGCGAAACATTTCGCTAATTAATTATACTCTAAAAATATTGAAACTCCTTTTTTTATTTTAAATATTTTTTTATATCTTGTGGTTGCTTTAAAATTATTATCATGGAATTATCATCTATCATTTCCAGGACCTTTATTGCAAATTCCTCTGGTATACATATACAACCTGCAGAAGCATTGCAATTAGGTCTTGTGCAATGAAAAAATATTGCAGAACCTCTCCCTTTTATAGCAGGAGACACATTAAAATTTATCATAGCCGCATAATTATATGCAGGATTAAAGTCAATTAAATGCTCCGAGGATTTATAATCCCACTTTTCAGGCATTTCACTTTTTTTGACATATTGATTATATGTATCGGAATTACAATCTCCGTCCCAATAATCATCTTCGTCAATTTTTTTGTACTCTCGTTTTAAATTCATTGGAGCTTCACACAATCCAAAAAGCATACCGAAACCATAAATACCTGCCGGCGATGTTCCACTACCCTCACATCGTTCTTCCGGCTCAACTACGCCAGCCCTTCCAAGATATCCTTCAGCCTTAAAATCAAGAGTCCATAGATTATTATTTTTCTTGTATGCATAAAAATCACAGCCACTTGCCGTTCCTTTCGATTGTACAGCAACAAAAACAACATCTGTATCAACAGAAATCCTCAAGTGATTCAAGGCTTTCAAAAAAAGCGCATTATCTTCGTCATTATCGTTTTTTAAAAACATAATAGAATCCCCTAACAAAATATTAATAATCAAAAACAGAAAATTTAATATTGTGAATTATATTATTTTTAACTTTATCGTACTTTTCAAAGGATGCATTTGTACCTAAAACTAAAATTTCATAATATGCCATGCCTCGAGAAGCCACATAGAGCTCTCCCGTCATTCTGATATCATTTTCAAAATATTCAAAGGGAAGCATCTTAAAATCAATAGTATCGCCTTTTAGATCCTTAACATCATAAAACGAATAGCTTTCTCCCTTTTCTTCTATAAATTTAGAAAAAACATACGTAGAAACCAACTCATTTGTTGTATATATATCCTTTGCATTCGTCTTTGGAGCCTCGGTAGTAACTGTTTCACCTGAAGAATCCTGAATAATAACCTCAGGCTCGTTAGAGCCAAGAATTTCGTCTACAACTGCACTATCCATAGCTTCAAGCTCATCTATTATCGGTTCATATTCTTTATAATATACGTACATTGAGAAAAGCTCATCTCTTTCCATTCCGGCCCTTGGATCTAAGGTCGCATCAGCCGGCGTAGAAGATGAAGAATGTGGCGTAATTGAGGGTGTAGCCGAGGTTAAAGCCGCACTCTTCTTTAGTGGAAATATTTCTAAAACAAGACCAGTCGCTGGATCCTTCATAAATCCATAATTGCCCGCCTCTACATCCCAATCATCAGGATAATATACTCTAAAGAAATATCTCGAAGCATTATACATAGAATCGTATGGCTTATATTCTTCTTTTAATATATTCTCTTCTTCTTTAAAAATATTGAAGAATGAAACAACAAGTACAGCAAGCATAGCAATTGCTATAAATAGTACAAACGATTTTCTTTTTATTATCCATAAATTACCCTTGTCTTTCATTCTTCTTCTCCGCTAAAATTTTCTTTAACATAAATTAGCACTTTTTATACAAAAAATCAAATTCAAATTTTTACATTTTCTCTACAACACGAACACCAATTAAATATAGAGCAGATTTAATGCAAATGCACGCAGCCTCTGTTAGCTTAAGTCTGGCATCTCTCAAATTATCCTCTGACTTCATAATATTGCATGTATTATAAAACTTGTTGAAAAGCTGTGCTAAATCTGTTACATATCTTGTAACACAACATGGTTCATTTTTTGTAGCAGCTTCCTTTACCGCATCGTAATAAGAGTTAATCTGCTTAACAAGCTCAAATTCATCACTACCCTCAAGAAGAGATAAATCTGCTTTTGAGTAATCAATACCCATTTCTGTTGCTTTTCTTAGAACACTCTTACCTCTTGCATAAGCGTATTGAACATATGGTCCCGATTCACCCTCGAAATCCAATATATCCTTCCACGTAAATACAATATCCTTTTCTCTGCCATTTTTAAGGAAGGTATATAAAATAGCTCCAACACCAATTTTTTCTGAAACCTCATCTATATCATCTATATTTTTGCTGGTTGCACTATTTTGTATTATTTCCTTAGTTTTTTCAATAGATTCACGCAAAACATCCTCAAGGAAAACTACATCGCCATGACGTGTTGATAAAACTTTATCAGGAAAACGAACATACCCAAAACCTACATGAACACAATCCTTTGACCATTCGTAACCCATTTTGTCTAAAACAGAGAAAATCTGCTTAAAATGAAGAGCTTGAGGAGTACCAACTACATAAATATTTTTATCAAAATCATAAGTTCTCTTTCTATAAATAGCTGCTGCCAAATCTCTTGTTGCATAAATTGTAGTTCCATCAGATTTTAAAATAATACATGGTGGGACATTCTCATCATCAAAGCGTACAACCTGTGCTCCATCACTTTCCTCTAAAAGCTTCTTTTCTTTCAAAAGCTCAACAACCTCTGGCATTTTATCTGTATAAAAGCTTTCTCCAGCAAACGAATCAAAAGATATATCTAAAAGGTCGTATGTTTTATTAAATTCCTTTAAGCTTGCATCTTTAAAAAATTGCCAAAGCTTAGTTACTTCTTCGTCTCCATCCTCGAGCTTTTTAAAATATGCTCTAGCTTCATCCTCTAATTCAGGATTTTGCTCTGCTTCATTATGAAACTTAACATAAATTTTCAATAGTTCATTTATTGGATCTGCATCTATAAGCTTTGCATCTCCCCAACGTTTATATGCACTAATAAGCTTACCAAACTGTGTTCCCCAATCACCTAAATGGTTGATTTTTACAGTATCATATCCTAAAAAAGAATAAATTCTTTCTAACGAACTGCCCAATGCAGTAGTAACCAAATGTCCTATGTGAAAAGGCTTTGCAATATTAGGTGAAGAAAACTCAACTAAGACCTTTTTATTTTGACCTTCTGTTGATTTTCCATAAGCATCGCCCTTTGTCAAAACCTCATTGAGAACATTTTGTGCAAGCACTCCTCTTTTCAGATAAAAATTCAAATATCCTCCAACAGCCTCTATCTTTGAAAAAACAGAGCTTTCGTTTAGATTTTCTTTGATTTTCTCACATAAATCTGCTGCAATAGCAGGTGGTGCTTTACGTAAAACCTTTGCAAATGAGAAGCACGGAAAAGCCGCATCTCCCATATCGGGATTAGGAGGCACAGCCACCAAACGCTCTGCCTGCTCCAACGATAAATTTTCTGTTCCCATCACGGAAATAATCAGCTCCGCCGCTGCTTTTTTATAATTCATTTATATTCTCCTAACTAAAATCAAACTACTATATTAACTATTCTTCCCGGCACAGCAATAACCTTACGGATAGGCTTATCACCTATTAATGCTTTTACACCTTCATTTTCAAGTGCAAATTTTTCTGTTTCTTCTTTGCCGTACTCTGATGGTATCATAAGCTTCATTCTTACCTTGCCACAAATCTGGATAGCCACTTCAACCTCTGCCTTAACCATAGCCTTTTCATCATATGTTGGCCATTCTGATTTATAAATAGGCTTATCTGAAAGTTTTTGGATTTGCCATATCTCTTCAGTAATATGCGGTGCTACAGGATTTAAAAGCACAAGAAGCATTTTAAGCTCTTCTTTAGTAATTTTACCATAAGCATAAATATCATTTACGAGTGACATCATGGCAGCAATAGCTGTATTGAATTTCATTTTTTCATAGTCCTCTGTAACCTTTTTGATAGTTGAGTGAACCGAAGCCTTTAGTGTATCTGACATACCTTCATCTTCAGTTAATATATCTTGTAGCTTCCACACTCTATCTAAAAATCTGTAACAGCCTCTAGCACCCTGTGTTGACCACGGAATAGCCTGGTCAAAAGCACCCATAAACATTTCATAAACACGGAACGCATCTGCTCCTATTTCTGCTACAATATCATCAGGATTTATTACATTTCCCCTAGATTTTGACATTTTCTCGCCGTTTTCACCTAAAATCATACCGTGCGAGGTTCTTTTTATATATGGCTCCGGACATGAAATAACGCCTGCATCATAAAGGAACTTGTGCCAAAATCTCGAATATAAAAGGTGAAGTGTTGTATGCTCCATACCACCATTATACCAATCAACCGGCATCCAATAATCCATAGCTTCTTTTGAAATTAGTTCTTCAGAGTTTGTAGGATCACAATATCTGATGAAATACCAGGATGAACCAGCCCATTGAGGCATTGTATCAGTTTCTCTCTTAGCAGGAGCACCACATTTAGGACAAGTAGTATTTACCCATTCCTCAACATTTACAAGAGGTGATTCACCGCTGTCAGTCTGTACATAATTTTCAATATCAGGGAGCTTTACAGGAAGCTCTTTTTCAGGCACAGGAACCCAACCACAATGCTCACAATATACAAGCGGAATAGGCTCTCCCCAATATCTCTGTCTGCTAAATACCCAGTCACGAAGCTTGTAATTTACCTTTTTATGTCCATAGCCTTTTTCAGCAAGCCATTCAATTATTGTCTTTTTAGCTTCACTTACTGTAAGTCCGTCTAAGAATTGTGAATTTGTCATTATACCGCTTTCTATATCTGTATATGCAGCGTTTTGTACATCTCCACCTTGTACAACTTCTATGATAGGCAATCCGAATTTCTTAGCAAATGCCCAGTCTCTTTCATCATGTGCAGGAACCGCCATAATAGCTCCTGTACCATATGAAATTAAAACATAATCCGAAATCCAAATTGGAATTTCTTTACCGTTAACAGGATTTATTGCAGTTACACCTTTAAGTGGTACACCTGTTTTATCCTTGGCCATTTCTGTACGCTCAAAATCTGATTTTTTTGCAGCCTCTGCTTTATATGCCAGCACCTCGTCATAATTTTCGATTTTATCCTTTATCTTTTCAATAACAGGATGTTCAGGTGAAACAACCATATATGTTGCACCAAAAAGTGTATCCGGACGAGTTGTGTAAACTGTTAATATACCGCCATCTATATCCTTTGCAGCAGGAACAGTGAAATCAACCTCTGCACCTTCACTTCTTCCTATCCAATTTCGTTGTTGAGTCTTTACCTTCTCTATAAATTCAACATCATCAAGTCCATCAAGGAGCTTCTGTGCATAGTCTGTGATTTTTAACATCCATTGAGACTTAACTCTTCTTACTACTTCTCCTCCGCAGCGTTCACAAACACCATTTACAACTTCCTCATTAGCCAAGCCTACTTTACATTCTGTACACCAATTAATCGGTATTTCTGCTTTATAAGCGAGCCCCTTTTCAAATAATTTAAGGAAAATCCATTGTGTCCATTTATAGTAAGCCGGGTCAGTTGTATTTATTTCCTTTGACCAATCGAATGAAAATCCGATTTTTTTAAGCTGCTCTTTAAAATGAGCTACATTTTTTTCTGTAACTGTTGCAGGATGTACTTTATTTTTAATAGCAAAGTTCTCTGCCGGAAGTCCAAATGCATCCCAGCCTATAGGGAAAATAACATTATATCCCTCTAAACGACGTTTTCTTGCTATTATATCCATAGCAGTATTTGAACGTGGATGACCTACATGAAGTCCGTTGCCTGATGGATACGGAAATTCTATAAGGCCATAAAATTTCTTCTTATTCTTATCAATAACTGCTTCAAATGCTTTATTTTCATCCCAAATCTTTTGCCATTTGGCTTCTATTTCATTTGGTTTATATTCGTAAATTTTTTCTCTCATTTTAACATCTCCATTCAATCTTCTCTATCCGATAAAGCAACATAGGGCTGCTTTCCTCCAACGTTTTTATATGCCGGTCTTATTATTCTGTTGCTAACAGCAAGCTCCTCTAAACGATGTGCACTCCAGCCTGCAATTCTCGAAATTGCAAAAATAGGTGTATATAATTCCTTTGGTATATTTAACATCGTATATACCAAGCCTGAATAAAAGTCAACATTCGCACACATAACCTTAGATGACTTTTTATATTCTTCAAAAGCAACAGGAGCTAATTCTTCAACAGCCTTATAGAATTCAAATTCTTTAATCCATTCAGGTCCCATAACGTGTGCAAGCTCCTCAGCCTTTCGTTTTAACAATCTGGTTCTAGGATCAGATTTTGTGTAAACAGCATGTCCTATTCCATATATAAGTCCCGAATTGTCGTAGGCTTCTTTTTTCAGTATTTTTATTAGATAATCTTTTACTTGATCACGATTAGTTTTATCTTTTATATTAGCTTTAATGTTTTCCATCATTTCAAGCACACGAATATTTGCACCACCATGCTTAGGACCTTTTAAAGACCCTATAGCGGCTGCCATTGCAGAATACGTATCTGTACCTGTAGATGTTACTACGTGGACAGTAAAGGATGAATTGTTTCCACCACCATGCTCCGCATGTAGCACAAGTGCCAAATCCAATATTTCTGCCTCTAATTGTGTAAATTGGCTATCAGGTCTAATCATTTGAAGGAAATTTTCTGAAGTAGAAAGACCTCTTTGCGGATTATGAATATACAAGCTTTCGTCAAAATAATAATGATTTCTTGTCTGATATGCATAAGCAGCCATTGTCGGAATTTGCGCTATAAGTCTTATACATTGACGCATTATGTTTACGTGTGATAAATCATCAGGATTATTATCGTAAGAATATGATGCCAGCATACAGCGAGCAAGCTTGTTCATAATATCTCTGCTAGGAGCTTTCATAATCATATCTTCAGCAAATCCATCCGGAAGTCTCCTATAATCGTCAAGCAATTCTCTAAAGTCATTCAACTCACTCTTTGTTGGAAGGCTACCGGTAATTAAAAGATATGCGGTTTCTTCAAAACCAAACCTTTTATCTTTTTCGAATCCTGCTACCAAATCCTCTACGCTTATTCCTCTATAAAGAAGCTTACCATCAATCGGTACCTTTTCATTTTCTTCTATAATGTAAGCACGAACATCGCCGATACTTGTAAGTCCTACCAATACACCTGTATTATCGGAATTTCTCAAGCCTCGCTTTACATTATACTTAGTATAAAGCTCCGGATTAAAGCTGTCTCTTTCAGTTGCAATCGCAGACATTTTCTGCATAAAGCCTCCAAAACTTTCAAGTGTAGAATCATAATCATGACGATACATAATGTGTTCCTCCGATTTCTATAAAACTTAAAACAAGCTATTATACTTTATCTCAAGTATAATAGCTTATTTTATTAAATCAAATCGTTTCTGTCAAATACTAATTAAAATATCAATCCTCGTCGTCAGACATTCTGTTTTTAGCCTCTTCAATAATCTTCTTAGCTATATTCTCTGGAACATCCTCATATCTAGCAAATTCTGTTGTAAATGAACCTCTAGCCTGAGTCATTGAGCGAAGATCTGTAGCATACTTAAACATCTCTGCGTAAGGAGCTTCTGCAATAATTTCCTGCATTCCATTCTCCATAGGATTCATACCAAGTACTCTACCTCTACGCTTATTCATGTCTCCCATAATATCTCCCATATATCTTTCAGGAACATATACCTTCACGCTTACTATAGGTTCAAGTAATACAGGCGAGGCTTGCTTAATTCCCGCTTTAAAGGCTAGCTTTGCAGCCGAAACAAATGCCACTTCCTTTGAATCAACTGGATGGTATTTACCATCTACTAATGTTGCCTTCAAATTAACTACAGGATATCCTGCAAGTACACCTTTCTTTACGCTCTCTTGAAGTCCTTTTTCAACAGATGGGAAGAATTGCTTAGGAACTGCTCCACCGAAAACCTTTTCGCAGAACTCAAGCTCTGTATTTTCGCCCGGTTCAAATTCTATAACAACCTTGCCATATTGACCTGCGCCACCAGATTGTTTCTTATGAAGTCCTTCTGCTGAAACCTTTTTTCTAATTGTTTCTCTGTAAGGAACCTTAGGTTCTTCCAATTCAACAGACACTCCATATCTGTTTTTCAATTTGCTTACGATTGTATCAATATGCTGGTCACCCATACCTGAAACCAACATTTGTCCTGTTTCCTTATTAATTGAGAACTTAATAACCGGATCTTCATCTTTTAATTTTGATATTCCTACACTTATTTTCTCCTCGTCACCTCTTGCTTTTGGAACAATACCTAATGTAAGCTGAGGCTCAGGGAATTTAGTCGCACCAATTATAATTGGATTGGTTTTTGAACCTAATGTATCATTTGTTGTTGTAACACTAAGCTTTGCAATAGCCCCAAGGTCACCACAAACAAGTTCTTTAACAGGAATCTGCTTACGACCTCTCAGTACAAAAATCTGACCAATTCTTTCATCTGCATTCTTGTTTGCATTATACATTATTGTGTCAGGTGTCATTGTTCCTGAGCAAACTCTAAATAAAGATAAACGACCTACAAATGGATCTGCGATTGTCTTATATATAAACAAAGTAGGATGTCCATCCGGATCAGGCTTCATTTGACCAGGATTGCCATCAGCATCCGTATATTCAAGAATCGTTCTTTCCAAAGGAGAAGGCATATAATCTACTATAAAGTCCATCAATTTTCTTACACCGATATTTTCGTGTGATGAACCTAGTAATACTGGTGCACATGTGCAATTATTAATAGCAACCTTTAAGCCTTTAATAATTTCTTCTTTAGTAAACTTCTCTCCACCAAAGAATTTTTCCATGAGAGCTTCATCTGTTTCTGCTACGATTTCTGACAAATTAGTATGAATTTCATTTGCTCTTTCAACCATATCCTCCGGAAGCTCACCATCAACAAGGTTACCATATTGGTCAAACATTCTTGCTTCTAAAGTAATACCGTCAACTATACCTACGAGTTTACCATTTCTTCTTATTGGTAATTGAAGTGCAACACAAGGTTTACCTAGCATTTCTTTTAGTTCAGCATATATTTCATCAAAATTTGCTGTTTCATCATGCATCTTATTTACGAAAATAACACGCGGTATATTTCTGCTGTTAGCAAATTCCCACGCCTTTTCTGTTCCTACTGACATAGTCGCCGAAACTACAATAACTGCCGAATCAACAACTGATACAGCTTCTAACATTTCTCCTGCGAAATCGAAATATCCCGGGGTATCTATTACATTAACCGTAGAACCTCTCCAATCAAAAGGAGCGATGGACAAGCTTACAGAGGATTTTCTGCGTACTTCCTCCGGGTCGCAGTCCAAAACAGTATTACCTTCATTGATTCTGCCCAATCTATCAATTGCACCTGCATTATAAAGCATAGCCTCGGCAAGTGAAGTTTTACCCATTCCACCGTGTCCTAATAGAACAACGTTTCTTAAATCAGAACTTTTCATATACATTCCTCCTAAAGTATCTGTTTCGTATTATTTTATTCTTTTCTCGTTAAAATATTGTTCAAATTCTACCACGCATCAAATTATATGTCAATACTAAATATTTTACTTTGGTAAAGCTTTAAACACTATCTGTCAGAAATTACTTTTTCATTTTGCTTTATAATTGAGTATAATTTCCACCTTTTTTTCAAGATTTTACAGCAATTCCAACGTTTTCCAACACTTCAGCAGTTAAATAATAATACAGTTTTCCAGACTCCTTTTTAAAAACACCTGATGTTTTTATAATTCTTGCATCATTTGGAATTTCAGAATCAATAATTCCTTGTGCCTGACTTTCAGCATACATTTTAGCTTCTGATTCATTCATCGAATATTCTTGCAAATACGTTTCTATCTCTCTTGTGACACCAATTCCTATTGGAAGCTTAATATCTTCAAAAGGATATTTTTCTTCATAATAATACTCACTGCTTTTAAAATTTGGCTTATTCCAATTCCATGGAAGCCATCTCCATTTTGGTGCATCAAGCTTAATGCCAAATATTAATAATGACTTATCTTCTATATAGTCTCCGGTAGGTATTATTTTTTCGCATGACATATCAACCGGCACTTTTGCCTTATACCATACGCAGCCTAAAACCTCCCCCTTTGCGTGTCTTCCCTCTCCCATAACAACTCTTTGTCCTGCCAATACCGTATTTCCTGTTTCAATTACCTGAATACCGTCTTCAACTGTAACCTTGTATAAAAGGCAATCCTTTGATACAGCTATATCACATGCTTCTCCACTGGGAATATCATCCCCCTTTTTACCTTCAAAAAAGGTACCATGCACTATTTCCACCTTAAGTGTTGTTCCATGTCTTTTTATGCCCACCCAGGAAAGATTTTTTTGATTAATCAAAAGCTGCTCTGCCACTTGCCTTGTGTTAATCTTTGATATTAATGATCCCTTTTTTATTCCCATATCATCAATCAATTCTAAAACACACTTTTGTGAATATGCATTTCCTCCCTGTATTGTGATATTCCAAATACAAGAATTCAAATAAAAAAACAAAGCAATCATTAATATAGACAAAATAACAAATACTTTTCTTTTTTTATATTTTCTTATTTTGAAAATTACTCCTATTTTATTTATTATCTCTACATTTACTCCAGCTTTTATCGTTATACTTCTAACATTCTTTCTAAAATCAGCAGCTCTCATACAAAGAGTAAATTCATTTTTATTAACATGTTTTATATTCCAAATCAAAATCCGACGCTTCAAGCATATATTTATAAATAGCTGTGGCTTATATCCGGTAATTTTAATTTCGACGTAATTTTGCAAATAATTTAGTATTTTATTCATATATATTCACTTTCAAATTAATCCTTGTAAAATATTTTTTCAATTATGCCTCTTATTGATATATATTCATCGTTTAATACAGATATTTCCAAATCACAGCCTTCAACACATATTATCCCTGCATTGCTGAAAATCTCGATGCATTTTTCACAGCATTTACATATTCCTTTGTGTGAAATAATTTGCACATTTTCTTTACCATATAATCTCATAGATGGCACTCTCATAATAATTCCTCCGGATTTCCAAATTCATATCCCAACATTCTGCCCTTATCTATTACTTCTGCTAATGCATCAGCATTATCCTTTGAAACAGCGTGTAACAGCAATATCGCTCCATCGTGAAAATTATTTGTTATCGTATCAAAGGCATATGCTTTTCCTTTTTGTTCGTCAACAATCCAATCCTTGTATGCGAAGCTCCACATAATACATTTGTAATTTAAGCTATTTACCACTTCTAATACCTTTGTATTGTACTCACCCTTAGGAGGTCTAAAAAAACTCATGTGTTGTCCAAATTTATCAAAAAACAATCTATCTAATTCTAAAATCTCGCTTTCGCATTTTTCAAATGATAATTCTGGCATAGAATAATGATTCATTGAATGATTGCCAACAAAATGGCCCTCTTCAAGCATTCTTCGAACGATATGTGTATTATCCTTAAAATAGTCTCCTGTTACAAAAAAAATCGCCTTTACATTCTTTTCTTTTAATGTATCTAGTATATTTTCTGTAAAACCGTTCTCATATCCTTCATCAAAGGTTAAGTACATTTTATTATCATTTATGTCTCCTAAATACATGCCTCCACCGGAAAGCAAAATATCTACATCATCTTTTCCTGCTTCTGGAATATTTCCATATCCTTTTCTTGAAAGTCCCCATCTGCATATAGTTTTATTTTCATTACTGACTGTCTGAACAATTTCGACATCGTATGGGCTGTCTTCATCAAGCTTCATATTAGTCAATGGATAAATCAAAAGTACCATAAGAAGTATTACCGGCATAGCCAAAAAAATTTTTGAGGTCAAAAAAAGCACCCTTTCATTAGTATTGTTCTATACAATACTATGAAAGGATGCTCAATATTATGCTAGACCTATCACTTTACATTTTCAAGCATGCTTGTAATAATATCTGCTGATTGACACGCTTCGATAATGATATTGTCTTGAATCTGATATTCAATCTCACATGCCTCTTCCTTGTCAAGCAATGACAACGGTCCCGTTCCATTTAATATAACACCATTTAACATTTCTTGAGGTTTACCTATAGCATAGATTGAAAAAGGCGATTGATATTGCCTTCCATTGATAATGACATAATTTCCTACAACACGAATCTCTGTCATGGCTGTGAGTCTTTCACCATTTATTGAAATAGCTTGCGCTGTACAGGCCTTTAGTTCATTTACAAGAGATAACAAATGTCTTTGCAATGTATTAGACAACATATTCTCTCTCATGTTTATAGAAATAAACAATCCACTTCCGGAAACCTTTGTAGCCCCTGCAAAGGTTTTAATTTTATTTAATTCTGATTCCAAGCTCTGTATTTGTTCCTCGTTTGTAGCTCCCTCTAAAAGTTCTACCTTCTCTTGTAACTGCTCATTTTCGTTTTCCAAAACTTCATTTTCTCTATCTAATCTAATAAGCTGTTCCTGCAATGAATTAATAGTATCCGAATCCGTTGTAATAAGCTTATCTGCCGAGCTTAAGCTCTTATATTGAACAGCTAATATACATCCTAGAAGTACACAAACAACTGTCATAGTCACAATTGCGGTTTTTCTGCTTTTATTTGATTTATTTTCGTTTTTCATTTCGGTCTCTCCTCATTAATAATGGCTAGTAAATCAATCATGCTCGTATATGACTTTCTGTATTTATTTATCGTTATGCTATCTCTTATAACGGGGTCTACAATCAAGTTATCATTTAACATCGTATCGTAAATTGCGCTATCCTTAAAGGCTTCTAATAGTACCTGAGGCTCACCAATAGCTTCTATATGATACGGTGCGAAAAGCTTTGTATTATTGACTCTTATGCTGGGTCCCAGACAAAGTGTTTCGCTCATTGATACAATTCTTTCTCCATTAATCGCTATTGCTTCAGCTCCGGCAGACCGTAATACATTGATAATTTCATTTAAATAAATATCATGAACTAAAAAGCCGGGGGTAGATTCATAAATAGTTTGGGCATCGTCTATGCCTATGTCAATTCCTTTTCCATTTACCGTGGTTAAACCAGCGTAAAATTCATATTGATCTATCTCTGTTTCGTATTTTTTATATAATTCATAAAATTGCTTTTCATTATCAAAAAGATACTTCATTTCAGTATCATATCTGCTATTTAAAAGTTCATTTAATTCTTTATTTTCTTTCATTTTATCTTGTATAATTTTTATTTCTTCTCTGTAATGTTCTATTCTTTCGTCATTTGTATTCTTTACAAGCTCATTTTTATGCTCTACAGACTTAATTTGCATAAAAAATACTGCGCCCAAAAGCACAAATATCAGGAATGTACAAATTGACATCGTTACAGAATGTCCTAAAAATTTTTTCTTTTTTTTATTGTCCTTTCTCTGAATTTCTGTCATTTCATAACTCCCATTTTTTTAGTGAATTAGTGATAAGTATAATCACTTTTATTTTCTCTGTCAATTGACAATAAGAAGTTTCATGTCTATAATTTTCTCGTAAAATACTTACAGAAATGAGATGCATTAATATAGAAAATCAAAAATTTACAGCAGGCATTTATACACTTGGATGCAAGGTTAATTTTTACGAAAGTGAAGCCATTAGTGAAAGGCTTGCCTCAAACGGAATAGAAATTTGCAAATTTGAAGATAAGTGCGATATATATGTTATCAACACCTGCACTGTTACTGCCGATAGTGACCGCAAAGCACTAAAGGTAATTCGTCGTGCATTAGCCAATAATCCAGATGCAATAATTGCTGTAACTGGTTGTTTAGCACAGCGTTGCCCAGAAATAATTTCTGAAATAAAAGGTGTTACATTAATAACCGGCAATGAAAACAAAATTTCTATTGCAGATCAAATAATCGAGCTTTTAAGCATCGAAAAGCCAAGTGCTCCTCAAATACAGATACTACCATTTTCTAATGTTCTTGAAAGCTCTATAATTGATAATTTTAATAGAACCAGAGCTTATCTAAAAATAGAAGACGGATGCAGCTCAAAATGTGCATATTGTATAATTCCAAAGGCTAGGGGACCTGTACGTTCTAAGCCAAGAAACGAAATTTTAACAGAAATCAATTCATTAGCCTTAAGAGGCTGCAAGGAAATCGTATTTACCGGAATTGAAATATCATCATATCAATTCGACTTTATAAAATTATTAAACGAGGCTTCTAAAATCGATGGCATAGAAAGAATACGCTTAGGCTCATTAGATCCGTTCTTTATTACAAAGGAAATCTCCGATTCCTTGAGGGATATTCCAAAGCTATGCCCTCATTTTCACATTTCCTTACAAAGTGGATCTTCAGAAATATTGGCTGCTATGAGAAGAAAATATAATGCGCCCAGAGCTTTAGAAAACATTAAATATTTAAAAAGCTTATTTGACGATTGTAACCTTTTCGCTGATGTTATAGTTGGTTTTCCAGGAGAAACAGAAAATAATTTCCAAGAAACAATCGATTTTATTAAGGATGTTGAATTTTTACATTTGCACATTTTCCCCTACTCTGCAAGAATTGGTACGGAAGCTGCTGAAATGAAAAATCAAATACAAAAAAATGTTAAAAAAGAACGTGCAGCTAGACTTTCAACCATTCAATCTGAAATCAAGAGTAAAATACTTTCTGAATATGTACGTATGGGTAAAAAAACAAATGTCCTTTTTGAAACATATAAAAATGGTTTACTAAAAGGACATTCTGAAAACTTTATTGAATTTATATGCCCAGCTAACAAAAACTACAAGGGCACTATAACTTCTGTAATGCCTATCTCAACTGATGGAGAAAGCATCTCAGGATATATAATTGACGAGGAATGATTAGAAGCTGTCATCTGTCTCTTCTTCGTCATTTTCCGCTATCGTGGATGTAGCTTCTACCTTCTCGTAGTTTTCTTCATCCTTACTAGCATCATAATCATCAATTTTTTCTTTTTTAGTTCTGTCTAAGTCTATAAAGAACTGCGCTAAATAAGCAACACAGAACAATGCTATGCCTAAAAATTGTTTTTCAAAGATACCTACTCCCTTTACTGTAAATACCAAAAATAAAACCGAAACACCAAAAAGTATAACCTTTATTATAGCTTTAACTTTATAACTTGTTTCGCTTAAAAATCTTTTGATATTATCTATAAGGGGGAAAACTATATCAATCAAAGCAACCGATATCAAAGCAACCGTCATAGATATAGTCAATATTGGTTGCTTTAAGGTATCTACATCAAAAACATCAAAAAAAGCCAAAAGCACAAATACTATAGATATCATCAAAACTACTATAAATATATTAGTAAGTAAAGTTCTTTTCTTCATTATAAAAACTCCTTTTCTATTTCAATAGACTAATTCTACATATAAAGTATAAATCTGTCAAATTTTATTTTTATAACAATTTGTTACTTTACAATGCTTTTAACATCTTCTAAAGATGAAATTTCATATTGCTCTCCCGTTTCCATGTCTTTAATTTTTAGTATACCACTGTTCATTTCGTCACCACCGATAATGATAACATATGGTATACCAAGCTTGTTAGCGTAAGTAAGCTTTTTAGCCATCTTGCCACCATTCATATATACCTCAACGCAGTATCCCGCTTGTCTAAATTGTGTAGCTTTTTCTAAGGTATATTGTACTGTATCATCCATTGGTATAAATAAAATGTCGGTCGGTGTGCATCTTCCGCTATAATTAATAGCCTTAATTTCGTTGAGCTGATAAAAGAGTCTAGACAAACCAATTGAAATACCTACCCCTGGTAAGCTTTGCTTTGTATAATTAGATGCAAGCTCATCATATCTTCCACCGGAGCAAATACTTCCCAATTGTGGGTAATCACAAAGTATTGTTTCATAAACTGTACCGGTATAATAATCAAGTCCTCTAGCAATTTTTAAATTCACAGTAAAGAATTCTTCACTAACACCCATTGCTTTTATATTTTTACATACTTCCTCAAGCTCGTTTAAGCCCTCTAAAAATTTTTCATTGGGTATTTGATAATTCTTTAAAGCAGAAATAATTGAATCAATGCTACCTGTATTATCCAGAAAATCTAAAACGCTGTCGGCTACATTTTCAGATATAGAAACTTCCTTTAGCAATTCCTTTTTCACAGCTTCTCTTCCAATTTTATCAATTTTATCAACTATTCTTAATGTTTCTACAGTATTCTCAATTTTCAAATGTTCAAAATAACCGTTTAAAAGCTTTCTATTATTTATCATTATTTTGAATTTACCAATATTTAAAGCGTTAAATGTAGAATAAATAATACTCACAATTTCTGCATCATTTACTATACCTAAAGAACCGTTTCCTATAATATCTATATCACATTGATAAAATTCTCTAAATCTTCCTTTTTGTGGCTTTTCTCCTCTGTATACCTTTCCTATATGATATCTTCTAAAAGGAAATGTCAGCTCACCGTAATGCTGCGCTACGTATCTAGCCAGCGGTACAGTCAGGTCAAATCTCATTGCTATATCGCTATCACCTTTATTAAATCTATAAACCTGCTTAGCTGTTTCTCCACCATTTTTTGCAAGTAAAACCTCAGATTTTTCTAAAACAGGAGTATCAAGAGGTATAAAGCCATAGCTTTCAAAGGTTTTCTTAATTGTATCAGTCATTTTTGTCATTAACATTTGTTCTTTTGGTAAAAGCTCCATAAAACCTGATAATATTGAAGGCTCCACAATTTTTTTCTTTTCGTTACTATTATCGCTCATAATAATATTCCTTTCGTAAGCATTATATTTGTTTACCATTAATTGTTATAATAAAATCCTATAAAAGAAAAATCCGAATCTGATGAAACAGATTCGGACTTCATATGGTGATCCATCGGAGACTCGAACTCCGGACACCCTGATTAAAAGCCAGGTGCTCTACCGACTGAGCTAATGGATCAAAACCCTTTGCTTTGCTCTCCCCTCAAAGCGCTAGGTTATAATACATCATTTATCTAATATTGTCAACACTTTTTTTAAAAGTTTTTACATAAAATCTGTTACTGTTCTACTACTGCCTTAAGAGCCGATGTTTCTACTGTAATTACAGGTCTTACTCCAATTGTCATATCATTTATAGCAAAACCACCTTCTGAAACACTGCCTGCTCTATCTACACCAAGCATAAATAACTTAGCACCCGGATCTCTCAACCACCAGTTAGCCTCATTATTCTTACCTACTGCTGTACCTCTCACTGCAGCATAATCTGTCGCATAAGCCATCGCATTTATTGTAGCATCATTGTCAAAAATTGATTTAAATTCTTCATTTGAAAGGAAATAAACTAAATCTTCTGTTTCACTACCTGCAGAAGTACCATATGTTGCATTATCAGCACAAGCATTTTTAACCTTTTTCAATTTTGAAATCTCAGCATCAGAGAATGCTCTATTTAAAAAGTTAAGCTGTTCTTTATACTTTTGACCTTTTTCAACATCGTAATCGTTAATTCCGTTGAGCCAGTCTCTCATTGTTGATGTTCCCCATGTACATTCACCATACAAATCACTAAATAATCTTCCACCATCTAAGACTTTAAGTGAAATAGCCACACTTTCCGATGCGTTTTTCTCAACAACCGCCCATTTAATTGGCTCTACCAAATATAAGTTATCACCGGCTGACATATAGTATTGCTCAGCTTGCTCTTTGCCATCAACAATAGGAGTATATATAAAATATCCTGTTTCAAGATCATATTTTGCTTTTGCTGTATCACTTACATATTCATTCCACAAGCCTGTTTCAGGGTCAATGGTTACATTCGATGTAATAGTAGATTGAACAGCTGCTTCAGCTTTTGATTGTGGATATGCACCAAATTCTACAATGTTTACAGTTGCCTCTTCTTGTTTACTAACAGCAGGATCTCCGCCATTTGCTTTCCAATCTGAAACACCTTTTTCCACTTCCTTACAGCCTGTAAAAACAAATGCTGTAGATAAAACCAACATTAATAATACTATTGATAATACTCTTTTACGTATCATAAATACTATTCCTCCCGAAACGATATATTTGCGTGACTATACTTATAAAGTATACATTTTATTAAAATCGATGTCAACAAATAAATCTAATTTTTTATATTTATTAATTTTGCATTATTTTTAAATTAGTCTCATATACTGTTTTTGTAAACTACGACTTATGCTAGGTTAATAATTGTTAGAGGAGGTATTTCGGTGGATAGATTTGATATTTACCAACAAATAGCAAAAAGAACAAATGGGGATATTTATATTGGCATTGTAGGTCCCGTTAGAACTGGCAAATCAACCTTTATCAAAAGATTTATGGATTTATTAGTAATTCCCAATATTGCTGATACATTTGAAAGAGATAGAGCAATTGATGAATTACCACAAAGTGCATCAGGAAAGACTATCATGACTACTGAACCAAAATTCATACCTAATGAGGCTGCAAATATTACAATTGACGGAAATATTAATCTCAAAGTCAGACTTGTTGATTGTGTTGGATACTTGGTAAATGGTGCCTTAGGTCATTTAGAAAATGATATTCCCAGAATGGTTGCAACGCCATGGTTTGAAGAAAAGATTCCGTTTGGTGATGCGGCAGAAATCGGAACAAAAAAAGTCATAAATGAACATTCAACCATAGGATTAGTTATTACAACAGATGGTTCAATAACCGATATTCCCAGAAACGAATACGAGGTAGCTGAAGAGCGTGTTATTGACGAGCTAAAAAACACAGGTAAGCCTTTTGCAATTATATTAAACTCTGTAAATCCTGACGATGATAACACACAAGAGCTTCGTGACAATTTATCTAACAAGTATAGCGTTCCTGTTTTGTCTGTAAATTGTTCAACAATGTCACAGGAGGACATAAACGATATAATGCAAACTATACTTTACGAATTTCCCATTTGTGAAATCGGCATAAATATTCCGTCATGGCTCGAAAGTCTAAGCTACGATGAAAATTTAAAAAGCTCTTTGACTGAGGCTATTTTAGAATCCTTCAAGGATGCATCCAGAGTTCGTCATATCAGCGATTGTGTAAATACTTTATCAAATTATTCGTTTATAAAAAAGGCCTTGATTTCCTCGTTTGATGCCGGTACAGGATGCTCGATAATCGAATTACAGCTTCCCAATGAATTGTTCTATGGGATTTTATCCGAACATTCCGGATTGGATATTACTGATGATAAAACACTCATCTCAATAATAACCGATTTAGGACGTATTAAAAAGGAGCACGAAAGGCTTGAAACTGCGCTCAAAGAGGTTGAATTGAAAGGATATGGTATTGTAATGCCAACCATGGAGGAAATGCACTTAGAAGAGCCTGAGATTGTCAAACAGGGTAATCGCTTCGGTGTACGACTTCGTGCACATGCTCCATCTATACATATGATCAAAGCTGATATTGAAACTGAAATAGCTCCATTTGTTGGTACTGAAAAGCAGTCTGAAGAATTGGTTAACTATATTCTTAATGAATTTGAAGGTAATCCTACAACAATATGGACATCAAATCTTTTTGGAAAGCCATTAAATGAATTAATGGGAGAAGGTCTTCAAAGTAAGCTAAACAGAATCCCGGATGAAGAAAGATTAAAGCTAAGGGATACTCTTCAACGTGTAATTAATGAAGGAAGCGGTGGCTTAATCTGCATCATACTTTAATATTAATTCCTTTTAATTAAATATGTAAATGCCGTAGGTCATACAATTTAGACCTACGGCATTACCATTTTAAAGAAAGATTATTATATCGATATAATTATGAAACTTTTACTATTGAAAATTCTTGTGCTGAACTTCCTGTGTAAGTATTATTCTTAACAGCAGTTCCATTTGTTTTTCCTCCTCCTTCAATTGACAATACAGAAGCTCCTGAGCATCTTGCATGAAGGATAAAGTTTCCGTTTTCTGTTTTTTGTAAGTACCATTTTTGTGCATTTGTATTATTTGATGCATAAACCTGAATAGCAGTACCACTTGATTTAAGTCCACCCTTTACCTCAAGTGCCTTACCTGTTGATTTATTTATAATCGTATAAGTACCATCGGAATTAAGTGTAAAATTCCAAATTTGACTATTATCAGCACTTTCTGTTGCAGCTATAACTGCTGTGCCAGATAAACCTAAATCTAAATTACAATAAGAAAGGTTAATCTTTGCACTAAAGCTATTACCTAAAGATGTATCTGATAAAGCAGTTATTCTGTCTTCCTTATAACCAAAGTTCATAAAGTGTCTTAATGCAGAGAAATAATTCTTTTCTCCAAAGGCAGCTAACAAATCGCTGTTAGAACTTAAGTATGTCTTTACATCAAACAAAGGACTTCCTTTACGACCTTCCTTTAATCCAAATTCATAAAAATGTCTATAGAGCTTACCAGTGTCTGTTCCGAAAGCAGCTTTAAGGTCAGGGTTCGCTGTTACATAATATTCTGCATCAAATACAAGTGCAAGCTTATCTGCAGGAATTAAAGTAGCAACAACATTCTCATCAACACTTTGAATCTTTGAAATTATAAAGCGTTGAGCACCAGTACCATTTCTTAAATATGTCTGTATAGCTGCACCAGCACTTTTAGATCCACCCTTTACATCAAGTGCTGTAGTTCCTGAGCATTTAGGGAACAAATTATATGCATAACCATCCCAATAAATGAACCATCTCTGTGCTGCACTATTGTTATCTGCATATATACCTACAGAAGTAGCTGAAGCTCTTCCGCCAGAAACATCAAGACATTTTCCTGTTGCTTTATTTGTAATTTTATAACTGCCATCGCTTTGGCGTGTAAATGTCCAAACTTGATTGCTGTTATTCTCGTTATCAGCTAAAACTACAGAAGTACCAGACAATGAAAGATTTTTAGCTGATGCAAAGCCTGTAATTTTTGCCATAAATTCACTTCCAAGATCTACTGCTGACTTTCCTTGAATATAAGTCTGTGAACCGGAAATTTTTGCAATTGATAACTTTTGTGCCTGTGTACCATCAGCGGTATAATTTAATACATTAGTACCGGCTGTAGTAGAACCACCTGATACATCAGCTACACATGTAGATGAGCACTTTGATCTTAAAATATGTGAGCCATCATAATTTTCATAAATATACCAGCATTGTGCTTTTGTTCCATTATCTGCATATACTTGAATATTTGCCCCAGATGAAGCAGAACCACCTGATACGTCAAGACACTTACCTGTTGCAATATTCTCTATTTTGTATGTTCCGTCTGTATTACGAACAAAATTCCAAACCTGTGAATTATCTAATCTTTCACTTACAGAAACTACATTCGTACCATTCAAGCCGATATCTAATCCACAGTAGGCAAGATTTATTCTAGCATTAAAGTTTGAACCAAGATTTAGAGCCGGTGCTGTTGTACGTGACTCCTTATAGCCAAAATTAATAAAATGCTTCATTGCAGAAATATAATCCTTACCAAAAGCTTTATTAAGGTCGCTATTGCTTTCTACATAATATTTGATACTGAAGTTAGCACTTGCTTGACGACCTTCTTTTATACCAAATTCAACAAAATGCTTATAAAGCTTAGTTTCATTATCTCCAAAGGCAGCTTTCAAATCAGCATTCTTAGCTGCATAATACTTCGCATCAAAAACAACAGATTTTAAGTTAGCTGGAATAAATGAATTCACAGTGTTACTTGAAGAAGTTGATGATGATGACGACGATGACGATGACGATGATGATGATGACGTCGTTGATGACGAAATATTGGTTCCTGAATAATTTGGCTTACAAATATAAACAATGTATGTATTGCTTATTGAATAAGACTTAGATGCTACTGCTCCGCCATTAGTAGAAACGGTTGCAGAGCTTGTATTTCCTTCTACAGTATAAACTGTTCCATTAGAATAGCTTGTTACAATACCTACGTGGTTAGTTGGATTTTGATTACGTCCTGATTTGAAGTAAATGATATCACCAGGCTGCGGTGTATAACCGCCAGCAGCTACTGTGGCTCTGGAATATGCTCTACCTCTGCTCTGAAACCAAGAAAGTCCTGAAGGAGTATATGCGTGACTTGGTACTACAGATGTAGATACCTTAGCTACATTAGCACACCATGAAACGAACATAGCACACCACATATCCTGCATTCCATACCAACGGCCATATTCAGTATAATTGCCACCACCATAAACTGTTCCTGCAAGCTGTGATGATGAGCTTCCTTCCTGATAGCCAACCTGAGATTTAGCAATATTTACTATATCCGTTCTTTGATTTCCCGTTAATACAACTCTAGTAAGAGCAGAATAATACTTTCCTGTTCTGTATGAGGATGAACCAGAGTAGCTCAAAGCAAACGAATGAACAGGCATAGAAGTCACAAGCATTGCTAAAACGAACAACAAAGCCATAACTCTAATAAATTTACGTTTCATTGATGAAACCTCCTTAAAAATTTAAAAATTGTGCATATAAAGATGCAAATAACCAATATTAAAATATGTAAACCCTTTCGAACACATGGGCACACTCTTCAACTGTATCAATATTATAATACTTCATTAACAATTTTGCAACTATTTTTTATATTTATTAAAAAATAAATTATTTGATTATTATTATATTCAAAAAAAAAATAGTGCTGACACAGTGTTTTGTGTTCAGCACCATTTTTTTAATAATTATTTGTATTTACTCACTTTCATTTAGAAAGCCTTGTCAACGAAATCGTCGAAAATTTTGATTTTGATATTTCAATGACTAGTAAATGAATTAGTCTTTTCCAAAATTGTTGTCCTCAGAGCTTTCACCGTCAAGCCAGTTTTCTTTGTTAGGCTGATTTTCGAATTTAACCTTTATATCTTCGTCTATGTCCAAAGTAGTTGATTTGTCACCACTGGATATGTCAGTTTCTTTCTCGGTATCAAATTCAATTTGCCACTTGTAGTAGTTGATAGATTTAAAGAAAACAGGATCTTCTATTGACTTATATGCTTTTGATGCATCTACCTTATCATTTGGCAAAACCGCTTCTAAGTCTACAACATTACCTTCTGTAGTCTCAGTAGATAAGTAATAGTGCTTTAATGTGGTTTTTGAATATTCATAGTTTCCGGGTAACCAATCTTCATTGTGTACCTTATCAGGCGAAGAGTTGCTTCCCCCGGCACTACTTTCACCAAGTTCGACTACGTAAACACTCTTAACAGGCTGTGAATTGTTATCAACAACAATTGATTCAGGAACGCTGATACAAGCACTCCACCCCGCGGGCACACTAAATACTCCCTCTAGTGATGTATAAAACGGACCTGTCTTATTTTCCGGCTTATCTGTTTGATATAATGTATATTCTAAAGCTGATGTAATTTCATTATTCCAATCTGCAACAGTCTCCAAAGTAGAATATGCAATCTTAAAATCATAAAGCTTACCAAGGAAATCATCCTTTTGGAAGGCGTTCGCAGCTTCACCATTTACCGAATATTGTAAATCATTGTTATTCTCGTCTTTCGTAGAAAGCTCACATTCAACTTCCTTGCTTACATGAACTTCGCCGGCAGGAACCTGTGGAAGATTAAAGCTGATATAACAGTTTGATACACCAGAGCCACGTTCCATATAGAAAATTTGGAGCTTATGGTATCCGGGAGCACAAATTGTTTCGGATACATCTTGTGTCTTGGCAAAAGTAGGATAGTCACCAAAAGTACCATCGGTATTAATAGGAAGTAGTTGTAATAAAGGTTCTTCCGAGTCAAAATTATTATATTCAACTGTTTTTTGCGTAAAATTAATTTTTCCAGCTAATGCAGGGTGACAACCGCCCAAGTCAAGTACTAACTGTCCATCTACAAATACCCACAAGTCATCATCGCCAAGAAATTCAAAAACAATGGGTTCGTTATTACCATCTCCATCAATATCTTTTCCGGTAGTCTTATCTGCTGGAATATAAAAATCAACCTCCATTGACATTCCAAAGTG
>JAZNOJ010000001.1:0-42373 GCA_045580735.1 Candidatus Egerieisoma sp. | reverse complement strand
TAATAGACCTTATGTGTTCCCCAGCAGACATGAAAAGACCCTGCTGTTTTTGAGAATAGCAGGGTTGCATTCAATATAGGAGTTGAAAATATGAAAACATACACGCAAGAAAAAGCAATTGGTGAGAGTTCAAGTCTTGCTTGGGAAAAATATCTTTTTTGTACGCACAAACCGAAAACTAAAAGTTTGCCTTAAAAACAGAAAAAACCCTGATAAAATCAGAGTTTTTCTGTGGCTATATCTTTTTTGTAGCCTTTTGATGGCGGAGATAGAGAGATTTGAACTCTCGCGCCGGTTTCCCGACCTACACCCTTAGCAGGGGCGCCCCTTCGGCCAACTTGGGTATATCTCCATTGATTGCCGTGCTTTTCGTATTATACCACAAATTTCTTTCTCGTCAACCTATTTTTTATATTTTTTAATATTTTGTTTTTTAATTTATAAAATTTGAATATTGATTTTTTTCTACTACAGGTTCATAATATTTAGCACAAAAAGGAGTTTTGAAAATGTCTGAAAAAATTTCTTCCTATAAAAAAAGTAAATACGAAATGGATTTATGTAGCGGCTCGATTATAAAGAAGCTGCTTATTTTTACGTTCCCAATTATGCTATCAAGTATGCTCCAACTTCTGTTTAATGCTGCTGATGTTGCTGTTGTCGGAAAATTTGCTGGTGATACTTCCTTAGCCGCTGTTGGTTCCACCACCGCCTTGATCAATTTGCTTACAAATATGTTCATAGGCTTATCCGTTGGAACAAATGTTTTAACAGCAAGATTTTTTGCTGCCAAGGATGAAAAAAATATTCACGAAACCATACATACATCAATTCTTATCAGCATAATAGGAGGACTAGTTCTAACTGTCATAGGAATTCTTTTGGCACCCAAAATACTGATATTGATGGGAACACCCTCGGATGTTCTACCCTTGGCTGCCAGATATTTGCGTATATACTTTCTAGGTATGACAGCTACCACAATTTACAATTTTGGCAGCTCTATTTTACGAGCTATAGGTGACACCCGTCGTCCTCTTGTTTTTCTTATCATAGCAGGCGTAATTAATGTCGTGTTAAATCTTTTACTTGTAGCAACACCGTTAGATATGGGTGTTGCCGGTGTTGCAATTGCGACTGCTATTTCCCAATGTATTTCTGCGATACTGGTAACCACATGTCTTATAAAAGAAGAAAGCTCTATACATTTAAATTGGAGACAGTTAAAAATTTACAAAAACAAGCTAATAGAAATATTAAAAATAGGTCTTCCTGCCGGAGTACAGGGTTCTTTGTTTTCTCTTTCTAATGTCGTAATACAATCTGCTGTAAACTCCTTCGGCGCAATAGTTGTTGCCGGAAATTCTGCCGCAGCAAATCTAGAAGGCTTTGTATATGTAGCGATGAATGCTTTTCACCAATCAGCAATTACCTTTATAAGTCAAAATGTAGGCGCTGAAAAATACAAACGCATAAACCGCATCATTTTTATATCATTAGGCTGTGTTTCTACGGTTGGTATATTACTAGGTTGTGGTGTTACATATTTTGGAGAATATCTTTTAAGAATTTATAGTAGTAGCTCTGCTGTTATCGAAGCCGGTCTACTTAGATTGAAATATATATGCTCCTTATATTTTTTGTGCGGAATAATGGATGTTTTTGTTGGTATTTTACGCGGATTGGGAAAAAGTATAACACCTATGATTGTTTCTTTAATGGGAGCATGTGTATTTAGACTCGTTTGGGTTTATACTATTTTCCAAATAGAACAATTTCATACTATAGAAACGATTTACATTTCATACGCTATTAGCTGGATACTTACGGCTTCAGTTCATGCATTGACACTAATAATACTTAGAAAACATTTAAAGAAGAACTGGGGCATTTAATACTTATATGTCCTCATATAAATACAATTTTGTGCTAATATTATTAAATAATCATTGACATTCGTCATGATAAATGTCATAATCAGTTATAAAATTTTTTAGGAGGTATTTTACTATGTCTTTTTGTAAAAAGTGTGGACAACAAGTAAGTGATACAATCAATGTTTGCCCAAATTGTGGAAATCCTACAAATACAGCAAGCAATGCCAATGTTCAACCTACAGCCCAAGATACTTCATCAAAAAAATCTTCTTGGAATGGTTCTGTAGGCGACACACTTATCAATTCACTCGTAGCAAGTCTTATAATGTCAGTTACTTGCTATATAGCAACACCTTGGGCTATTTGCTACATAGTTAGATTTATAGTTGACAACGCTGTTATTAATGGCAAGACATACTATTTTGATGGTGATGGCGGACAGCTTTTTGGTCAATGGATTAAGTGGTTATTACTTACAGTTGTTACTTGCGGAATTTACTCATTCTGGGTAACACCAAAGCTTTATAACTGGATTTTTGAACATATCCATGAAAAGAACTAATCTTTAAAGCTAAAATTTACTTATAAGCGGCACACAACCTTGTGCCGTTTTTTTTAAATATGACTGCAGAACAAAAATTTAGATTAAAAATCGTATTAAAAGATGTGTTACCTATTTTGGGAGTACTTATTATTTATTATTTCTTCGTAAAACTTACGGGGTTTGGTATTCCATGCATTTTTTATAAGATAACCGGCTTGCAATGTCCTGGTTGCGGCATTTCAAGAATGTTCATGGCACTTTTTAGATTCGACTTCAAAGCTGCTGCACATTATAACGTATTTATTCTTAGCTTGCTTCCTTTTGGTTTGGCACTGTTTACATATAAAAATGTTGTATTTATAAAAACTGGCAAAAGAGAAATGCGACTTTTCGAAAAAGTATTCTATGTAGTCGCATTTATATTATCAATATTATTTTTTATAAAAAGAAACTTTTTTTAGCTTCTATTCTAATATTTTTTCAACTGTTATTTTTAAAATCCCCTTATCCATTACTGCAAATCCGTCAGAGGATTTGGCGGAAAAAATAATTTTTTCGCCTTTTTTTATAACTATTTCACCGGAAATCACACCAAAAACAGCGTCTGCATGACCTTTTTTTACACCGTATTTCCCAATGTCATTTTTTCCCTTGCCATCACATATCCAAAAGCTTACACTTTCACAATTATCTGAAAAATGTAATCCTAGCGGTGTAAAAATACTTACTTTGAATAAATTATTTTTTAATTCACTCACTTATATCACTTATCCTTATACTTCTCAAATACCTCATCGATAGTTCCTGACATCAAGAAAAATTGTTCAGGAATATTATCACATTCACCACCAAGAATCTTTTCAACTGAATCAACAGTTTTTTCAAGTGGCACATAAACGCCTGACTGACCTGTAAAGCTTTCAGCAACGTGAAATGGTTGGCTCATAAAACGCTGTACTCTTCTTGCTCTATAAACCAATGCCTTATCCTCTGCAGAAAGCTCATCCATTCCTAAAATTGCAATAATATCTTGAAGCTCTGCATATTTTTGTAAAATACGCTGTGTTTCTTTTGCAACAGAATAATGTCTTTGCCCTACAAAGTCTGGTGAAAGAACCCTAGAAGATGACTCTAATGGATCAACAGCCGGATAAATTCCCAATTCAACTATTTTACGCGATAAAACCGTAGTAGCATCAAGATGAGAAAATGTAGTTGCCGGTGCTGGGTCTGTAAGGTCATCTGCAGGAACATATACAGCCTGAACTGATGTAATTGAGCCACTACCTGTAGAAACAATTCTTTCTTGAAGCTTTCCCATTTCAGAAGCCAATGTCGGCTGATACCCAACTGCCGAGGGCATTCTTCCAAGCAAAGCAGAAACCTCGCTTCCTGCTTGTGTAAATCTAAAAATATTATCTATAAATAATAAGACATCCTTATGAATAGCTTCTCTAAAATACTCTGCCATTGTAAGACCTACAAGAGGAACTCTCAATCTCGCTCCTGCTGTTTCATTCATCTGTCCAAAAACAAGTGCTGTCTTATCAAGTACACCCGACTGTTTCATTTCATTCCAAAGGTCATTTCCTTCTCTAGAACGCTCTCCAACACCTGCAAATACAGAATAACCGTCATGTTCAAAAGCAACATTACGTATAAGCTCCATAATTAAAACAGTTTTGCCGACACCAGCTCCTCCGAAAAGACCGATTTTTCCACCTCTTACATAAGGTGTCATTAAATCTATAACCTTTATTCCTGTTTCTAATATTTCTTCAGATGATACAATTTCTGCGAATGAAGGCGCAGAATGATGTATAGGCCATCTTTCCACCGTGGCAATTCGATTGCCCCCATCAATCGGCTGACCGGTTACATTTATCATTCTTCCGAGAGTTTGTGTTCCTACGCACACTCTTATTGGCTCACCAGTATCTATAGCCGTTATTCCTCTTGACATACCATCTGTTGGATTCATGGAAATACATCGTACTTCACCATTACCTAAATGCTGTGAAACCTCTAATGTATATATTTCATCGTTAATTTCTATTGTTACCGCATTAAAAATCTCTGGTATTTCATTTTCATTAAATAGTATATCAACTACAGGTCCTGTTATTCTTTGAACCATACCTTTGGAATTTTTAGCCATAAATATCATTCCTTTCCCTCTTCTGAAAATTCAGAAGATGTTTCAATAACATCAGCTGTCACCTGACTTTGGCGCTTACGATTAATATCTCCTTCTATTTCTATACAGTATTCTGTTGCCGTATCATATGCTGAACGCATAGTCATCAGTGTTGAAGCTTGAGCTCCGAGTGATGTTTCCAAAATTGTTTTGTATATCATAGAAGTAATAATCTTCTTTGATATATTCTCAACAACGGATTCTCTGTCCGGAATGAATATTGGAGGATTCTCCTTTTCCTCTCCCTTCTCAAAGAAAAAAAGCTCCTTAGATACAGGATTTTGATTCATCATGTTTTTGAATTGTGGATAGATAACATTCACAGAGGATATCTTTCCATTTTTTAAATCATCATAAATAACAGAAAATAATTCCACTGCTGTATCAAATTCCGGTACGTCCTTAACATCGAAGCATTTGTTATATTCTAATTTTTTTTCATCAAACCAAAGCTCACATTGTTTTCCACAAAGATAAACAACCGGTCTTACAGAAGCGCTTATTATATCTGTTGCATACAAAAGCAAATCCGTATTAAAGCTTCCACACATGCCTTTATTAGAAGCTAATATAACATAGCCTTTAGGGGCATTTATATCCTTAGGTGAAAAAATCTTATTAAAGTCAGTGCTATATTTTTTGTACAAATCCATGCACTCTTTTTCATAAGCTGCATACCCATCATATACAGAATTTATCCTCGAATATTTGACAGTAGCTGCAGTTTTCATAGCCTTGGTAACCTTTTGCGTAGTACGAATACCCTTCAGCTTTTTTTTAAGACTTTGAACTGTCGGCATATCTTAACTCCTTTGCACAAAGGCATCCAGCGCCGCCTCTAATCTACTCTGCGTATCAGAGTCCATTTTTTCACCTTGACTCAGTTTGCCATACAAGGCACTTTGCTCTGTTAGAATATAATCAAATAAATCTCTTTCAAATCTCTCCATATCACCATCTATAGCATTTTTGGCATATCCCCTGCTCACAGCAAAAATCAAAATTGCCTGCAAGGCATCAGGAATAGGATTATACCTTTTTTGTCTTAATGATTCCATAAGCATCTTTCCTGAATCTAATGTTTGCTTTGTTGTATCGTCAATATCAGATCCAAACTGCATAAAATCAGCAAGCTCTCTATACTGAGCAAGTCTGGTTCGCAAGCTAGAAGAAACCTGCTTCATAAGCCTTGTCTGAGCCGCACCACCTACACGGGAAACTGACAAACCTACATTAACAGCAGGTCTTTGTCCCTCATTAAACAAATCTGTTTCAAGGAATATTTGACCATCTGTTATCGAAATTACGTTGGTTGGAATATATGCAGAAATATCACCAGCTAATGTTTCAATTATTGGCAGAGCAGTCATAGAGCCGCCACCCAATTCTTTAGATAAATGAGCTGATCTTTCTAAAAGTCTAGAATGTAAATAGAATATATCCCCTGGATAAGCTTCTCTTCCCGATGGACGATGCAACAACAATGACAACTCTCTATATGCTACAGCATGCTTAGAAAGATCATCATAAACTATTAATACGTCCCGTGAACTATACATAAAGTATTCACCCATTGCTGCACCGGAAAAAGGAGCAATATATTGAAGTGCCGCTGAACCAGACGCTGGCACAGCAACAATTATTGTATATTCAAGTGCTCCATTAGCCTTAAGTTTTTCTCTAATTTCAGTAATAAGAGTTTCCTTTTGTCCTATTGCAACATAAATACAAATAGTATTTTTACCTTTTTGATTAATTATTGTATCTACCGCTATCGCTGTCTTACCTGTTTGACGATCACCTATAATCAACTCTCTTTGACCTTTTCCTATAGGCACTAATGCATCAATAGCCTTAATTCCTGTTTGAAGAGGCTTGTCTACAGGCGCTCTGTCCAATATTCCAGGTGCCTTAAATTCTATAGGCCTGCGTTCCTTCGTGTATAGATAACCTTCTCCGTCAATTGGTGTTCCCATCGCATCAACAACACGTCCTAATAATTCTTCTCCTACGGGAACAGATGCAATTCTACCAACTCTTCTAACTCGACTTCCACTTTCAATATGTTCATATTTTCCAAAAATAACACAACCTATGCGATTTTGTTGGATATCGAGAACCATACCACGTTCTCCACACTCAAACTCTATAACCTCACCATACATTATGTCAGCAAGACCATCCATCCAGCATATACCATCTGATACAGCCATTACTCGACCTAATTGGTAAATATGAATTTTAGGGATAAATCTTTCTGCTTTCGATACAAATTTGTTTATAAGCTCACTTGCAGCATCATCATCTAAAATCGGTTCTTTATCTAGACTCTTCTTAAATCTGTATAACTCCTCAGATATTGTAGCATCATAAACTGTATCTCCAATACGAAGCTTTAAGCCACCTATCAAAGAGGAATCTTGTAAAACCCAAAGAGAAATTTTCCCATCTACTTTATTAAGCATTTCAGTGACTACATTTTCAATCCTTTGTACTAATTCTGCTGAAAGCTCAAATGCAGAAGTTAATGTTACATATAGTACATCACTATGCTTCAAATACGTCAAATCACCCGGTGTTAATTTTATTTGAGACAAAATTTCCTCAACAAGACCTTCTTCTGCCTCTCTTATCTTTTTATGAAAAGCTTCCTCAGCGCATATCCTCGTAACAGCGTTTTTCATAATAAAGAAAAGCTCTTTTGTGGCATTTTCAATCATATCACGATGAATCTCGTGACACTCACGTTTGCCGAAATCCTTGATTTGTGAAATTTTTGCATTTACATTCTGCTTCGCATTTAAAACATCATAAGCATTTTCCGTATCTATTTCCTCAGGAATATACTTTTCCAATTCAGGCATTTCTGTATTTTCAATTTTCTCGATTTCGTCTAGCTCTTTGTTTATTCTATCTTTTCTGCTTTTAAAGATAGACATAACCATTTTGCGTCCAAAAATTATTAAAATCAAAAGCAATATTATGAAGTTAATAATTACATACTCTATTGTCATAATTTTTTAACTCCTGTCTGAAATAATATTTGTAACCAAGGTTTCGGCAATCTTATCCATTTCCTTTGAGGCAACAGATATTATTTGCTTGTAGCTATTCTCCATCAAAGCACGATAATCGTCCACATCTTTTATACGCTTTCTTTGTGCTTCTTCTACTTGTAATTTACCTTTTACATTTAATTGCTCTGCAGCCTCTTTTGCAAGCTGCTCTTTTCTTTTTGCATGCTCGTCCTTTTGCTGCAATATAAAAGCCTTGTTCTCTTCAATTTTTTTATTTTGCAAAGCCTCTTTTTGGCGCGCTAAAGCCAGCCTTTCCTTTCTGCTGTCTATCATTTTCAGAACAGGCTTAAATAGAAAATTATGCAAAATAAGCATTAACAATACAAAGCAAATTACAGTCCATATAACTATGGATATCTGTATCGTCATAAAAAACGCTCCTTTTGTGGTGTTACATAATCACAATCCCACTGCTTAAATTTTTGAAACTATCATAAATGCTATAAGAAGTCCGTAAATAGTAAGAGCTTCCATAAGAGCTAATGAAATAATCAAAGTTGAACGCACATCCTTTGCTGCTTCAGGCTGACGAGCTATACTTTCCATAGCCGCCTTTGCAGTCATACCCTGTGCTATTGCTGGTCCTAATGTACTTATTGCAATTGCTATTGCTGCTGCTATTGCAATGATTCCTGATTCTGTCATAATTATTACTCCTTTTTATAAAATTTCTATGTTTTTATATAAGTTATATTGCTTTAATGATAAAAATTATTGTTATCACTCTAATTCGGTTGCTTCATCTAAATATATGGAAACAAGCATTGTAAATACGATAGCCTGAAGTGCACAAAACAACAATGATAAAACCATCATAAGAACTGGTGCACCTATCGGCAAAATATGATACAACTCCTCTGTTACTGTTTCTTCCCCAAATACGTTTCCAAAAAGACGCAAGGCTAATGATGCAGGTTTAATAAATTCATCTAATATTAAAAGTGGTAACATTATAAATATAGGAGAAATGAATCTCTTAAAATAATGCTTTACACCAACTCTAAGACCTGCAAATTGTAAAAACACAAATGTCACAATACCTAAACCCAATGTCACTGAAAGACAAGCGGTCGGTGCTTTTACATAATCTGTAAGTCCAACACCCGGAATTAAACCCGAATAATTTGAAAAAATTATAAATACAAATAGGGATGCCAAAAAAGCAAAATACTTTCTAGACCTTTCCTTTCCTAAAATATCACCAAAAAAATTATCTAGCGCTTCAACGCCCGTTTCAATCATATTTTGAAATCTGCCTGGTCGTTCTTTTAAATTTGATTTAACTATTAAAGAAATAATTAATGTCAACAGTAATATTATCCACATAGTAATAACTTCGCCGGTAACATCTAAAATACCAAACAGTTCAAAAATAACTTTTGACTTTTCACCCATTCTTTTTTGCCTCCATCGCGCTCTTGTTCACATTCAACAGCTTCTTTGTAAAAAACACCATGGACGATGTATTTCCCAAAACACCGCCAATCAATGCGTAAACTGGATTTAGCTTAAAAACAACTGCTAATACATACACAGCTACGAGAAATGCAACTTGTATAATTTGACGTATAATAGTCACATAAGAATATTTATCCGAATGATTTAAAAGCATCTTTTTAGATATCAAATAGTTTAGGGCAGATATACCAATTCCTAAAATAAAACATATCACAGATACTATAATATTTTCAGCCATATATTCACCTTCTCGAGGCATATTCTACTACTATGATGCCTTTTTTTCAAGTGATTATATTTAAGAAGGAAAGAAAATATTCAACGATTATTGACGACTATATATAAAAGAACCTACCAAAAACGACAAGTCACACTTGAATTTAGCGTCAAACTATAGTATAATGCGTGCATGTCTAGATGCAAGTGTAGATGTGAATATTTAGGATATAGAGCACAGCTCAATTATGTAAGTCAAACATAAATTCAAACTACAAAGCGCACGGACATTATTTAATCCAACTTACACATTGTAAAATAAAAAAGGGGGCTATTACTAATGGAGCTTCATTGCATTGAGTTAATAGATGAATTAGAAGAACATATAGAAAAAGGAAAAAAATCTCTCGTTGGAAATCGTGTTTCTGTAGAAAAAGAGACAATTATGATTTTGCTTGATGAATTAAAAGAAATCCTACCTACAGAACTTGTTCATGCAAATGATTTTTATAGAGACAGTCGTAAATGCCGCGACGAGGCTGAAAAAGATGCAGATAGTATCATAGATCAGGCTAATAGAGAAGCAAATGACATCGTAAATAAAGCACAAGGTGATGCCGAGTTAATAATCGAAGATGCAAGAAACGAGGCTCATTCGATTATTTCAGCAGCAAAGGAAAAACAATCTCAAATGGTGAATGAACATCAAATTACAGTTCTTGCCAATGAAAAAGCAGAGCAAATAGTTTTGCAAGCTGGTAAAAAAGCTTCAGATATTAAAGAAGCTACAATGCGTTATCTTGATGACAAATTGAGTTACGCTTCAGAGGTTTTAGGTAGAACATACCACGAAATCGAAGACAATCGTAAATCCCTTTAATTTTTTCTATACTTTTTTGAAAATCCTCGACGCTCATCGAGGATTTTCTTTTTTTTATGATATCATTAACCGCACTATTTTGGGCATGTTGCATAAGATAACAGTCGAAAAATTGTTAAATTTTCATATTACATTATTTTTGAGTTAGTGGTATTATAATAGCATTGTATTGTATATTTACATAACACTAATATTTAGGAGGAAATATATATATGGCAAGTGTTGTATTAAAGAACATCTACAAAAAGTATCCTGGTGGAGTTACTGCTGTAAACGACTTTAACCTTAACATAGCTGATAAGGAATTCATCGTTTTAGTTGGACCTTCAGGATGCGGTAAATCTACTACATTGAGAATGGTTGCTGGTCTTGAAGAGATCACATCAGGCGAACTTCTCATCGATGGCAAATTAGTAAACGATATTGCTCCTAAGGACAGAGACATTGCGATGGTATTCCAGAACTATGCTCTTTATCCTCACATGACAGTTTTTGAAAACATGGCTTTTGGTCTTAAGCTTAGAAAAACTCCTAAGGGAGAAATCAAAAAGAGAGTTGCTGAAGCAGCAAGAATCCTCGAGATTGAGCACTTACTCGACCGTTCTATTAAGGCTTTATCAGGTGGTCAGCGTCAGAGAGTTGCGCTCGGACGTGCTATCGTTCGTGAACCTAAGGTATTCCTCATGGACGAACCACTTTCAAACTTGGATGCTAAGCTCCGTGCACAGATGCGTACAGAGATTATTAAGCTTCACCAAAGACTTCAAACAACTGTTATCTACGTAACACACGACCAGACAGAGGCTATGACAATGGGTTCTAGAATCGTTGTTATGAAGGATGGTTACATACAGCAAGTTGCTAGTCCACAAGAGCTTTACGAAAAACCAGTTAATATGTTCGTTGCTGGATTTATCGGAAGCCCTCAAATGAACTTCATCGACGTAAAGGTTGAAAAGCAAGGTTCTGATTTATTCCTTAGAATGGGTAGATGGACAGTTAAGCTTCCTGAACAGAAGGCTGAGAAGTTAATCAAAGGTGACTACATTGATAAAACAGTTGTTATGGGTGTTCGTCCAGAAGCTGTACATGATGAACAGATGTACTTAGAAGCATACCAGGATTCACAATTCGAATCAAAGGTTGAGGTTGTAGAGCTCCTCGGTGCTGAATCTCTCATTTATGTTATGATTGAAAACACATCATTTATCGCAAGAGTTAAACCTCGTAATAATATCTATGTTGGAGACACAATGCGTTTTGCAATTAATCCAAACAAGGTACACGTATTTGATAAAGAAACTGAAAATATTATTACAAACTGATAAATTGTTTCTTATTAAGGCAGCAGAGATGCTGCCTTTTTTTTTGCAAAAATATATTTGCAATGATAAAGAAAATGTGTTATCATATGTTCACAGAAACGTAATAAATAAATATTTTTAACTTTGTATTTAGCGAACAGCGTGGTATATATTTACACACAAAAGAAGACAAAAGGAGGTTTTTACTATGTTGGTTCAGTTTAACACAAAAAATTCCAAGGTTGACGGTAACACTCTTAGCATGATGGAAGGAAAGCTTTTAAAACGTTTTGCTAGATATTTTGCAAACGAAGCAGAAGACACAACAGTGCTCGCTGTAAAGGTTGCCGATAAAAAATTCAGATTTAAGGTCGAGCTTACTCTTCCTTATTATGGATTCGTGTTACGAACAGAGTCATACGATGACGTAAGTCCTCTTGCTGCTCTTGATAAAAGCATGGACGCATTAGAACGTAGGATGTCTAAATCAAAAACTAAAATTCAAAACAAGAAACATCAAGCAATTGATTTGGCACCACCTCCGGTTGCTGCTGATGAAGAAGAGCCCGAGGTTTATTCTGTAGTGAGAATAAAAACATACGAAATGAAGCCACTATCCATTCAAGATGCTATTCTAAATATGAATATGCTCGGTCACACCTTTTACACATTCAATAACGAGGAAACTGGTAAAATTTCTACCGTATACAAAAGAGCAGAAGATGATTATGGTATGATTGAGCCATTATAATAACGTAATTTAGCATTCATGGATTTTATTATCCACTGATTATTAGTCCTCAAAGAAAAGGTCTACACAAAAACTGTGTAGACCTTTTCAGCTTATATAAAACAATTTAATATCAAAGTTTAGAAGCTACTTCCTTTAAAAATCCATCTAAATCAAGTACTTGAATATTTTCAGCTGTAGAAAGTAATGCCAAATCTCCTGTCATTTTGCCTGATGCTACTGTTTCTAAAACTGCCTTCTCTGTACGTTTTGCAAAATCAACTAAATCAGCAATACCATCCATCTCTCCCCTTTTTGCTAAAGCACCAGTCCATGCAAAAACTGTTGCAATTGGGTTAGTAGATGTCTTTTCACCTTTCAAATATTTATGGTAATGACGTGGAATTGTACCATGAGCCGCCTCATACTCATAATAACCGTGAGGAGAAACAAGTACAGATGTCATCATAGCAAGACTTCCGAATGCTGTAGCAAGCATATCAGAAAAAACATCGCCATCATAGTTTTTACATGCCCATATAAAGCCACCCTGTGATTTCATCACTCTTGCAATCGCATCATCCACTAAAGTATAAAAATAAGTAATACCGACTGCCTCAAATTTTGATTTATATTCATTTTCATAGAGGTCAGCAAAAATATCCTTAAAATGGTGATCATATTTTTTTGAAATAGTATCTTTAGAAGAAAACCATAAGTCAAGCTTTTCAGAAAGTGCATACTCAAAGCATGTACGAGCAAAGCTCTCTATAGATGAATCTAAATTATGCATACCCATTGCAATTCCGCCACTCGATGCAAAATCCTTAACAAGCATTCTTTCTTCAGTTCCATCTGGAAGGGTAATTACAAGCTCCGCTTTGCTACCTTGTGGAACAACAGTATCAACAGCCGCATAAATATCACCGTAAGCATGACGGGCAATTACAATAGGAGCCTTCCAAGAAGGTACTAGAGGTGAAATTCCATCAACTAAAATAGGTGCTCTGAAAACTGTTCCATCAAGTATAGAACGAATCGTTCCATTAGGACTCTTCCACATTTTTTTGAGGCCAAATTCTTCAACACGTGCCGCATTTGGAGTAATAGTCGCACATTTTACTGCAACTCCATACTTTTTTGTCGCATTTGCTGAATCTATGGTTACTTGATCCTCAGTAGCATCCCTGTTTTCCAAACCCAAATCATAATATTCTGTCTTTAAATCAACAAATGGTTCAATAAGAATTTCCTTTATTTTCTTCCAAACAATTCTTGTCATCTCGTCTCCGTCCATCTCAACTAACGGAGTTGTCATTTTAATTTTTTCACTCATTTTATTATTTCCTCCTTATGTATTTTCATATACATTTCTCGTGCACTTTCAGCACTGTCAATTCCTGTAGGATTTTTAACAGGCGCAAATTCTTCTTCTCTTTCGATACGGAAAACCCCCAAATCATCCAAGCCAGAAAAAGCATCAAACAAAAATAGCTCAAACTTATATCCTTTTGGAATCTGTATCTCGCAACCAGTTTTAAAATCAATAGCATTTAGCTTCTTTATTGCTATATGGTATGAAAGTCCTTCCTCAGCAAGCTTTTGCGCTGCATCTATGTCAAAAATATAATTTAAAACATTAGAATCACCATACACCCAAACACCATTTTCATCCTTCATATTTGCAAGCTCTTCAGAAATCTCAGTGTATTCAATAACATATGGTTTACCATTTTTTTTACAGAAAACTGCAGCCTTCTCGTCAGCTGTGCGTTTAATAAAGGATTTTGCAACTGCCTTCATACCGCTGTCCTTGAAATACCCTAGGAACATAGGATCAGCCATTTTGACTAAACAGTTGTCTATTCCACATACAAATATTTCCTGTATACCCTTTTCTCTCATATGCTTAAAAATGCCAGCGCTTTTGGCAGACTCGAATAAGCCTCCGTTTCCATTTGGACTTTTAAGCACAGTAAACTTATTTTCAAGCAGTAAATGACCTTCTATATCTACAGCAGGAATCATGGTCTGCCTAAAGAAAAAAACATTCTCTTTACCATATCCGAAATAATCATTCTTTTCAAAAAAAGCCACTGTGTCCTCATGATTAATATGACTTGTCATAATATACCAAGGAACAATGCAACCTGAAACATCAGAAACTTGTTTCAAAGAATAACATTGTATTTCAAAAAGGGATTTATGTGATGGAAGACCTATATCAAAGGTACCCTTTGGTCCAGTATGGCCAAGTCTTGTTCCTTGCCCCCCAGCCATTGTTAATGCCGCCATTTTGCCTTTAGAAATTTCGTCTATTCCTAATTGAAAAATTCTTTTTTCTTCTTTTTCACTATAATCCGTCTTTACAGTTGCTTTAATTGGTTCAACGTCAAAAGAGTCATTTCCTAATACATCTTCAAAGGTTTTAGAATAAAGTCTCTTCATAAGCTCAAAATCTATACCTTCAAGCTCACTTAGTAATTGCTCTTTTTGTTTTTCATCCAATTCATCATAAAAATTCAGCAAACCGTTCTGACCATATTTAGTCAAAACGGCTTCTATTTTTATTTTTCTTTCATCATTTGACAATTTCAAAGAAAATGCCTCCTAATAATTATTTATTAAAATCACTTTGCCATATTGGCTCCATGCCTTTTAATTTTATGAGTAGTAGTTTTTTCAAATTCTTCTTTACGAATTTTGATTTTTTGTATTCTTTTATATGTAAGAAGCTCCTTATTTACTTTTTTAATTTCTTCCCAAAGAAGATCATATATTTGCTTTTCATCATCTAATGAAATTCCAGACTCTGCAAGCGCTTCGGTATTAGGAACTATAACAGCACAAATTATTGTCTCTTCATCTTTTTCACTATCTTCTCCCATTACAAGGCTTTCCAAAACATATGGAATCTTGTCAATTTTTGCCTCGAGCTCCTCAGGGAAAATATTTTTACCAGTCTTTGTAACAATCATACTTTTCAAACGACCTGTAATAAACACTCTTCCTTCATCGTCAATTCTACCCAAATCGCCTGTATGGAACCAACCATCTTCCGAAATAACTGCTGCTGTTGCTTCAGGATCTTCGTAATATCCAAGCATAACATTTTCGCCCCTAGCAATTATCTCACCACATCCATTTTCATCAGGATTGTCAATACGGACATCTATTCCGGGCATAGCTGGGCCAACAGATGCCTCTACATTTCCTGTGTCACGGCTAACACACAAAATAGGAGAGGTTTCAGTCAATCCATAACCCTGTCTAATCTTAAAGCCCATTCTGTTCATATCTTTAGCAACCCTTGGGCTCATCGCTGCCGCGCCTGCAATAATAAGTCTCAATTTACCACCAAATGTCTTATGTACCTGCGGGAAAAGCTTTCTGCCGGCATTTTCAAAGCCAAATTTTTGAAGCACACCAGAAAGCCACAACAAGAAGTTAAACATAACCTTTTTAAAAGGATTTGCACTTGCCTGTTTTATGATTTTTGCATGTACATTTTCTACGATTAACGGAACGAGCATTAGTATCGTTGGTGAATATTCTTGTATATTTTTTGCAATGTATCTCAAGCCCTCGCAAAAAGCCATTCTTGCTCCCATGTACATAATTACCAAAAAGTCACATGTACATTCATAGGTATGATGTATAGGTAGTATTGACAAAACAGAATCTGTGCAATCATTATCCAAGCATTGAACCACACTTTGTATATCAGCACAAATATTTCTTTGTGACAACATTACGCCCTTGGCAACACCTGTTGTACCTGATGTAAAAAGCAAAACACTCATCGCATTTCCATCAATTTCAGCATCTAGGTATCGTCTGTCCCCATTTTCCAATAACGACTTACCCTTTTGCAAAAGATCACTTAATTTGTAATATTCTCTGCCTTCAGCTTCATGCTCTTCATCATCCATACAAATGACAAATTTTATTGATTTATTCTGCTTTAGTGCTTCGTGTACATTCTTATCATAAATTTTACCGGAAAACACGATAGCCTTTGCTTCAGAGCGATTGATATTCATAGCAACCTCTTCTGGCTTTAACTCCTTGTCTACAGGTACTATAACACCACAACCACAGGTCACTGCTAAATAAGTTAAACACCATTCATATCTATTTTCACCTATTACCGCAATCTTTTCGCCCTTCAAGCCTAAATCAACAAATGCCGTTCCTACTGCATTTATCTCATCTCTAAATTCCCTATGTGTGACATGTCTGTAGCCTGACTCATACGACTTGTTTTTTAATATGAACGCTTCTCTATCGCCATACAGCTTAAGTGTATTGTCCAGCAATTCTCGAAAAGTATATAACTTTTTCTCCTCTGTTTTTGTTTTAGTATCTTTTTTCAAAAAAACCATTCCTTTCATTCAAAAAAAGTGTTATACTATAAAAAATATAGTATGGTCGCAATCCTTTTATAGTATAATAAAAAGCGACTTTAAAGTAAACAAATATTTTCATAAATACTTGTATTGGAGATAAATTATGGATAATAATGAAAAAAATCTAGTCGAAAATGACATTGCTACACCTTCGCTAGAGCCTCTTACAGCTTCTAACGAAAGTGAAAACACAGAGGATATTTCCTCTATAGAAAATAGCACTACAACAGATTTAGACGATTCCCCTATTTCAGACATTCCTCAAGTTTCGGAAGAGCCCGTTATATCTGAAGATACTTCTGAGCCTGATTCTAATGACTATGTCAAAACTGAAGTAGAAAGTATTGATGATAGCTTAGCCTCGAAGGATGCAAATATACCTTCGGATTTGCCTTTATCCAAAAATGAAGCAGAATCATCGGAGATTATTCCTCCAAAAAAGAATCAAAATGATAAAATTACCAAAAAGCCACCCAAAGAAAAGCATCGCATCATTAAATCTAAAAACACTCCAGAATATTTACCTGGAATGCAAAAAAAGCTTTTCGTAGATGTTCGTGATGAAGATGAAATGAACTTTTTTGACAAAATCAAATATTTATTTACAAATCAAGTTTTTCTACTATCAGGTATTATCTATGCATTTGTAATTCTTGATTTAATAGGCTTATCTATGCTTTCTAAAAATTTAGGCTTATCTATATCACAATCATTATTATACAAGCTTCATTTCGATTCTCTTTCGCTCCATAATTACACTTTTCTCGAAATGAGCATATTTGCCTCATATATCTTTGCTTTTATATTTGGTGGATTAATTACATTCATAATGTTAAAGCTCGCATTTTTGATTCTAAAGAAAATGGAGCTTATGTATTCACATAATATAACTAGAGTAATAATGCTTGTTTTTATGTTGATTTTCGCAATATTTACTATTTATTCCTTTGTAACAACCGGAAGTCTTTTAACAATAGAAACTTACAATTGGCTTATCGGTCTATTTACATTAATTGGAGGCTTTTGTATGTATTCAATTTCACTTAGAAATGTTGAGATTTATTAATACTTCTTACAAAAATATCGGGGCTGTAAAAATACTAATTTTTACAGCCCCTTCTTTAATAACTAAGTCTATTAAATTTTCTCGCCCAAGCTTCTTCTATGCATAAGATTCAAGATTCTCTGTGCAGGATTTACGATTCCTCCGAGTGATTCATCATAATTGAGTGCATCAATAAGCTTTGCAATGTATTTAGACATATCAACCTCAACAAACCACGGAGCATCCTTAAGCTCTGGTCTTCTATATGTTAAATTTGTCGCAAAAATCTTATCTATGATGCCATCCTCATAGCACTTTTGGAATTGTTGAATTCCGTCTGTAAAGAGTGCATAAGTAGTAGCCGCGAAAATTCTGCGTGCTTTACGACGCTTCAACTCAACCGCAATATCAAGCATCGAATCTCCTGAGGAAATCATATCATCAAGTACAAGAATATCCTTACCCTCTACATCATCACCAATAAATTCATGTGCAACAATAGGATTACGGCCATTAACAATTCTGCTATAATCTCTACGCTTGATAAATATTCCTAGATTAATACCAAATAATGTAGAATAATAAAGATTTCTATGAATGCCACCTTCATCAGGGCTTACCATCATCATATTATCTTTATCAATTTTCAAATCAGGAACCTCATGAATAAGTGATTTTATAAATTGGTAATAAGCATGTACATCCTCAAAGCCTACCTCAGGTATAGCATTTGAAACTCTAGCATCATGTGCATCGAATGTTATAATATTTGCAACACCTAAAGCGGCAAGCTCCTGAAGTGCTGAGGCACAATCCAAAGATTCTCTAATGGAACGCTTATGCTGTCTTCCGCCATAAAGAAATGGCATGATAACATTTATTCTTTTTGCTTTACCACCTATAGCTGAAATAATTCTCTTTAAATCAGCATAATGCTCGTCCGGTGCCATGTGGTTTTCCATGCCCATAAAACTATATTTACAGCTATAATTACCAACATCCACCAATATATATATATCTTTACCTCTTACTGACTCGTCAATAATCGCCTTGGCCTCACCATTACTAAAACGTGGGCATCTTGACTTAACTAAGTATGTATCTGGTGCTTCTGCATGACTTCTTTCTTTTTCTCTTTCTGACATAAGCCATTTATCAACCTGCTCTCCAAGCTCCTTGCAGCTATCCATTGCAATAATACCAAGTGGACCTACAGGAAATGAAAGCGTAGAAAAAGGTGCTCTTTCCGGACTCATTTATGTTACCTCCGATTAATTGTATTTATCGCGTATATTCTATCATATTCACCATAATTCGTAAAGCCTATCACGAAACTAAAGTTTGTATAATAAATCCTACTATCTTAAAGTGATGAAGAATCCAATTGTGCAAAATCCTTTAGAAATGTCTTTAAGGCCGCAGCTATCTTATCAACTCCACCTATAGAATTTGATTCTATATTAAGTGGCATCAAAGGATCATGGAGTGAAAGACGAAGTAAGAACCATCCGTCACCTGTAGTTTCGTCACACATTACACGAATTCCTTCGTAATTCTTAGGCTCAACAGTCCAGCCCTTTTGATTTTTCGCATACTCACCAAGCTTTTCTATAACATCTGTACCATATGTTTTAAAGTCTTCGCAAGAAATATTCATTCTAAATTCTTTTGCCTCTGCAGGCTCTTCTAATTTTTCAATTAGTTCATCTATTGTCTTGCCTTCTTTTTTAAGCTGAGCCATTTTAATAAGAAGCTTCGCAATAAGATATGCTCCATCATCAAGGAAATAATTTTCCTTTAATGCACCATGTCCTGATGTTTCAATAGCAACAGGAGTATATATTCCTTCGTTATTAAGACGAATAGCTTCGTTAATAACATTTTTATATCCTCTCTTAAATCTATGATGTACTCCGCCTAAGTCTTCTTCAATAAATTTCTTAAGTCCACTAGATGTAATTGAGTCAGTAACAATTGTGGCTCCTGCATGCTCTTCAATAGCAATTGCCGCGATCAAAGCAATAATTCTATTACGATTAATTTCACGGCCAGTTCTGTCTACAGCACCTGCACGGTCAACGTCAGTATCGAATATAATACCAAAATCAGCCTTGTTATCAACAACTGCCTTTTGAATCGCTGCCATTGCATCTTTGTCTTCCGGATTCGGAATATGATTTGGGAAGCTTCCGTCAGGATCTAAAAATTGACTTCCCTCTGTGCAAGCGCCTAAAGGCTTAAGAACCTTTTCTGCGTAGAATCCACCCGCACCGTTTCCGGCATCTACTACAATGCGGAAACCATCAAGAGGTTTATCTTCACCAGTCTTTTCACGGATTTTACGTACAATATCAGCTGCATATACACTTATAAAATCTAAATCCTTAACTGTGCCTTTTGAGTCAACTGCTGTGTATGTATTATCCTGTGCGAGCTGTAATATTGCTGTGATATCAGCTTTTTCCAAGCCACCATCCTTAGTGAAAAACTTAAGTCCATTTCTGTTGAATGGTAAATGACTGGCTGTGAGCATTATAGAACCGTCATATTCATATCCTTCAATAACTGTAGTCATAAACATTGCCGGTGTAGAAGCTAGGTTGCAATTAATAACTGTAATTCCTAATTTCGAAAGACCTTCTGAAACAGCAGCATTTAAATCAGCACCTGAAAGTCTAGAATCATTTCCTATCGCTACTGTCAAATCTGAATATGGCTTAGCAGTCTTCTTTGCTAGCCATTCACCAAAGGCACATGCAATTTGTCCTGCTATTTCTGGAGTAAGATTTACATGCTGACCTTCTATTCCTTCAAGAGCAACGCCTCTTATATCACTGCCATTTTGCAACTTTTTCCATTTTTCGCTTAACATAATACATCAATCTCCTAAATAATTTATTTTTAATCAAGCATCAAAAGCAATTGTTTGATTTTAAAACTTTGAACATACATTTCGTTCTTTTTTTAGTATAGCACAGCTTTTAAAAATCTTCTACAACGAATTTTAATAAAAGCTGTCCTATATTTACTAATTTCAATCATCAAATATCATATTTTACTAACAATATTTATTGTATTCTTTACATTAATAATCAAATGCTTTAAAATAAGCCTTGTAAAAATAATGCAGGAGCAAGTAAAAATGTCGCAGCTTACATTTATAAAAACATATGAGCCTCCGAAATTTAATAAGAAAGAAATATTTCGTTACGCAAGTATGAATATTCCCGTCTGCAACCAAAACATAGGTTTTGAAAAGCATGCAGAAATTTCTGAAATAGATAATATTGTGGATGAATGTATTAAAGAATGTGAAAGCTTTCTTTCGTATAAGGTATGCTATAGATATTTCCCACTCAAAATATCTGACAATTTTTTAGATTTGTCCTTTGCAAGCACTTATTCATCAGACTTAGCAAAAAACCTGAGTGGCTGTAATGAGATTGTTCTTTTTGCTGCAACCCTAGGAATAGGAATAGACAGACTGATTCTAAAATATACTAAGATTTCTCCAATAAAAGCTCTCCTTCTCCAAGCAATCGGAACGGAGAGAGCCGAGGCCCTTTGTGATATATTTTGCAAAGAAATAAAAGGCAGGCCACGCTTCAGTCCCGGATATGGAGATTTGCCCTTAGAATTACAAAAGGATATTTTTTATGTCCTTGATTGCAACAAAATCGGTTTAACATTAAATGAGAGCCTTTTGATGTCACCATCAAAATCCGTTACAGCAATTGTTGGTCTTGATAAATAATATGTTAAACCCACTGTTAAATATAATTGAAATAAAGACGAAAGAGTGATTGTGATGAATAAAAATATACGAGAATACATGAAGGATAATCTTCTTTTCTTAGATGGTGGAATGGGTACGCTTCTTCAAGCTCAAGGCATGAAGCCAGGGGAGCTTCCAGAGCGTCTAAATATATCTAAGCCGGAAATAATACAAAACATTCATAAAGCATATTACGATGCAGGTAGTAATGTAGTATCTACAAACACCTTTGGAGCTAATATTTTAAAGTTTAACCCATTAGAATTAGAAGAAATCATTAAAGCAGCTATAAATAATGCTCACAGTGCTCTCGAATCATCCTCCTCAACACAGCCTAAGTTTGTAGCTCTTGATATTGGGCCCTTAGGCAAGCTCTTAAAGCCCTTCGGTGATTTAGATTTTGAGGAAGCAGTAAATATTTTTGCTCAAACCGTTAAACTCGGTGTTAAATATGGAGCAGACCTCATATTGATTGAAACAATGAACGACTTATATGAAACAAAAGCTGCACTCCTAGCCGCAAAAGAAAATTCTAATCTCCCCGTGTTTGTATCAAATGCTTATAGCGAAGATGGAAAATTAATGACAGGAGCATCTCCGGCAGCAGTTATTTCTCTTTTAGAAGGTATGCGTGCAGACGCAATAGGAGTGAATTGTTCTTTTGGTCCAGATGTTTTAATGAGTGTAATTGAAGAATATTTAAAATTCTCATCGACTCCCGTTTTATTTAAACCCAATGCAGGACTACCTGTCGAGTGTTGTGGAAAAACCAAATTTAATATAACCCCCGATAGCTTTGCTAAGGATGTTTCATATGCAATCAAATCAGGAGTACGCATCGCAGGTGGTTGCTGCGGCACTACACCAGAATATATAAAAGCACTTACTCAAATATGCAATGAACTTAGCCCTGTAGAAATCAAGTCTAAAAATATTTGCTGTACATCCTCAAACACACATGCTGTTATTTTTGATAAGGCACCAATATTAATCGGTGAAAGAATTAATCCTACAGGTAAAAAACGCTTCAAACAGGCTTTAATTGAAAATGATATGGATTATATCCTAAAAGAGGGCATCTCCCAACAAGAAAAAGGGGTTCATGTACTTGATGTTAATGTCGGTTTGCCAGATATTGATGAAACGGCTATGCTTAAGAATACTGTTTGTGAACTTCAAGCAATCAGTAACCTACCTCTTCAAATTGATACTTCCGATCCTGTTTCTATGGAAGCAGCATTAAGAATTGCCAACGGTAAACCAATGATAAATTCTGTAAATGGTAAAGCAGAATGTATGAACCAAATTTTTCCTCTGGTACAAAAATACGGAGGACTTCTCGTTGCTTTAACATTAGATGAAAATGGTATTCCTAAAAATGCCGAAGGAAGAGTGGAAATAGCTCGCAAAATACTTTCTGAAGCTTCCAAATATGGCATAAATGAAAAAGACATTATTTTTGATCCTCTTTGCATGACAATCAGCACTGATGACAATGCGGCAATTGAAACATTAAGAGCATTAAAAATGATTAAAACAGAACTACATTGTCACACGTCCTTGGGTGTATCTAATATTTCTTTTGGACTACCTGAGCGAAACAACATCAACAGTACATTTTTTGCTTGTGCTTTAGATAATGGCTTATCTGCGGCTATAATGAATCCATATTCGTATGATATGATGAAGGTTTATTTTTCATGGCGCTCCTTACACGGTTTTGACAGCGGCTGCTCAGAATATATAGACTTTTGTAGCAGATTTATTCCTGAAAATATTACAAAAGAAGTAAATAAAATAGATACTTCTCCTAAAGATATCTCTGCATTACAAAATGCAATCATAAAAGGTTTAAAGGACAATGCCAGAACAATAACGAAAGAGCTTTTAAAAAGCGTAAATCCACTCGATATTATTAATAACGACATAATTCCGGCTTTGGATAGTGTTGGTATTGGCTTTGAAAATAAAACAGTATATCTTCCACAGCTCCTTATGAGTGCTGAAGCTTCAAAATATGCTTTTGAACAAATCAAGGTCTTTATGTCTGAAAAGCGTTCTGCAATTGGTGAAAAAGATAATTCAAACAGAACAATAATTATAGCTACTGTTCACGGAGACATTCACGATATTGGAAAAAATATCGTAAAAATGCTTTTAGAAAATTATAATTTCAATGTAGTAGATTTGGGTAAGGATGTTCCTCCTGAAAAGATTGTAGAAGCCGCAATAAGGCATAACGCCCCTCTTGTTGGCTTGAGCGCATTAATGACTACCACCGTGCCTGCTATGGAAGAGACAATTAATCAATTAAAAAAGTCCACCCACAATTGTAAAATAATGGTAGGTGGAGCAGTTTTGAATAAAGAATATGCCGACAGAATCGGTGCAGACAAATATGCAAAAAATGCTATGGAAGCAGTACGATATGCCGAAGAAATTTTTAGAAATAAGTAATTAATCAGAAAAACCTAATCTTTTTTTGATATATGGCAAAACCTCGTCTGTTTTTATATCTAAAACAAGAGCAAACTCATCATATAGAATTTTTTCTGCTTCTTTGAAGAATCTCTCATCTGATGAGTGGAGCTTCTTTCCTTGTTGACTCAATATATGCCTATGTATATAAAGCTCTCTAATCATGCAAATGATAGCCACTCTGTCTGACCCAGATAGAATTTCTCTGTAATGCGCCTTTCTTATATGCTCATTCTCTATCCAATCAGATTCTGGGTCGGGTAGATTATCAAGCATATCATCAATTTCTTTTTTAGAAAGAACTCTACGCATTCGTTGTGTCAGCTCTGCATTTGCTACAGGTACATAAACTTTAGCAGTTTGACTATACACAGGCTGTAATACATAATACTCTGCCGGTTTGTTACAAATCTCTTGCGTTACAATATCTGTTATCTTGCATACACCTTGTGATGCGTACATAACGATATCGTCTTTCTTAAACATTTTATCACCTTTTCTACAACATCTACGTTGTGTTATTGTAGTAATATTATACATTATTTTTTTATCAAAATCAATCGAACTTATTTAGTGGTAGACAAAAACGCGTCAGGAATTATTTAATATTAAAAGATAAAAAGCATAGTACATACTAACAAAATTTTTCAATTTTTCTTTTATAAAGCTTTGATTTGGATATAAAGATGAATAAAAATACAATCTGCACAATTCCTCCTTAACATTATAATTATACCCTGCACCTTGCATATAAAGTATAAAATTCTTTTTTGATTCCAGCACAAAATCTATAGGAACATTTTGTTTATCGGGATATAAATTCTTTAATAGCAATTCCAGTAACGCTCTGTCACTATGCATATCTATACTTTCCATCAAATCAACTATCGTTTTGATATCATTATCTAGTAATGAATACAGCGTTATTTCTTCGTTTTCTTCGATAAAAAACACTTTTAGATAGTCAATATTAGCTTCTAAATATCTAGATATCTTTTCAAGCTTTTCCTTTAAATAAAAAAGTTTATTTATATAGTATTCAGGCTCATTCAATAAATCATTTTTACAATTGATAATTATTTCTGCTAATTTCAAAGCATTTAACACAGATGGCATTTTAATTGTTCTTAATAATGGATCTTTATTCAAATAATTACTTTTAATTATTGCTTTTTGATTAACTAATATGAAGCTTTGCGGAATTTTTATCTTTCGTGTCATTATAAATTCATCTTCAGTGTGCTTTAGTAAATCATAATTAAAAGTAATCATATCATGCCTCTTCTCTCAACTTATTTTTATGTTTAAAAAACACATCTTGCCAAAAACAATATACTCATAATCAATAATTTAAAATTCAAAAAGAATTACTTTCATATACTATCATACATAATTAGCTTTTTCAACGTCTTTTTTCGCATATTTCGTATTTTTTCGTAAAATTATTATATAGCGAATAATTTTAATAAAAAAAGACCTAAATTAAATATTTAGATCTTTTTGTGAATATCATTGAAAATAAAAAACAGAAACTACAAGTCATATCCTTCTATGTATTTTCTTAATAAAGCAGAAGCATTAAGAAATTGATTTTTATTTAGCTTGTAATAAGTCCTCTTTCCTACATTTCTTTTAATAACGAAATCACATTCATTTAATATTTCCATATGATGTGTTAAAGAAGACATAGGAACATCAAGCATACGACTAAGCTCTCCATTATAACATTCTTTTTCTCTCAACGCCTCAATAATCTGTGTCCTTGTACTGTCAGTAAAGGCCTTGAAAATATCTCCTAGCTTTTGCTCCGATGTAACATTTTCCAAATATGCCTTATAACTATCAAATGCTCCAATTCCTATTGTATAATATTCACCATCTTCAGTGATTATTTTATTAATCCTATTTGGTGCAAATAAAACTCCAACCAGCTTTTTTTCTTTATTTAATGGAGAAATAACATTTGACTTTATTTGATTCTTTAGTACTTTTTGCTTTTCTGTTAATTCGTAATCAGAAACAAGCTCTTCAATTTTCATATCATTAATTCCATTTATTATGTGATTATTCAAATCCTCAAGCTGCATTGCAAGCTTATCATATTCGTTTTTAAATATAATAAAAATTTTACTAATGTAATTCTTAAGCTCCTCCACAACATCTTCCGGATGCTGCACAAATGACATGATATCCCAGCGAACCTCAGTAGTGGTATTTAAGCCACTCATATAATTCATAAAAAGCGTAGGTGATGACACTATTTCTTTATAAAAAACATCACTAAAATTATTTAAAGGATCGTGAAATCTTAATGCTTTATATGCAAAGCTCATAGGTTCATTTTTTTCAATCTCATTAATCAAGTCTTCACACGAATTAAATTCATAAGCTTTTCCTATAAACATCCACTCAAATAAATTCATTTCTCTTGCTTTGGATTCTGCAAAAAACATAGAAACACCTGAATTAATTCTTTTGTTTTCTATAAACAAATTATAATAAGCATTTGAAATAACCTCATTAATGTCAAATACCTTATCTGCCAATAAATCGTTATAATTTTGAAATTTTTGTGAAGCTCCTAAAAAAGCAAAAAAATCAAAAATTAAACTTTTATCATTTCTTAAACAAAAAAAACCTGACATTTGTTAGCCTCCTTAAACTGTTATTATAACAAGTAGATAACAATCCGACTGCCATCAATTTGATATACATTAAAATATTATCATAATTATTGACTATTTTCAAGTTGTCTATGATTATTTTAGAAATATAGCAATATTGTTTTGATATAAATCGAAACATTTATTGTAGACAGCAAAAAACCCGGGGTGCCGCCCCGATATTTTGACACCTAGCTAAGCTAGGTGGGAACCCTGTGTGTAATGTCAACCTTCCACTGCCGAATAGTTCGGAATTAGCTTGTGGCCTGGTTTTCAAAACATCTAACTTCGGAATCCCGTTAATATGATGTAGGTTCAAAATATAGGTTCTCGTCGAACACCCCAGGAATTTCATAACTATCTTTTAACACAATTATATATTTACACAATATAAAAATCAAGATTATTTTTTTTCAACACTGCTCTCGCACCTTTTTCTGATTCAGCTGCAAAAGACACACTGTACGAACACGATTTTTCCATTACATAAGCACTTGGAGTTTGCACAATTTCGCACTTTATACCTGCTTTTTTTAAAAGACCAAATGCAGTTATGGCATGATTATGTGTTTTAAATATGCACAAACGCTTTTGCATTAATATTCACTTCCATCTATTAAAACGTTATGTTATATAATATTCTCAAATCCTCCTGTGTTGTGATTTTTATATTCATTTTATCACCTTCTACGATGTATACCTCTCCACCATTTTTTAGAACTAATGCTGCATCATCGGTAACTTCATCATCTTTACTTTTCATAAAAGCGACATGGGCATCATAAATTACACTTGCTTTAAAAGATTGAGGTGTCTGCACATTATATAGCTTGCTTCTATCAGGTATAGCTGTTATACATTTTCCATCATCCGAAACTGCAATTGTATCCTGACTTGGAATAACCGTTTCGCAAGCCCCATATTTTTTTGCAATACAAATATTATCAGAAATAATTCTGTCGCTAATGTTTGGTCTAGCAGCATCATGGATTAATATTATATCATCACCATGACACTCATTTATTATTGCAGATACACCTACAAAGGAAGACGCTCTTCTTGTTTCCCCTCCAGATAATACCCATTTAATCTTTGAAACATTATGGTGCGAAATCAAACTCCTTGTAAATTCAATATTCTCCTTGGGACATATCACACAAATAGCATCTATCTCTTTGTGTTTAGAAAAAACCTCCAAGGTATGTATCAAAATTGGCTTATTTTCACATTCTATATATTGCTTAGGAAGACTACTTCCCATTCTTGTGCCTTTTCCACCTGCAAGCACTAGTGCTATATTCATACAATTATCCTTTCGTACAATTAATCTCTATAATTACCTGCAAATTCTATCAACTCTTGTAATCCTTTACCATCAAATGCCTGCCATGCAACAACTCTTTCTTCTTCAGGTACTACCATCAGCATTTGGCATGCAGCCCCTCCCTTTCCATAAGCAGAGCCAACACCAAGATGGTTCAATTCATATCCACGAGTCTTAACTTTTTTAGACCATTGCTCAGAGAATATTCGCTTGTCTTTCCATACACCGTCATTCATATATAAAGCTCCTAATTTAATCATATCGTCTGACCTTATATATAACCCCGTAGCACCCATGGCATGACCCATAGGACAGTGACTCCAAGCAGCCTCTTTAAATTCTAAGGGCTTCATAAGCTCTTTCCACAAAAAGTCGTCTGTTGACATTCCAGCCTTTTTCTCCACCACGCGAGAAAGCATATAATACGCACCATCTGTATAAACAAACTCATTTCCATGGTGCTTTTCGAGTGGCTGTTTCATCATATATGCTAAGAAATCCTCTCCAAATGTATTTGAATCAACACAATCAATATCTAAAAAGCCGTGCGGCAAGCCAACTCTATGAAGTAATATACTATGAACAGTGCTCGTATCCCATAATGGATCATAGTCTTTTGGACATTCGTCCTTCAAAATATCTGTAATTTTTTCATCTAAATCTAACAAGCCTTTATCTTCAAGTAAGCCTATTGCCGTAACTGTAAAAACCTTTGCTACAGAGTATACATCCTGACAAGGACTCACATTTATGACATTTTTAGTTTCTATATCGTATCCACCCTTTAGCTCAGATACGCGAATAAGATTAACATTAATTTCCTTTGCATATTCACAAAAGCTGTTTGTAAAGTTACTCATTTTATCCACCTCATTATAATTACTTTTTTTAGAATATCACAAGAAGCATTAATTATCAATAAAAATCAACGCTTTCTATATATTGACAAGCTTTTTACATATGTTAGAATTTATATATTAAATACTTTATTGGAGGAATAAAATGAATAAACACACACTTCAAAAGCACATACTACTTTTCTGTCTAATAATTATTTTTTTATTTACTCTTACATGCTGTAATGAAGATGATAATGCTGGTTCATCACCTTCACAATCCACATCTGATAGCACCCAGTCTGCACCTTCAAATCAGGATGCTGCACCTAGCAAAGCTCCTGAAGAAGAGCATTATGACACTATCACAGGTCTTAAACCGATTGAAGAGAAAATCCATACCGTAACCGACCCTGAAAATACACGGAAGCTTTCAACCAAGCGTGTTGCTCATTGGTTTGGTAAAGATACTCCTAAACAGCCAAAAATATTCCAGGAGGAATATGAAAAAAACAGTTGGTCTGCTTTAACCTATGACAATAAATCCACAGATAAGGTTTTATATCTCACATTTGATTGCGGATATGAAAATGGATATACCGAAACAATTTTAGACACATTAAAGGAGAAAAATGCTCCTGCAGCATTTTTCATAACAATGGATTATGTTGAGGAAGCGCCCGAAACTACCGCACGAATGATAAAGGAAGGACACATTGTAGGTAACCATTCAACCACTCATCCTGATTTTTCAACAATATCAAGAACACAAATGGTTGAGGAATTACAACAGCTTGATAATCATTTAAGGAAAAATTTTGGATATACTTCTTGTTATTTCAGATATCCAATGGGCAGATATAATGAAAGTTCTATGGAATTACTTACTAGTATGGGCTATAGAAGCATTTTTTGGTCATATGCATATGCAGACTATGATGAGATTGTCTATGGAAACGATTATGCTTTTGATAAAGTAACCTCAAACCTTCATCCCGGAGAAGTACTTCTGCTTCATGCCATTTCTGCTGACAATGCAGGAGCATTAGGAGATATTATTGATTATGCTAGAGGTCAAGGCTATGAAATACGCTCTTTAAACGAATATAAATGGAATTAATCTTTTTGCATAAATCGGATTTTTTTATATTCATATCTTTTTCTTATAGTATCATTAAAGCCTCCTTATTACGATGAAGGAGGCTTAATTTTTGATAATTATTTGGTAATTATTTTTAATACTATTTCTATATTACATTTCTAACGCTTCCTTGCGTAGCGCAGCAAATGAATCCTTTGAATTTTTTATTGTGTCCATACTTACACAATATGCTAGTCTGAAATATCCCGGATATCCGAAACCACTTCCGCTAACTATTACAAGGCGATGCTTGATTGCCATATTACAGAAGGCAACATCGTCCGCTATAGGAGATTTAGGGAATAAGTAAAATGCACCCTTAGGCATTTCGCACTCATATCCTGTTTCTATCAATATTTTGTGTAACTCATCACGTCTTTCCTTGTATGCCTCTAAACCAGCAACATCTTCGAGATGATTTGCCACAACCTTTTGGAATAAGCCCGGTGCATTAACAAAGCCCAGTGTTCTATTACAGAAAATCAGTGCATTCATAAGTACATCTGAATCTTCAATAGCTGGATTAACAGCAACATATCCAATACGTTCTCCTGGAAGTGCAAGAGATTTACTAAAGGAATTAACTACAATAGAGTTTTTAAAAATTTTACTGATAGGAGGAACCTTTACTCCATCATAAATAATTTTTACGTATGGTTCATCAGAAACTACATATATTGTATTTCCTAATTTCTTCTTAGAATCCTCGAGGACTATACTTAATTTTTTGAGGCTATCTTCATCATATACCGCACCACTGGGATTGTTTGGTGAATTTAATATAATAGCCTTTGTTTTATCTGTGATAGCCTTTTCAATCGCTTCCACATCGAGCTGAAATGTACCTGGAATAGATGGTACTGCTACAATTTTTCCTCCAAAATTACCAACATAGCCTTTATACTCTCCAAAAAATGGAGCAATTACTATTACCTCATCTCCTGGATTTAAAATGGAATTCATTGTTATTGAAAGACCCGCAGCTGCTCCGGTAACCATTATAATATTATCTGTTGTAAAATCGACACCAGTTTCATTCTTCATATATGAAGCAATTTTTGTTCTGACATCTGGATATCCGGCATTAGGCATATATTTGTGAATCCCAGGCTCTGATGCATATTTTTTCAAATCATCAATTACCCCTTGTGGAGGTTCTGGATCAGGATTACCAAGTGCAAAATCATATACATTTTCTGCACCGTATTTTTGTTTTAAAATATTTCCCTGCTCAAACATAGCTCTTATTGCCGAGCCACCTGCTAAGCTATTAACTATTCTTTCTGAAAACATGTTTATACCGCCTTTTTACGATTTCATGGTTTTTATTACGAGTTCAGGATCTTTTGCACCATAAACAGCACTTCCTGCTACTAAGATATTAGCTCCTGCCTCTACAACCTCTTTATATGTCACTGTGTCAATACCGCCATCTACTTCAATATCTAAATCAGTGAGCCCCATATCATTTGCCATTTTTCTTAAATCAGCAATTTTTCTTGTTGTAGATTTAATATACGATTGTCCTCCAAAGCCTGGATTAACAGACATTAATAAAACCATATCTACATCAGGTAAAATATACTCTAAAGTAGATATAGGTGTAGCTGGATTTAAAGCTACTGCAGCCTTTACACCAAATTTCTTAATAAGCTGTATTGTTCTATTAAGGTGAACACATGCTTCTTGATGTACAGTAATTATATCGGCTCCGGCTTTTACAAAATCCTCTATGTATTTATCAGGTGTTTCTATCATAAGATGGACATCAAATGGCATCTTTGTAACTTTTCTAGCACATTTTATAACGGGCATACCAAAAGAAATATTTGGAACAAAGTGCCCGTCCATTACATCGATATGAACCAAATCTGCTCCGGCCTTCTCTATCATTTCTATACCTTTTCCAAGCTCAGCAAAATCTGCTGATAAAATTGATGGTGCAATTTGAATTTTCATTTTATCATCCTCCAAAATAATGGTTCTATTTATATCTGTTTTTATATTTTATTTCTAGTTCTTTATATAAGGTAATATACCTCTTATACCTTTCTTGATGCAGCTTTCCGTCTTTTAGTAATTCTTTAAGAAAGCATTCTGGCTCTCCAGTATGACTACAATCAAGAAATTTGCAATTTCCTTTATTATTATACATCTCGGGGTAGTATTTCTGCAAGTCCCTTGGTTCCATTTGATCTGCCTCTAGCATACTAAAACCAGGTGAATCTATTAGAAATGTCGCTTTTTGAAAACCCTTCTCTATTTTAAAAAGCTCCGAATGTCTTGTTGTATGTTTTCCTCTACCCGTCTTTTCGCTCAATTCGCCTGTATCCATCAAAAGACGACCAGAAATATTATTTACAAATGTTGACTTTCCTGCTCCTGATTGTCCTGCTACCACTGTTGTATATCCATCTATATATGATGCCACGTTTTTAAAGGTTTCCGGATTATCTACAGAAGTCACAAAGCACTTCACTGCTGGAGAATATTGAGCGTATAATTCCTCTGCATATTTTATATCCTGATCTGATTTACTAATCATCAAAACAAATTCTATATTCTTCATTTCTGCTGAAATTATCATTTTATCCAGCAAAAATAAATCAGGCTTTGGATTAGAAGAAGCCGCCGCAAACAACAGCTTATCTACGTTTGCAACGGCAGGTCTTTTCAATTCATTTCTTCTTAAAATAATATCTGTAATTGCAGCGCTGTTATTAATGTCATCAAATTCCTCCAGAATAACACAATCTCCTATAAGAGGCTTTTTCAAATCCTTTCTCAAAATACCTCTGGCGCTACAAGAATAAACTTTATTATTATCCTCGGACCATACACTGTATAATCCTCCTATACCTTTTAGAATAACACCCTTACTCATATACATTGATCATCTCTATAAGTTCAGTAGTTCCACCAACATCTCCCAAATATACATATACCTTTGTTGGCTCTCCATTTAGAGATACTGGTACACTAAGCCTTATCGGGAATCTATTTTTCTTTATCTCATCTATTTGATAGATTATTTCTTCAAAATAATCTCCTTCAATTCCACCCACATAAGCCTTAACTATTACTGAACAGCTATCTCCTTCTATAGGATCAATATTTAATCCCTCTGTAGCATTTTGATTATTCGAGTTTACCGGCGCTTTATCATAATTAGGATAATCAAAATATACTTCCTTTCTTGGAAGAACACTTAATATATCTTCATAAAAGTATAAAATCACTGACTCTCCAGATGTAACAGTAGTTCCCGCAGCAGGATATTGATATACAACCCTAGCTGACGAATAAACGTGTGGCGTTGGTGTTGGAGTTGGTTCCATTGTAACAATTGGTGTCTGAGTAGGCATCAACGTCGGCTGTGTTGTAGACTCAAAGGTTTGAGTAGAAGTCGAAAAATCACTTGGCGTCGTTGTAGGCATTTCTGTACTCGCAGTCACAGTTGGTGTTGGAATATTACCATCATTGGTAGCTGTATTATTATCAATTTCACCTAACTCTAGTTGCATAAAGTCTAATGGCTGTGCATTAAAATTCATTTGCATCGCTTCGGGTTGAGCTTGAACATTTACACCAATTATCGGAAATGCTGAAGGAGTCGCTGTTGGACTAGGCGTATATGTAAAAATAATTCCCTCTATTGTAGAATAAGGCTGTGGATATACCATATCAAGCTTCAAGCCATTTTTATCCAAAGCAGTCCTTGCCTCATCAATAGTCATTCCTTTCAAATTAGGCACAAGCGTCGTATAATAATCAACGGCCCCTGTACTTCTGTAAATAGTCACAGTATCACCCTTTGAAATAATACTTCCCGTACCCGGAGACGTTCTTATTACTTGACGATCAGCATACTTTACACTATTTAATTCTTTTTCAACAACAATTAATCCTTGAAGCTCAAGCTCGGCAGCAACATATTTATAATCTTCACCTTCATAATTATTCATTATAAAGGAACCTTCTTCAGCTGCTACGCTTAAAACAATCGTATCTCCCTTTTCAATTTCTGTATTTGGCTCAACAGACTGTTTTGTGATATATCCAACTGGATATTCGGTATTTGTTTCTAAAACACTTTCTATTACAAAGCCCTGTTCTTCTAAGCTCTGTATAACGTCATCAGAAGGCATTCCCACATAATTTCCAGCATTGTAAACTACATCTGCTTTAAGACTTTCTTTTATACTTGAATGCATTGAATACGCAAATATAATAACTGCTACGGAAACAAGTGCTGCTATTACATACGTAATAGATTTTACTAAAATATTCCTTATTTTAGCATTTTTTTCTGTTTCTTCTTCAAACTCAACTACACCCTCACTATCTTCCTTGAGATTTGTATCGTAGTCTGAATCATCATATTCTATATTTATTTCGTTAGCACTTCCACTATTTTCATTTAAAAAAGATATGTATGGATTTCTCATAACCTTCATGAGCATTTCATACATTTCGCCTGCCGATTGAAATCTCTTATTAGTTTCCTTACGTGTAGCTAAAACAATCAAATCGCTTACTCCATGAGGAATTGTAGGATCAACCTCATTTGGTGGGCACATATCCCCATCTAAATGTCTTAATGCAATCGTGACATGTGAGTCACCATCATATGGCACTTTTCCTGTTACCATTTCGTACATTGTAATACCTATTGAATACACATCAGATCGTTCATCAACGAAGCCGCCTCTTACCTGTTCTGGTGATAAATAATGAACAGAGCCTGCACTATCATTTGATGCTGATTTTGTTGCTGAAGATACAGCTCTAGCTATGCCAAAGTCTGTCAATTTCACAACGCCATCCACTGTAATCATAACATTCAATGGCTTTATATCTCTATGAATTATTTTATGCGAATGAGCATGATCAACTGCAGACAAAATTTGTGCAGAAATATTAAGAGCATTTCGCCAAGGAAGCTTTTTCTTTGCTTTAATAAGCTCATCGAGCGAAATACCATCTATATGCTCCATAATCAAATAATGGACATCTTCATCGCTTCCCATTTCATAAATTGAAACAATATTAGGATGAGAAAGCTCTTGAACTGCCATCGCCTCATTTTTAAATCTTTTTATAAATTCCTCATCATAGCTGAATTCCTGTTTAAGAATTTTCACAGCAACTATATCAGATGTATAAGTATCTGTTGCTCTATACACAACAGACATTCCACCCTCACCTATTTTTTCATGTATTTCATATCTGCTGTCTAGAATATAGCCCTCATTTAAATCGTTCATTAATAACCTCCGATTAGAAATCCATCACACTTAGAATAATATTACAATTGCCGTAATATTATCTCTTCCCCCAGCATCATTGGCTGCCTTAATAAGAGTATCGCATATTTTTTCAGGCTCATCATTAGATGTAATTATATCTAATATTTCAGTATCAGAAATCATTTTGTTTAAGCCATCAGAGCAAAGCAACAACGCATCGCCACTATTACAATCACATTCAAAAAAGTCTGGCATTGTATAATACTTATCCCCAATAGCCTTTGTTATTTCATTTTGTCTGGGATGATTTTTTGCTTCTTCTGCATCTATACTTCCTGCTTTCAGTAACTGCTCAACATATGAATGATCAGATGTAATTTGTAATATTTTTCCCTGAGTTACATGATAAGCACGACTATCACCTACATTACCTATTATGGTCTTGCCATCACTTACAATTGCAACTACTGCTGTAGTTCCCATACCTCTTTGTTCGTAAGATAATGAAGCTTTATATAAAATTGTTTCGTTTGCTTTTTTTAAATTTTCACTAATAAAGTCTCTAAGGCTATCGAGGTCAGTCGCCTTGACATTTTCTTTAGCTGAATTAATAAAGGTTTCCACAGCAAGGGCACTTGCCACTTCTCCTGCGTTATGACCGCCCATGCCATCGGCTACAATAAAAAAGCCTATATCACCGGTAGATATATGACAACCATAGCTATCCTGATTCACTTTTCTTTGTTGACCTTTGTCACTTTTAGCATAAAACCTCATTCTTCATCGCCCCCGATTTCCATTCGTTCTCTTCTAAGCTGTCCGCATGCAGCCTCTATATCCTGGCCTAATGTTCTTCTGATTGTGGCATTGACACCACCTTTTTCAAGCCAAGCTTGAAAAGCCGTTATATTTTTCTGCGACGCCTTCTCGTATCCTGTTCCTTTTACCTTGTTAACCGGTATTAAGTTAACATGGCACAGCTTACCCTTCAATAGTGAAACGAGACAATCTGCGTGTTCCTTTGTATCGTTTACTCCTTCAATAAGAGCATACTCATACGTGATACGCCTACCCGTACTCAGAATATAAATATTACACGCATCTAACAATTTGTCAAGCGGATATTTCCTATTCACAGGCATCATGTCACTTCTTTGCGTATCAAACGGAGAATGCAGTGAAATAGATAATGTTATAGGTAAATTTTCCTCTGACAGCTTAATAACCTTATCTGCCAAACCACACGTTGATAATGACATATTTCTATAGCTTATACCCAATCCATCAGGGCTCTGTGCTTTCTTCAAAAAATCTAGCACATTATCATAATTATCTAATGGTTCACCTATTCCCATTAAAACTACATGGCCGATTCTAATATTAGAATCTACATTCATAGCTATTATTTGTCCTAAAATTTCACCAGATGACAAATTTCTTACAAAGCCTGCTTGTGTAGATGCACAGAAAGTACATCCCATCTTGCATCCTACCTGAGTAGAAACACATGCCGAATAACCATATTTATATTTCATTAAAACACTTTCAACGTAATTTCCATCATTTAATCTAAAAAGATATTTCACTGTATCGTCTAATTTAGAACAAAACTTCGTCTGTATTGCAGGCTTTCCTGTGATATATCTTTCTTCAAGCTTTTGACGGAAGCTGTCAGGCAAATTTGACATTTGCGAAAAATCCGCACCCTTATATAGCCACTCCCATAATTGCTTTGCTCTAAATTTAGGCTGTGAAAATGACTTAACTATCTCTTCAATATCATTCTTATTTAAATCAAGTAAATTTTTCAATTGTGTGTCCATTGACATAATCTCCGGCTTTCATTTTCTTTCCAGACGAACCCTGAATTTCCACTATTTGCAAAACTCCGTCTCCTGTTGCAACAAATATCCCTTTAGCTGATGAATCAACAACGTCTCCCGGGAGCTTGTTATCAGGACGTTTAATATCTGTTTTTTGGGTTTGCCATATTTTAATCTTTTCACCCTTTTCGTTAAAAGAATAACTCACAGGGAATGGATTTGTACCTCTTACCAAATCATGAATTTCCTTCGAGCTCTTGCTCCAATCGATTTTTCCGGTTTCTCTATTTATCGGTGGAGAATATGATGCTTCATCATTATTTTGAGGAACTCTTTTCAAGCTTCCATCTACAAGGCTTTGAAGTGTATTTTTTAATGTTTTTGATCCCAATATCGAAAGTGCATCGTGCACCTCTCCCATTGTCATATTTTCCTCTATTTCAAATTTATCTGATAATAAAATATCTCCTGTATCCATACCGATATCTGTCATCATGGTTGTAATACCAGTTTCTTTTTCTCCATTTATTACTGCGTGCCACAATGGAGCAGAGCCTCTATATTTAGGAAGTAGGCTGGCATGAACATTGATACAGCCCATGCTCGGGATATCAAGAACCTCCTGTGGAAGTATTTTTCCATAAGCGCAGGTTATGAAAAGCTCTGGCTCGTATGCCTTCAATTCCTCCACAAATTCCGCTGTACGAACACTTTCGGGCTGTAATACAGGAATTCCAGCCTGAAGTGCAACCTCCTTTACAGGTGGCGGCGTCATAATGTATTTTCTACCTTTAGGCATATCCGGCTTTGTAACAACGCATACCACTTGATATTTATCAGCTTCTTTTAAAAGCATTTCAAGACATGGAACCGCAAAGTCCGGCGTTCCCATATATACTATTCGCATATTATTTCCTCCGATTAATTCTCTTCTTCAGGTATTTTCTCATAAAAAACTGCTTTATCCTTATATAAAACACCTGAAAGATGGTCTATTTCGTGGCACATTATCACTGCCAAAAAATCCTCTGCCTCTATTGTATATTCATTTCCATCAGGAAAAACAGCCTCAACAGTTACTTTTTGAGGACGCATAACATTACCCCTATAACCAGGTAGGCTAAGACAACCCTCGCAGCTTTCTTGCTCTCCCTCCATTTTAGTTATTACAGGATTAATCAATGTAAATTCCCCACCATCTCGGTCATCAATAACTACTATTTGTTTTAATATACCTATCTGAGGTGCAGCGAGTCCAACTCCGTCATATTGATACATAGTATCCTTCATGTCTTCTATAAGCTGCAAAATGTTCTCATTAATTTCTTTTACTAGCTTACATTTTTTACGAAGAACCTCATCGCCTTCTTTTCTTACAATTCTAATTGCCATTTAAAATTACCTCCCAATAAAATTTATTGACATCGAAGTATTATTTTTTAATTTTTTAAGCAGCTCTTTGCTATATGCCACATTCTCTAAGGCATCAATTATCATCTGTCTCTTTTTTGCTTTTAATGTTATAATCCATCTATATTTATTATTTACCTTAGGAATGTCTGCTCTTGCTGGTCCTAAAATTTCCAAGCCCTCAATATCGAGCTTTTTCATTTTACCACAAAACTCGTTTGCAATGCTATATACTTCTCTGTCATCAATGCCTGCAAACCTTACAATACCTAATGCAGAAAAAGGTGGATAATTTAAATTTTCCCTAACTATTATTTCATTCTTGTAAAATTCTTCATAATTATGGCAGCTTGCTGATGTAATTGAATAATCATCAACATTATATGCTTGAATAATCACCTTGCCCAAGCTTGAGCCGCGCCCTGCTCTGCCGGCCATTTGTGTAAAAAGCTGAAAAGCCCTTTCCTGTGCTCTAAAATCCGGCATATTTACAAGACTATCTGCAGAGATTATCCCAACTAGAGTAACATTTGGAAAATCATGTCCTTTCGCGATCATCTGCGTACCTACCAATATGTCAGCCTCACCACCTGCAAATGCTCTTAATATATTTTCATGGCCACCCTTTACCGAGGTTGTGTCGGTATCCATTCGTAATATTTTAGCATTTGGAAAAATTCTGCTCAGTTCATCTGCTACACGTTGTGTTCCAATTCCTTTTTTTTCAAAATTTTCACTTTGGCAAAACGGGCAAGCAACAGGCGCAGGTGCTGTTCTGCCACAATGATGACAAATCAATCTATTTCCACGCTCATGATACGTAAGAGGCAAAGAGCATAAGCTACATTTCATGGTTTTTCCACAGCCCATACATAAAAGCTGTCCTGAATAACCTCGCCTGTGAACAAATATCATTGACTGCCTTTTTTCATCTAAATTATTACGAATATGCTCTTTTAGTTTCTGTGTAAATATTTCATCCTTACTTATTTCACCATTAATTCTAGCTTCTGTCATATTTTCCACTATAACCTGCGGTAATTTTGAATTACTTGCACGTTTTTTTAATGGCAAATAATGTATTTCTTTATTTATAGCTCTATAATAAGTTTCGATTTTCGGCGTTGCAGAGCCATAAATAACGGTCGCATTAAAGCGTTTTGCAATAATTTCCGCCACCTCTGCGGCATGATAATGTGGCATAGATTCTTCTGAGTTATAAGAAGGTTCATGCTCTTCATCTAAAATAATAAGCTTTAAGTTGTCAAATGGAGCAAAAATTGCAGATCTAGCACCAATCGCAACACTAACCTCGGAATTCTTTATTCTCTGCCACTGAATATTTCTTTGTGCATCGCTTAATCTACTGTGAAGCACTGCTACCTTATTGCCAAACCGATTATTAAAATGTGCTGTCATTTGAGGCGTTAATGAAATTTCCGGAACCAATAATATTGCAGAGCCATTGTTTTTTATCACATAAGAAATAAGCTGCATGTATATTTCTGTTTTACCGCTTCCCGTTACACCATGAAGCAGTCCCTCTGAAAACTCACCCTTTTGTATAAGATTCTTGACAAAATCAAATACTTGTCTTTGTTCATCGTTTAATATATGCTCATTATATGTTGGAAGTGAGCTTTGTATGTTCCCTTCCGTAAGCACATTCTCTGTATCATGGCCTTTTTCTATAACAAGATATCCCTTTTTTTCTAGGTTCTTTACTACTGCACTTGTGCATCCGACATCACGCGTTAAATCTAAAACTCTTTGTCTTGAAATTTTTAAATTTTCTATAATTCTTATTTGTGATATATTTTTTAATTTTCCACTTTGGATAAGCTCATCCGCTTCATCCTGACTTAACGACAATCTTGCGTAATTAACACTTCTTCCTTTTGGTGCTTTGGGCGGAACAAGGCACTTTACACACATTCCTATAGGACAAAAAAATCGTTTCGACATTTCCTCTGCTATTTCCAGTTCCAAAGGTGTAAGAGGCGGTCTTATATTACTTACAGCCGTTATTTCTTTCATTTTATATTTGGCTTTTTCTGGAATATATTTATCTCCTATTGATGATATGAATGCCGTTTCAAGTTTTTTTCTTGCGCCAAATTGCACATCGACAAAACTACCCCGTATAATTTCACCCTTTTCAATAAGGGATTCATCTACGAGGTAGGTGTATTCATTGTCTAGTTCCGCATTGCTTTGCAATAAATGGACTCCGACTTGTTGCATATGTGCTTCTCTTATACGTATTTTTGAATGAAGTCAGGAATTGCATTCTCGTCTCCATTAATACTGATGTAAAAGCTTACGTTATTTTTAGATGAAATCTTTTCAAGACCATCAAAAAATTCGCGTAATGATTCAGGTGTTTGGTGAATAATATATGTCAATCCATCTATAAAGATAGTTTCAATGTCATAGTTTTGTGATGCTACTCCACAAAGGAATCCAAGAAATGCTTCAGAACCATATACTGGATATTCTGTTATGTCAACAAAACGAATCTTATGTGATAGCTTAACACTAAGCTCACTGCTATCATCAATGTATACAACGTTACCATTGGCTGTATTAATGATATCATTTGCATTTTCTATCATTTTCTTGGTCTTACCCATGCCTTTTCTGCCGTAAAATACTTTTATCATATTTATCGCCTCCGTTTTTTTATTGTCTATACTATACTATATCTTTAACAAAATTTCAAGACGAAAATAGCCCTATGTTTTTTTCATATTATGCATCCTTCAATTTTTTAAATTAAAAGTTGCCTAAATTAGTGGAGATTATATACTGCAATTTATAAGATAATTTTATTGCCTTAAATCTATTTGTAATACAAATCATTTATAGTTTAAAATTAAATCTTAAATGATCTAAAATAATATTAGCTACCGTATCAAATTAATTGGTGCGGTAGCTTTTTTATATCTCGGGAAATATTTCCGAAAATTTGCATGATAAGACAATATGTGATAAACTTTATTCAATTTCAAATCGGAAAATGCCAGAGCATTTACCGTAGTATAGCTGAATTACATTTGTTCATTTAGTCATCGTAGTTTTAATGTTTAATTTAGCAGGTTCACATCAAAAACACAGTTTTTCTGTTTGAAATTAAATTACAGAATAAAGGATGTGTTTATTGTGAATGAACAGTTGAAAGATTCCCAAGAAATTGAAAAATTGAATAGTGAAAAGCATTGTTTAGATGAAATATTGGCTTTTAAGCAGGCTGAAAGGGAAGAAGAGCTTAATTCGGAAATAAGTGCAAGTGTGTCTTTAGAAATTCTATCTGGACTTATCGGGATAAATGATATAGATAAAGGAAATATGTGTGTAGCTACAGATGTTTTAGATGAAATGCAGCCTGTGATTGATTCAGATATAGATACCAGCCCTAGTAAAATGCACGAAAACAATGTAAGCAAATATGATGTAGTATCACAAGCTAAAGCTCTATATGAAAGTCAAGCTGAATTGGATATAACTAATAGTGACATTAAATGCAACACTAACTCGTTAATAAAAGAGCATATAAATGTGGCATTTTCAAATAAAAAAGAAAGCTTTAGGAAAATTCTATGATATAGAGGTGCAAAGAGCAGATAAGGGAGCAGATGCACATAGAGCAAGATTTTACAGCAGTATGTTAGATGTGCGTATGCTGAAAAAGGGACAGGATATGAAAGATCTGCATGATTCATATGTCATATTTATTACAGAAAAGGATGTGCTTAAAGAAAACGAAGCAATGTGTCATATCATAAGAAAGATAGACGGCAAGGATAAATATTTCCAAGATGGCTCGCACATAATATATGTAAATGGAAGCTATGTAGATAATGAAAGTGATATAGGAAAATTAATACATGATTTTACATGTAAGGATGCATCAAAGATGTATTACAAGGAATTATCC